>JAAYBB010000023.1 GCA_012719075.1 Clostridiales bacterium | reverse complement strand
CGGGCTCGGCCGCGGGCAGGTCGATCTTGTTCAGACAGGGCACGATCTCGAGATCGTTCTCGAGGGCCAGGTAACAGTTCGCGAGCGTCTGCGCCTCGATGCCCTGGGAGGCGTCGACCAGCAGGATCACCCCTTCACACGCGGCGAGTGAGCGCGACACCTCGTAGCCGAAGTCCACGTGCCCCGGCGTGTCGATCAGGTTGAGCACATAGGCCTGGCCGGACTTGTCCACATAGTCCAGCCGGACGGCGTGGGCCTTGATCGTGATGCCCCGCTCCCGTTCGAGGTCCATGTTGTCCAGCAGTTGGCTGGCCATGTCCCGCTGCGAGACGGCCTGCGTGGCCTCGAGCAGCCGGTCGGCCAGCGTCGACTTGCCGTGGTCGATGTGGGCGATGATCGAAAAGTTGCGAATGTGCGACAGCTTCATAAAAAAAGTCCCGCTCCCCGTGGTGTGTCGGCCGCAAAGGGCCTAAATTAATTTATTATACCGAAACGCCGCTTTAAAAACAAGTCGATTGCGGGTGGACGGGCCGCCCGAAATTTGTGCGAACCCAAAAAAGACCCGCGGCACGAAGCGGCCGCGCCGGCAAAAAACGGGGCCAAAGCGGCCTTTTCCGACTGTACTTTGGCCGGCGCCTCTGCTATACTTGGGGAAATACGGGGCCGGCCGCGCCGGCGCGGCCCCACACGTCAACAGACGATGGATGAGGAGGCAAAAGGACATGACAACCTATGACATCATGGTGGCCAGGCGCAGCATCCGCAAGTTCAAGCAGGACCCGATCGCCCAGGAGGTGCTGGAGCGGGCGGTCAACGTGGCCCGGCTGGCCCCCTGCGGCGGCAACATGCAGTCGCTCAAGTTCTGCATCGTGCAGTCGCCCGAGCTGGTCAAGGGCATCTTTGCGCACAGCAAGTGGGGCATGCACCTGCCCGACGGCTCCGGCCGGCCCAAGGAGGGCGAGGAGCCGACGGCCTGGGTGCTGATCCTCAACGACAAGCGCATCCGCGAGCAGGCCTTTGTCATGGACATCGGCGCCGCGGCCGAGAACATCATCATTTACGCGCTCAGCGAGGGCATCGCCTCCTGCTGGCTCGAAAACCTGCAGCGGCCCGAGATCGCCGCGCTGCTGGAGCTGCCCGAGCACCTGCAGCTGCACTCGGCCATCGCGCTGGGCTACCCCGGCATGGAGGCCAAAGAGGTGGCACTGCCCGCATCGGGCGACACCAAGTACTTCTGGGGCGAGCAGGGCGGCTTCTGCGTGCCCAAGCGCAGCCTGGACGAGGTCATGCTGATCAAGTAGCTCCGTCCATTTTGGCCGGACCGGGGATGCGGATGACAATGGGCGGGCAGGCCGGTCCTGTCGGCGGGGCCCGCAAAGCCATCCAAGCGACACAGGCCGCCCCGTACGGGGCGGCCTGTGGGACTGTCAAAAAAACAGGCGGGAAGCCAAAACCCTTATCCACCCCTCAAACGCGCTGAAACGGCGTTTGAGGGGTTTTTACGCCCTTTACTCTACATCATGTTTGCCCTGCTCTTGTAAACATTGCGCCCCGCTATACGATATCACGAACGAGGGTGGCGCAATAAACCCTTGATGTAATCCTACTAAAAGCGCACGTATGCACCGCATTTATGGGGTGCTGTGCGTCTTGCAGACAGCGCTTTGCGCCTATCGGCACAAAAAGATGTGGCGTGGAGTCGTTGTGGCGTTTTGAGTGAGGCTATGCTATAATTTTTGCGTACAACAGTTTTTTCGGTATTCACACGAGGAACCGTGTGCGATATGCTAATTTATATCCTATAGAGGGAAGAATCTGATGAAGAAACGAACCTGTTTGTTCATGGCGATACCGACTTGCTTAATTTTAATATTGGGTATCTGCGCATACATACTGTTCGCCGCTCAGATAAAGGCTATGAGTACAATAAGCAAATTGTCAGATGACTTATACTATTTGGCATACCCCGGCGATTATGGTTTTCAGGCATTTTTAGAACAAGGAGGAGCGGCTTCAGCCGAGGAGGTTGGGAGCTACGTAGCAGAATTTTTATCCCATGGATTTTATAAATATGAACCGATAGCGACCACGCAAGGATGCAGCACAATTTCGGTGAAGCTCCCGGATGGCGGATATGGATTTGGACGCAACTTTGATTGGAAAGACTGCACCGCCATGATTGTTAAAACGACCCCTAAAGACGGATACGCTTCCTTTTCCACTTCCAATCTAAATTTTCTCGGTTTCGGGGACGGTTTTGCGCCGGAAGGATTTGCAAACAAGCTGCTGTCGCTTGCCGCAGTCTATGTGCCGCTGGACGGTAAGAATGAAAAAGGGCTGTGCGTTGCGGATTTGATGATCGAATATCCCGAGGAGACGCATCAAGAAACTGGAAAGACAGCATTGACAACCACGACGGCAATACGGTTGCTGCTTGATAAAGCCGCGACCGTGGACGAGGCGATTGCGCTTTTGGAACAGTATGATATGCACTCAGATGCCGACATGATGCATCATCTTGCCATATCGGACGCCACCGGATATTCGGTGGTTGTTGAATATATAAATAATGTGATGTACGTCACAGAAACTCAGGTCGTAACCAACTTCTTTTTAACGCAAAGTGACGTTTATGGCATAGGCAGCGAGGCATCCAAAGGGCGATTTGAGGCTTTATCCCAATTATATGATGAGACGAGCGGCATCATGGACATGGACGAAATCAAAGGGGGATTGTCGTCGGTTCGCCAAAGCAGTTGGTTTGAAGAAAACTGGAAAACCCAATGGTCGGTCGTGTACAATAAAACGACGTGCGAAATTTTATTTTATCACCGGGAAAATTATCAATCGCATTATCATTTCAAGTTTGAACCATAACGCGTATTGGCAAGTTAAATTAAGAAGAAATACCGGGTACAACTAAACAAAGGCGTAACGCCGTGACCAGTTGAGTTCTCGCTGTAAACACGCACAGGACAGGGATTTTTTGTCCAGCATGGAATTTTTCACAGAACAGCCTGAAAATTTTTTGATACACTTTCTTGACAAATGCGCTCTGAGAGCACCTTTTTCGACAGTCATACAGGCCGCCCCGTACGGGGCGGCCTGTATGAAATAAAGCGGCCGGTATGAAACTTTGTGAAATGAAGCGATGCGCCGCCGCTACAGCCCGGCGCGGGGGCAGAGGCCGTCGAGCGGGCAGCCCGCGCAGCGCGGCTTTCTGGCCGAGCAGGTGTCTCGGCCAAACAGCACCAGCCGGTGGCAGAAGTCGTTTTGCTTTTCGGGCGCAATCAGCGGGATGAGCTGCAGCTCCACCTTTTCGGGCACCTTGCTGCCCACCAGGCCCAGGCGGTTGGAGATGCGGATGCAGTGGGTGTCGGTCACGATGGCCGGCGCGCCGAACAGGTCGCCCATCATTAAATTGGCGGTCTTGCGGCCGACGCCGGGCAGCGCCAGCAGCGCCTCCATGCTGTCCGGCACCCGGCCGCCGTGCCGCTCGAGCAGCAGGCGGGCGGTCTGCTGGATGTCCCTGGCCTTGACGTGGTAAAAGCCGCAGGGGCGCACGGCCTGCTCCAGTGCCTCGAGGTCGGCCTGCGCAAAGGCCTCGAGCGTCGGGTAGTCGCGAAACAGCGCCGGCGTGATGAGGTTGACCCGCGCGTCGGTGCACTGGGCCGCCAGGCGGACCGAAAACAGCAGCTCGTAGTCCTTTTTGTAGTCCAGCGAACACTGCGCGCCGGGGTAGACCTCCTCGAGCCGCGAGACGATCTCGGCCGCACGCCGCTTCTTTGCCCTCTTGCCCTCCGCCGCCATCAATAGCCCTCCAACTGCCTTTTTGTCCATTTTAGCGCATTGGGACGGCTTTGGCAATCGGACAGGCTGTCCACCTGCGGGCCGGGGCCCAATCAGTGGGCACAAAATCGGCGCGGGCGGGCGCCTGCGCTTGCCATTTTGGCGCATCTGTCGTATAATAAAGGTTGCAAAAAATGAGAATCATTGGGCCGACGGCCAAAAACGGGACGCGCCCTGATCGGCGCATCAACGAAAAGACAGGGGTGTGATGAGGTAAAGTGAGCAGCATGTATGGGATTGAAACGGTTTTGGCAGCCGATCCTCAGGTGGGGGCGGCGCTGGCCGCCGAGCTGAAGCGGCAGCAGGACAACATTGAGCTGATCGCCTCCGAGAACCTGGTCTCGAAGGCCGTGATGGCGGCGGTGGGCAGTGCGCTGACCAACAAATACGCCGAGGGCTACTCCGGCCGCCGCTACTACAACGGCTGCGAGCATGTGGACACCGTGGAGCGCCTGGCCATCGAGCGCGCAAAGCAGCTCTTTGGCGCCGAGCACGTCAACGTTCAGCCCCACAGCGGCGCGCAGGCCAACATGGCGGTCTACATGTCGCTGCTGCAGCCCGGCGACCGGGTGCTGGGCATGAACCTGAACGAGGGCGGACACCTGACCCACGGCAGCCCGGTCAACTTCTCGGGACAGAGCTATGACTTCATCGCCTACGGCATCGACCGGGACACCCACCGCATCGACTACGACAAGCTCGAGGCGCTGGCCATGGAGCACCGCCCCAAGCTGATCGTGGCGGGGGCCTCGGCCTATCCGCGCGTGATCGACTTTGAGCGCTTTGGCGCCATCGCCAAAAAGAGCGGCGCGCTGCTGATGGTGGACATGGCCCACATCGCCGGGCTGGTGGCGGCCGGGCTGCACCCCGACCCCGTCCCCCATGCCGACGTCGTGACCACCACCACCCACAAGACGCTGCGCGGGCCGCGCGGCGGCATGATTTTGTGCAAAAAGGACTACGGCAAGGCCATTGACAAGGCGGTCTTCCCCGGCATCCAGGGCGGCCCGCTGATGCATGTGATCGCCGGCAAGGCGGTGGCCTTTGGCGAGGCGCTGCAGCCCGGCTTTAAGACCTATCAGCAGCAGATCGTCAAAAACGCCAAGGCCTTTGCCGACGCACTGCTGGCCGAGGGCTTTTCGCTGGTGTCGGGCGGGACCGACAACCACCTGGCGCTGGTCGACCTGCGCCCCTTCGGGCGCACCGGCAAGGACTACGCCAACCAGCTCGACGAGGTGCGCATCACGGTCAACAAGAACGCCGTGCCGAACGACCCCGAGAAGCCGGGCGTCACGAGCGGCATCCGCGTCGGCACGCCGGCCGTCACCACCCGCGGCTTTGTCGAGCAGGACCTCGTGGAGGTCGCCCGCCTGATGAAGCTGATCGCCCTCGACTTTGAGGGCAACCGCGAAGCCGTGCTGGCCGCCGTCGGGGCGCTGTGCGGCAAGTACCCGATTTACGAGGACGGCGGCCGCTGAGGACCCGCCGCCTGTGCAAGCAACGCCGTGCGCGGCAAGGACGGCCCCTCGAGGGGCCGCCCTTGCCGCGATCAAGAAATGGGGCCTGCATTTGGAACCGAACCAGAGACATCACACCCGCAAGCTCTCGCTCGCACTGGTGGGGGCGTTTTTGTCGATCTACCTGCTCTCGGCCAACCTGGGCCACCGGGTGCTGTCGGCCGACACGATCTTCTATCTGCTGACCGACCTGTCGCTCTCGATCTCGCAGACCGGCGCCACCGCGGCCTTTGCCGCCACGCAGGTCCTCACGCTGCTGCTGGGGGTCTTTCTGCTCTCGGCCAACTTTTTCACCTTCGCCTCCCTCGCGCGGCGCTTCTGGGTCGTGCTGATCGGCGGGGTGGGCATCGGCGTGACCGCGCTGACGATGATCGGGCCGGACGCCGCGGTGTTCATCCTGCTCTTTTTGCTGTTGCCGGCGCTGTTGCTGCAGATGTACAACCCGATCTGCGACTACGGCACGATGCTGACGCTGGGCACGCTGCTCAACGTGGTGCTCTACGTGGTCTCGCTCGGACGCTCGACGCTGCGCCTCGGCGGCGAGGCGACGGCCGAGGGCCTGCGCAGGGCCATCCTGGCCGCCTCGACCGAGCTGGCCGAGGTCTACCGCGAGATTACGGCGGTCATGCTGGCTGGCTCGGAGCAGCGGTTCCCGAGCCTGCTGTTCACGCTGAAGCCCGACCAGGCCGTGGCCATGGTGGTCAACTACCTGCCCACGGTGCTGGTGGTCGCGGCCATGCTGATGGCCTTCTTTTCCACCACCTACTTCCGCCGGACCGACGGGCGGCAGGTCCCGCGCCTCGGCGCCGTCATACTGCAGTTTGACATCTCGAGGGTCGGGGCGGCGGTCTATGTGCTGGCCTCGGTCATGGCCTTTGTGCTGCCCTCGCCGTCCGGCGACGCGGCCACCCAGCTCATGGCCATCATGACGCTGCCGCTCGCGCTGCGCGGGCTGGGCACGATCAACCGCAACGCCCGCGTGGCCGGCCGGCTGATCCCCTTCATGGCCATGCTGGCGCTGATGTGGTTCTCGGGCGTCTATGCCATGCTGATGTTTCTGGCGGTCTGCGGCGCGGTGGACGTGCTGCTGCCCGACAAGCTGCGGCAGCGCCTGGCGCCGCCGCCGAGGGCGGATGGCCGGGGCGGTCCCCGCCCCCATGACGGCGGCCCGGGCGGCGATGCCGACCCCGCGGCCGGCGAGGTCTCCCGCCGCGAGGCCGGCGGCGATGCCGAGGCCACCCATGGAGAGACCGGCGACGATGCCGCCCTCGACGAGCCCACTCACGAGTCCACTCACGAGTCCACTCACGAGCCCGCCCACGATGCCGGTGCGGAGGGTCAGGATCAGGCGGATCCCCCGGACCGGCCGGACGCCCCGCCGGTCGACTGAGGCGCCAAGCCCCTTTGAACCCAAGCCCCTTTGAACCACCCCCCTTGAACCCGGAGGCCCCTCCATCGCCTGCCGACCGCAGAGAGGAATTACGCATGAAAAAGCCCTTAAAAAGCATGTTGCGCAGCCGACAGCAGGTCATTCTGCTGGGCTGTGCACTGGCCATTTTGCTGGTGACGGCCCTGTTTGACCTGCGCTTTGCGCTGGGGCAGGCCGTGCTGCTGCTGGCGCTTGGGGCGGTTTTTCTGCTGATGGAGGCCGGCTTCTTCCAGGGGGTCAAAAAGCAGCTCGACGCGGCCGGCCGCGCGCTGGACGTCGAGTCCATCTCCTTCCTCGGCTCGGCGCTGCCGGTGGCGGCAGTGCGCAAAAACGGCGCGCTGCAGTGGTACAACGGCGCCTTTCGCGAGCTGGCGGGCCACAGCCCCGCGCCGGGGCAGCCGCTGCAGGAGATCCTGGCGGGGGTGAACCCGGGCAAGCTGCAGCCCGAGGAGCTGTACGCCGGCGCCGACCTCTCGGTGGGGGAGCGGCTCTACCGGGTCTTTGCCTCCCCGCTGCGCGAGCAGGAGACTTCGGGGGAGCTGCTGCTGCTGGTCTTCTTCGACCGCACCGACCACGAGGCGCTGCTGGCCGAGCACCAGAGCGCCCACCCCGTCGTGGCGCAGATCGTCGTGGACAACCTCGACGAAATTTCGCAAAACGCCAGCGAGGGGGAGCGGGCGATGGCGCTGGCCGCCGTGGACCGGATTCTGAACGGCTGGGCCGCCCCCACGGGGGGGCTGCTGCAGCTGGTGGAGCGCGGCCGCTACCTCTTTTTGTTTGAGGAGCGCTTTCTGCCCCACTACATCGCCGACAAGTTCTCGGTGCTCGACGAGGTGCGGGCCTCGGCGGGGGACGGCGCGCTGGCCGCCCCCACGATCTCGGTCGGCGTGGGCCGCGGCGGCGAGACGCTGGCCGAGGGCATGGAGCTGGCCAAGCAGGCCCTCGACATGGCGCTTGGCCGCGGCGGCGACCAGGCCACCGTCAAGCAGGGAGCCAACCTCGAGTTCTTCGGCGGCAAGTCCAAGACGGTCGAGCGCCGCACCAAGGTCAAGGCCCGCCTGATGGCCAAGCAGCTCTCCGACCTGATCGACCAGGCCACCAACGTGCTGGTCATGGGGCACCGCTTTGCCGACTTCGACTCGGTGGGCTCCTGCGTCGGCGTGGCGCGGCTGGCCTCGGCCAAGGGCAAGCCGGCCCACATCGTCATCCACCGCGAGGTCTCCCCGGCCCGGGTGCTGGTCGAGCACGTGGAGCAGCTGCCCGAGTACGCCGGTGTGTTTGTGACGCCCAACCAGGGGCTGGACCTGATCTCCTCCGAGACGCTGCTGGTCATCTGCGACACCCACAACCCCGAGATCATCGAATCCAAGGAAATTTACGCCAACGCCGCCAGCGTCGTGGTCATCGACCACCACCGGCGCATGGCCTCGGCCATCGAGGACACGGTGCTGTCCTACCACGAGCCCTACGCCTCGTCGACCTCCGAGCTGGTCTGCGAGCTGGCCCAGTATGTGTCCGGCGGCAACGCCATCCGCAAGCGGGAGGCCGAGGCCATGCTGGCCGGCATCGTGCTGGACACCAACAACTTTGAATTTAAAACCTCCTTCCGGACCTTTGAGGCGGCGGCCTACCTGCGCAAGATGGGGGCCGACACTATCGAGGTCAAAAAGCTGTTCCAGGTGGACCTCGAGAGCTACGCCTCCCGCACCAGCCTGATCATGGCGGCCAAGATCTTCCGCAGGGTCGCGGCGATCTCGGTCTGGGAGCAGGAGGGGCACAGCGGCTTCCAGGTCATCGCCGCGCAGGCCGCCGACGAGATGCTGGACATCGGCGGCGTCGAGGCCTCCTTTGTGCTCTACGGCGAAAACGGCCGCGTGCACATCTCGGCGCGGTCGCTGGGCACCATCAACGTACAGCTGATCATGGAGGCGCTGGGCGGCGGCGGGCACATGACCAACGCCGGCGCGCAGCTCTCGATCCCGCCGCAGGAGGCGGCCGAGCGGCTGCGGGCCGCCATTTCGAGCTACCTCGACGGGAACTGACCGCCCCGCGGCGGGCGGCCTGAAGAAGGACGGTTTTCAGCATAGACATCGACCGGGGTGCATGGCCCAAAGGGCCGCGCAGTCCGTTTACAGGGCCCATGGGCCGACCGATCAAAAAGGGGGTTTTTACCGTGAAGGTGATTTTGCTTCAGGATGTCAAGGGCACCGGGAAGAAGGGGGACCTCTGCGAGGTCTCGGACGGGTACGCCCGCAACTATCTGCTGCCGCGCAAGCTGGCCTCGCAGGCCGACGCGGCGGCCATGAACGCCTACCAGCAAAAGGAGTCGGCCAAGGTCTTCCACAAGCAGCGCGAGCTCGAGGAGGCGCAGGCGCTGGCCTCCCGCCTGCAGGGCATCACGGTGCGGCTGTCGGCCAAGGGCGGCAGCGCCGGCCGGCTGTTCGGCGCCGTCACCACCAAGGACATCGCCGAGGCGGTGTCGCGGCAGCTCGCGGTGGAGGTCGACCGCAGAAAGCTGGTGGCCGAGGACATCAAGAGCTTCGGCACCTTCGAGGTGGAGGCCAAGCTGCACGCCGGCGTGACCGCGCTGTTCTACGTGCTGGTGACCGCCGAGGAGTAGCCGTCCGGCGCACCGAGGAAGCAGAGAGAGCAGAGAGGAGGATCCGCGCGTGAACCTGCCCGAAGCCACATCGCCGCTGCCCCAGATGCCCTACAGCCTCGAGGCGGAGCAGTCGGTCCTCGGCGCCATCCTCATCAACCCGAGGGCGGTGCTCGAGGCGGTCAACCTGCTGCGCGCCTCCGACTTTTACCTGCCCCAGAACGCCGCCATCTTCGAGGCCATCTACGAGCTGTTCTCGGCCGGCGACGTCGTGGACAGCGTGACCATCTCCGACCGGCTGCGCCACCGCGGCGAGTACGACGCCGAGCGCACGCCGGCCTACCTGCTCTACCTGGCCGAGTTCACGCCCTCCTCGGCCAACACCGAGCGCTACGCCCGCATCGTCTACGAAAAGTCCATGCTGCGGGCCATGATCGGGGTCTCGCAAAAGATCGCCGAGCTCTGCTACGCCGAGCGCGAGGAGTACCTGCTGCTGATGGACGCCGCCGAGCAGATGATCTACGAGCTGGGCAGCGGCCGCCGCCTCGGCGAGCTGCGCCCGGTGGCCGAGGTGGTGGACGAGGCCTATGCCCGCATTGTGGACCTCTACAACAACAAGGGGGACCTCGGCGGCCTGCCCAGCGGCTTCGGCTCGCTGGACCGCATGATCGGCGGGCTCAACCGCTCGGATTTGATCCTGATCGCGGCCCGCCCCGGCATCGGCAAGACCTCGCTGGCCCTCAACATGGCCTCCCACGTGGCGCTCAAGGAGCGCAGGCCGGTGGCCATCTTCTCGCTCGAGATGAGCGGCGAGCAGCTGGTCAACCGCATGATCTCGGCCCACGCCAAGGTCGACTCCTTCCGGCTGCGCACCGGGCGCATCAACCCCGAGGATTGGCCGCGGCTGACCGAGTCGGTGTCCATCCTCGGCGACGCGCCGATCAAGATCGACGACAACGCCGGCATCACGGTGCAGGAGATCAAGGCCAAGCTGCGCCGCGAGCGGGAGGTCGGGCTGGTCATCATCGACTACCTGCAGCTCATGCGCTCGGGCATCCGCAGCGAAAACCGCGTGCAGGAGGTGGCCGAGATCTCCCGCTCGCTCAAAATCATGGCCAGGGAGCTCAACATCCCGGTCGTGGCGCTGTCGCAGCTCAACCGCTCGCCCGAGTCGCGCAAGGACAAGCGTCCGATGCTCAGCGACCTGCGGGAGTCGGGCTCGATCGAGCAGGACGCCGACATCGTGCTGTTCCTCTACCGCGACGAGGACAGCGAGGACCCCGGCGAGCGCAACATCGTCAAGTGCGTCGTGGCCAAGAACCGCCACGGCGCCACCGACACCATCGACTTCCTGTGGCAGGGCGAGTTCACCCGCTTTACGGCCATCGAGCCGGAGGCCGTGCACCATGGGCCGGCTTGAGCGGGCGGTGGCCGGGGCCCTCAAGGCCGATCTGCCCGAGGGGACGCGGCATGTGCTGGTGGCCCTGTCGGGCGGCGCCGACTCGGTGGCGCTGCTGCATATTTTGCGCGCATCTTCACCACAATGGGGATATGAGCTCTCGGCCGCCCACCTCAACCACAACCTGCGCGGCGAGGAGTCGCTGCGCGACCAGTGCTTTGTGCAGGACCTCTGCGCCGCGTGGGGCATCCCGCTGACCGTCGAGTCGGCGGAGGTCGCCCGGCTGGCCGCCGAGCGGGGGCAGACCGTCGAGGAGGCCGGGCGCGCGGTGCGCTACGCGCTGTTTGCGCGCCTTTGCGCGCAGCGGCCAAGCGCCGTGACTGCGACCGGACACACGCTCTCCGACCAGGCCGAGACGGTGCTGCTCAACCTGATCCGCGGCGCCGGGCTGGACGGCCTGGCCGGCATGCCGCCCGCGCGGGCCGGCCTGATCCGGCCGCTGCTGGGCTGTTCGAGGGCCGACGTGGAGGACTACTGCCGCCGCCACGGGCTGCGCTACGTGACCGACTCGACCAACCTCGAATCGATTTACGCGCGCAACCACCTGCGCCTTGCGGTCATGCCGCTGCTCGAGCATCACAACCCGAACATTTTGCACACGCTCGGGCGGCAGGCGGCGCTGCTGCGCGAGGAGGCCGACCTGCTGGACGGGCTGGCCGACCGGCTGCTGTCCCGGATCCCCGACTCCGGCGCGCTGGTGCTCGACCGCGCGCCGCTGCGCGGGCAGCCGCCGGCGCTGGTGCGCCGCGCGCTGCGCCGCGCCGTGGAGGCCCGCTTTGGCCTCGTGCTGAGCGCCGTCCAGTCGGAGGCGCTGCTGCGGCTGGCGCTGCGCCCCGAAAACGGCGAGGTGGGCTCACTGCCCGGCGGGCTCTCGGCCCGCACCTGCTACGACCGGCTGATCCTCTGCGAGGGTCCGCCGCC
Source organism: Clostridiales bacterium (assembly GCA_012719075.1). Lineage (GTDB taxonomy): Bacteria > Bacillota > Clostridia > Oscillospirales > Feifaniaceae > JAAYBB01. Next base: position 25,899 of record JAAYBB010000023.1, on the reverse strand, counting down.
GCAGCCGGCGCTGGCGCCGGCCGCGCTGCAGCTGGGGCAAAATGTTTTAACCGGCTTCGGTGTACTCGAGGTCGCTTTGGAAGATTTTAAATTGGGCACAAATCATTCGCACAATGTTTACACTCACCGCTTGAATTATGGTATAATAAAACGCATGCCGTCTGTCCGGGGCCGTTTGACCGGCGATGTCTACCGCCCGGCCGGCCGCCCCGAGAAGAGCTTAAAGCGCATGGCCGTCGACGCCAGGGTCCCGCGCGAGCTGCGCGGGCTGCTGCCGGTCGTCGTGCTGGAGGGCGAGATCCTCTCGGCCTTTCCGTTTGGCCCCTCGGCGCGCCACGCGGCCGGGGACGACTGCCGGCAGGTGCTGCGGCTGACCTTTCGGCCGGCGCCGCAGGTGCAGGCGCTGCTCGACCGCTGAGCGGCCGGCATGCACAGCAAGGGCCCGCGCCGGCGGCCCGCCCGTTGAACGGTCCTGCAATACGGCCTGCCGCCCGCCGAAAACTGGCGGCCCCGCGCGAGGCGCCCCGCTCGGGCGGCCTGCGCGGCAAAAGGCGTTTTGGGGAGAGCCTATGGAGAGAGATTTGCTGCGCGTACTGCTGACCGAAAAGGACATTCAGACGCGCATTAAGGAGCTTGGGCGGGAGATCACCCGCGACTACGTCGGCCGGCGGCTCCACCTCGTCAGCGTGCTCAAGGGGTCGGTGACCTTCCTGACCGACCTGATGCGGGCCATCGACCTGCCGCTGACCATTGATTTTATGGCGGTCTCGAGCTACGGGCAGGGGGTCAAGACCTCGGGGGTCGTGCAGGTCATCAAGGACCTCAGCGACCCGCTCGAGGGCAAGGACGTGCTGATCGTGGAGGACGTGCTGGACACCGGGCTGACGCTGACCTACATCACCGAGCTGCTGCAGGCCAAGGACGCCGCCAGCATCAAGGTCTGTGCCCTGCTCAACAAGCCGGGCCGCCGCCACCCCAGCGTGACCATCGCACCCGATTACGAGGGCTTTGTGATTCCCGACGAGTTTGTGGTCGGATACGGCCTCGACTACGCCGAGCTCTACCGCAACCTGCCCTATATCGGCGTGCTTGACCCGCGCGTCTACAAGGCCTGAACCGACCTGCAGGCGCCCCATCCAAAGGCGCCCAAATTTCGGCGGCCGGCCGTCGGCCGCCCCTTGGAGGATGTTGCCCTTGAATGCAAACCAGCGCCCGCGCGGCAGCGGAACCCTGTTTCGCACGCTGCTGTTCTATGTCGCGCTCATGGCCATTTTCTTCCTCGCCACCTCCACGCTGCGCAAGCAGGTGCAGGTGGATGTGCCGCGCTACTCCGACATTGTCGACTACTTCCATAAGGAGCAGGTGCAGGAGTTCATCATCGACAACAAAAATGTCATCAGCATCAAGCTCAACGATGCCGAAAACAGCGAGTTCGCCTTTCAGCTCCCCAGCCTGAACCTCTTCTTCACCAGCGTGCCGACCGAGGAGATCGACCGCCAGTTCCGCGAGGGCATCATCCTGCGGTACGACGTCGCGCCGCCCTACACGCCCCCCTTCTGGCTCTCGATGCTGCCCTACCTCGGGCTCATCGTGGTGATGGGGCTGCTGTGGTACTATTTGATTAACCAGCAGATGGGCGGCAACAGCAAGGTCATGTCCTTTGGCAAGACCAACGCCAAGGTGGCCACCGAAAACGGCCAGCGCGTGACCTTTGCCGACGTGGCCGGCGCCGACGAGGAGAAGACCGAGCTGTCCGAGATCGTGGACTTTTTAAAGGACCCGCGCAAGTACCTCGACATCGGGGCCCGCATCCCCAAGGGGGTGCTGCTGTTTGGCCCGCCCGGAACCGGCAAGACGCTGCTGGCCAAGGCCATCTCGGGCGAGGCCGGCGTGCCCTTCTATTCGATCTCGGGCTCCAACTTCGTCGAGATGTTCGTCGGCGTCGGCGCCTCCCGCGTGCGCGACCTGTTTGAGCAGGCCAAGAAGACGGCGCCCTGCATCGTCTTCATCGACGAGATCGACGCGGTCGGCCGCCAGCGCGGCGCCGGCCTCGGCGGCGGGCACGACGAGCGCGAGCAGACCCTAAACCAGCTGCTGGTCGAGATGGACGGCTTCGGCGTCAACGAGGGGGTCATCGTCATCGCGGCCACCAACCGGCCGGACATCCTGGACCCCGCGTTGCTGCGCCCCGGCCGCTTTGACCGCCAGATCATGGTGCACACCCCCGACCTCAAGGGGCGCGAGGCCATCCTGCAGGTGCACGCCCGCAACAAGCCCTTTGACGAGACCGTGGACCTCTCGGTCATCGCCAAGACCACGATCGGCTTCACCGGTGCGGACCTGGCCAACCTGCTCAACGAGTCGGCGCTGCTGGCCGCCCGCCGCGGCGTCCGGCGCATCAGCCGGCAGGACGTCGAGGAGGCCACGATCAAGGTCATCGCCGGACCCGAAAAGCGCAGCCGCACCGTCAATGAGAAGGAGCGCAAGCTCACGGCCTATCACGAGGCCGGCCATGCCATCGTCACGCGCTTCCTCAAGACCCAGAGCCCGGTGCACCAGATCTCGATCATCCCGCGCGGCCGCGCGGGCGGCTACACGCTCTCGCTGCCGACCGAGGACAAGTACTACTCCTCGCGCGAGGAGATGCGCGAGGAGATCGCGCTGCTGCTGGGTGGCCGCGTGGCCGAGCACCTCTGCCTCGACGACATCTCGACCGGCGCCTCCAACGACATCGAGCGGGCCACCAGCATCGCCCGCAAGATGGTCACCAAGTACGGCATGAGCGAGTCGCTGGGCCCGATCGTCTACGGCAACGGCGAGCACGAGGTCTTCCTCGGCCGGGACTTTGCCGCCAGCAGCGGCTATTCGGAGCAGGTCTCGGCCCAGATCGACGCCGAGATCAAGCGCATCGTCGACGAGGCCTACCAGCGCTCGACCGACCTGCTGAAGGAGCACCTCGACAAGCTGCACGAGCTGGCCGCGCTGCTGCTTGAAAAGGAGAAGATCGACGGCGAGGAATTCGAGGCCCTGTTCAAGGCGCCGCCGCAGCTTGCGGCGGAGGGCGGGGCGGAGCAGCCTCCGGCGGCGGAAGCGCCCCCGGCCGATCCGGCAGGGGCCGATCCCGCACCCGGAGCGCCGCCATCCGTTTAAAACAGTGCAACCGAGTAAAACGAGCGTAGAGACAGGGGGCAGCATGCCCCCTGTTTTTTTGCGCCCAAAAGGCCCGGCAAAGGGCCCTATAGGGCCCTTTTGCAACCTGCGCGCCGGCGCGGCGCCCCGGGCTCGAATTCTCTGCGCCATGGGGGCCTTCGGCTGTCACCCGCATCCGCGCTCCCGCATAGATTGGATTGCCCGCTCTTTTGACCGGTCGAGACATGTCACCAATATGAATTATAGGAGGAATCATTGACCATGCGTTTGGAATATCTCTCAGGACTGCAGGCGACGGTCCTGAACACCGCCAATCTCCTGGGAATGGCGTTTGACGGTACTTACTTCTACCTGCCCCAGCCCGATTCCCGTACGGTACTTAGACTGAACCGAGACCTGGAGACGGTCGCCAGCATCCCGGTGAAAAGGCGCTTTCAGCTGCTGTTTTGGGATCATCAGCGCCGCGAGTTCTGGGCGGCGGGAGACACCCCCTTCCGGCTGTATCGCCTCAACCGCGATCTGAGCATCCGCGAGACCGTCACGGTCTGCCTGCCCTACCACGACTGTGTGGCGCTGCGCGGCATCGGAAAGGACTGCGAAAGCGGCAACCTGATCCTCACCACCTCGGAGGGGGTCTACGAAATCGACCGGAACGGCTGCTTCATCAGCCGCCTGCTGCACACGTCAAACAACTCCGAGCTGCTCTATGTGCTGGTGGTGGCCCCCTATCTGGTCATCTACTACTGCAGAAACGGCCGGACCTTCCTGGCCCTGGCCGAGCGCTGCGGGCGCATCCTGGAGGAGACGCAGCTTCCGCGCAACGTCTCGCTCGGCGCCATCATGTTCGACCCGACCTCCAACCCCGACAACCCCCAGATCTTCGTGACCGTGCTGCGCTGCAACGTGGGCAGCATTGTGGAGCACGCGCTGGGCGTCACGGTGGCCCCCTGCAACTTCATCAGCGGCGAGACCGCCGGCGTCTCCACCGACTGCTGCTGCCTGGCCAGCACGGCCGCGGCCGAGATCCTCTGCGCCATGTCCTGCATCAACCAGGCGCTGGCCGACCTGCTGCTCAAGGCCTGCTGCGACAACGACGTCGCAGGCGAGACCGAGGACGACTGCTGCTGCAACTGCTGCTGCATCTGCGACGGCAACGGCGACACCGGCGGAAGCGGCTGCGGCAACAACGGCTGCAACTGCGGCAACATCTGCGGCTGCACCTGCGGCAGCGGCAGCGGAAACAACAACTGCGTCTGCAACTGCGGCACCGGTGGCAGCGGAAACAACAACTGCGGCTGCGGCACCGGCGGCACCGGCAACAACTGCACCTGCACCTGCGTCTGCGGCGGCAACAACTGCGGCTGCGGTGGCGGCAGGGACAGCGACCCCTATGCCGGCACCGACTCCTGTCTGATGCCCAGACCCTGCGGAGAGGTTTCGTCGGGTGGGAACGGCACGGACATCGACATCTGCGGCAACCTGAGCCGGGTGTGCGAGCCCTGCAACGACTCGGCGCTGGCCCGCATGGCTGCGATGGAGCAGGAGCTGCTGTGCAAGCTGCAGGCCGTGCGCGAAATCATGAGCCGGCAGACCGACTGCCCCCGGCAGAGCGGCTGCGACTGCTGAACGAATGGGCGGGGCGGACCGAGGACCGCGTCGATGCGCACCCGCCCAGGGCTGCAGAGGGAAAGGCTTCATGCAAAAGCGGCAGGCCGAGACACTGCCGCTTTATGCTGTAAGGGCCGAGGGGAGGGCCGCCACCCGCGCATTGCCGGGGGGTCTCCCTCCCTGGATGGGGGAAGCCGGGCGCCCTGACCGGGTGCCCTGACCGGGTGCTTTAACCGGACGCTCTGACCAGGTGCCCTGACCGGACAATACGCTCTGACCAGGTGCCCTGACCGGACAATTTAACCCGGCACCCAAAAGAAGCGCCCTGAATGAAAAAAAGGTGTTTGCACACCTTTTTTACGTTTGTGCCCGCTATGGCAGGCCGCAGGCTCAGGCCTTCTCGAGGTCGTCGGTCAGGTCGTTTTCAAGCAGCAGCGCCGAGGGGCCCTGCATCAGCGGCGGCAGCATGGCCAGCGCCTCTCTGAGATTCTTGGCCTCAAAGCGCCGCGTTGGGTCAAAGGAGAGGTCGTCCAGCCCGGCGATGATGTGGGGCGCCATGCGCCCCACCGCAATGACATAGTCGCAGTGCTGCGCGGCCACGCGGCCGAGGGCCCGGTTGGCGGCCTGCTCGCGGTCCCCGAGCTCGACAATGCCGGGGCTGACCATGATGCGGGTGCGGTTTGCCAGGCTGCCGAGCACCGCCAGCGCCTCGGCCGCCCCCTCGGGGTTGGCGTTGTAGGCGTCGTCGATCACGATGACGGGGCCGTTTTTCTTGAGCTCCAGCCGGTGGGGCACCGGCTGCAGGCGGCGCAGCGCAAAGGAGATCTTCTCGGGCGGCACCTGCAGCGTCAGCGCCAGCGCGGCGGCACCCGTGATGTTGAGCACGTTGTGCCGGCCCAGCAGCCGGGTGGACAGGGCCAGCGGCTCCCCCTGAGGCCGGTGCAGCAGAAACGAGGTGCCCTGCTCGCTGTAAGAGATGTCGGAGGCGTGGTAGTCGCAGTCGTCGGTGAGGCCGTAGGTGACCTTGGGGCGGTCGTAGCCCGCGTTGCGCAGCGGGGCGCTGTCCACGTTTAAAAAGGCCAGGCCCCCGGGGGGCAGTGCCTCGGCCAGCTCGAGCTTGGTCTTTAAAATGTTGTCGGTGGTGCGGAAGGTCTCGAGGTGGGCGATGCCCACCGAGGTCAAGATGCCGTAAGTCGGCTTGACGATGTCGCAGATCTCGCGGATGTCCCCGACCTGGCGCGCCCCCATCTCGCAGACAAACATGCGGTGCTTTGGCCGCAGCTGCTCGTTGATGGTGCGCACCACGCCCATCGGCGTGTTGTAGCTCTCGGGGGTCATCAGCGTGTCGTAGCGCTCGCTGAGCAGCTCGGCGAGGATGTACTTCATCGAGGTCTTGCCGTAGCTGCCGGTGATGCCAATCACGGTCAGGTCGGGCTTGGAGGCCAGCTTGGCCATGGCCTGGTCGATAAAGCCCTGCGCAATGCGGCTCTCCCAGCCCTGATTCAGGCGGTTGCAGAGCGGCGGCAGCAGCGCGGGCGGCAGCAGCGCCAGCAGCGCGGCCGAGAGCCTGGCCGCGCCAAAGCGGCCCTGCAGCGCCCCGGGCAGTGTGAACGCCCGCGGCAGCAGCGTGGCCAGCAGGCCGGCTATCAGCAGCACAAAAAAGGCGGTTCCGAACTGGCGCCTGACCCGGTCGGTCACCACAAAGGGCTTTTTTTCGGCCGGGCGAATCAGCAGCACGGCCAGCGCCGCCGCGCAGAACAGCGCGGCGGTCAGCAGCGTCCAGAGCGCCGTGACGGGCAGCAGCAAAATGGGTGCAAGGGCGGCCAGCGAAAGCAGCAGACGCCCCTCGCCGCGGGACCTGCGCAGCCAGAGGCGATAGCGTTCGTTGCGGTAGGAGTTGAGCTGGAGCATGTGAAAGAAGCGCCTGCTGCGCGCGGCCTGCCACACCAGCACCGAGGAACAGAGGAGCGGCGGCAGCATGATCTCTGTCATGGAGGCCTCCTTTGCAAAGAAACGGCGCGCCAGCGGCGCGGCCGGCCCTTTGCCAACCGGCGGGACCACAGCGGCCTCCCGCCGGCAGGTCGGGTTAATGCACACCCAGCGAGCGGGTGTAGCTGTCCAAAATGGCGTAGAACAGGGGCGGGTTGTCAAAGAAGCTGTAGTGCCCGGCCCCCGGGATGACGGCCAGCCCGGCGTTTGGCAGCAGGCGCGCCATCTGCTGTGCCTGCCACAGCGGCGTGGCGCTGTCCTGGTCGCCCCAGATCAGCAGCGTCTCGGCGGTGATGCCGGGCAGCAGCGGCGCGAGGTCGAGGTTGACCGTCTTGACCAGCACCTCGCGCATCACGCCCTGGGCGGCCCGGTAGTCGGCCGAGCCAAAGCGGCCGCGCAGCCGCTCGAGCAGCGGCTCCCGCAGCCGCGCGGGCAGCGGCGAGACCGCCGCCTTTCCGAGCTTGAACAGCCGGGTCCGCGCCGAGACCTTGCCCGAGGCGGGCGGCTTGATGCCGGCCGACCCGACCAAAATCAGGCGGTCGGCCTCGTAGCCCAGCTGCCCGACGAGGTAGAGGATGACCCGCCCGCCGAAGGAATGGCCGAGCAGGATCGGGCGCCGGATGTCCAGCTGCCCGAGCAGCGCCGCCGTCATGTCGGCGTACTGGGGCACCCCCCAGGCCTCGGGCGGCGGCGGGCTTTGGCCAAAGCCCGGAAAGTCGACGGCCAGCACCCGAAAGGAGGCGGCCAGGTGGTCGACGATGGGCCGCATGACCTCGATGGAGGCCCCCCAGCCGTGCAGCACCACGACGGTGGCCGTCCCGGCGCCGGACAGCTCGCAGTGGACCGTTGCGCCGTGGACCGACAGCTCCATGCAGGACACCCCCAAGCGGCAAAAAGCGCGTACAAAGTTTGCGCGTGGCCGGGGCCCGCACACTTCTAGTATACGCAGCTGCGCGGAAAAATCTGCTTAAAAGGCAAAGTCGAACTCGGCGCACTTCATGCCCACCACGGCGCCGGTGGCGTTGAGGACCTCGGGCGGGAAAGTGCTGCGCAGGCGCGCGATGGTCTCGCTGTTTTGGTAGTCCAGCAGCTCCAGAATGCGTGCGAGCACCAGCGGGAAGTTGGCGCCCACGCCATCGTACAGCTTGACGGCGACGCCGATGCGCTCTTTTTTAAGGCCGAGGGCGTAGACGCCCTGGGCGCCAATCTTGCCGATCAGGTTGGCGTCGCGGCAGAGTACGCCGCACAGCGCCCGCGCGTCCATGAGGTTCTCGGGGTACTGCTCGAGGATCCGCGCGTTGCGCACGGCGGCGGCGGCAATTTCGGGCGAGGCGATCAGGTCGGGGGCGGCCAGGCGCAGGAAGGACTTGGCCATGGCCTCGAGCGGGACCGCGAACACCGGCACACCGCAGCCGTCGATGCCGACCTGGATGTCGGCCGCCGGCAGGTCGGTCATTTCGGCGAGGTAGTGCAGCACCTTTTGCTGCACGGCGCTCTCGATCTTGTAGTAGTCGGCCTCCGGACCGCCCAGCTCGCGCTGGATCAGAATCAGCGCCAGGTGCTTGCCGATGCAGTTGTGGTATAGCTTGCTGGGCGGCTCGCCCGCCGCGCGCAGCGGCAGGGCATAGACCTCGCCCAGCGGGTAGCCGGGCTGCATGATCAGCGTCTCGTAGCGGATGTCCCCCTTTTGCATGATGCTCTTCATCAGCTCGACCTGGCGGGGGCCGCACCACAGCGAGCCGCTCATGATCGAGAGCTCTTCGTCGGTCAGGCCGTACTTCTCGTCAAGGCCCAGCGCCAGCGCCGGCAGGCTCTGGATGGGCTTGGAGGCCGAGCGGTAATAGCACAGGAAGTCGGTGTCGCCCAGCCCGTGCACAAGGCCCTCCTCGCTGTAGACGGCGATGCTCCCGGGGTGAAAACACTCCAGCAGACCGCCGCGGTACTCGTTGAGCAAACTCTGTGGCGCTCCCATGGGGGAAGCCCCCTTTCTCCGGATGAAACCGGACTGGATCGGCGGCGCCGAAGGGCGGCGCCGAGTGGTCTTTAAATGTCCCTATTGTACCACAGTCCGGCCGTCAAGGCAATTCCCCGCCCCCCGGTTTTTGCAGGCGCGGCGGCCCGCTGCCCGTGGGGCAGTCGGCGGCGTCGACCCGCCCGCCCTGGGCTTTTATTGGTGCAGTGGCCCGCTGTCCGCACTGCCGGCACATTGCATCGCGCGGGCCGGTGTGGTATACTTTTCCTGCAACGCGGGACAGGCCCCCGGCGCCCCTTGCCCACTGCGGGGGCTGTCCTTGCCCAGGGGAGGGCGTCGAATCGGCGCCTGGAGACGGTCAAAAAACCAACGTTTTTTGACAGCAGGGCCTGTGCGCTCGCGCCTTCGTTCCTCGCCCTTTGGGGCTCGAAACGCGCAGGCCCGCTTAGGAGTTGGGAACGTCGGCACATGTCCGCCGTTCCTGCGGATTTGATGTCGGGGCTGTTTTGCCACCCACCTTGCATAAGACCGCCTTTTTTGACAGGCTGAGGGCACCGAGTCGGCGCCCGTTTGGAGGAACGTCATGCAGCGCCTTCGTTTTTTGGCAGCCCTTTGGGCCGGCAAGCTGGCGGCCCTCGCCATCCGGCTCCTGGCCAGGGGGCGCGGTACCAACCTGCCCGGCAGCCTCGCGCTCAAAATCGACCCGCTGTTCCTGCAGCACCTGCGGGGGACCGACCCCGCGCGCACCGTCTTTGTCACCGGCACCAACGGCAAGAGCACCACCACCAACCTGCTGGCCCACATGTTCGAGCGGGCGGGCTACCGCCTGGCGGTCAACCGGCAGGGCGCCAACCTGACCCCCGGCATCGCCACCAGCCTGATCGCGCACACGAGTCCCTTTGGCCGGGTGCGCGCCGACCTCATCTTAATGGAGGCCGACGAGCGCTTTTTGCCCATCACGGCCGGCCAGCTGCGGCCGGGGCACCTCTGCGTGACCAACCTGCAAAAGGACCAGGTGCAGCGCAACGGCGCGCCCGACATCATTTACGACAAGCTCCGGCAGGTCATCCGCCGCGACACGGTGCTCTACCTCAACAACGAGGAGCCCAGCGCCGGCAGCCTGCGCGCCCTGGCCGAGCGCACGGTCACCTTCGGCGTCGAGCAGAACGACAAGAGCTTTCAAAAGCCGGGGCCGCTGACCACGACGGTCCCCTGCCCCTTCTGCAGCCAGCCCATCCGCTTTGACGTCTACAATGTGGACAACGTCGGCCCCTTTTGCTGCACCGGCTGCGGCTATGCCAGCAGTCCCCGCCCCGACTGCCTCGTGGCCGACGTCGACTACGAAAACGGGCGCTTCTCGGTCGACGGAGACCCCTATCCCTTTGGCTACGCCACCCCCTACTTCCTCTACTGCTACAGCGCCGCCGTCGCCATTGCGCGGGCCTTTGGCCTGCCGCCCGCGGTCATCGCCTCGGCCTGCGCCGACTTTGTCAACATCGGCGGCCGCTTTGAGCGCTTTGCGCTCGGCGACAAGACCGTGCAGTACATCCGCATGAAGCAGGAGAACCCCGAGACGCTGCAGAGCGCCATCAACCACATCGCCGCCGACCCTGCGCCCAAGATCGTCGTGCTGGGCCTTGGCGAAATCCGCGACGACTACCCCTACTACACCAACACCTTCTACACCTACGACTGCGACTTTGAGCGGCTGGAGGCCTCGGAGGTGACGCGTTACCTCTGCTTTTCGGACACCGTGTGCTACGACTCGGCCATTCGGCTGCGCTATGCCGGCGTGCCCGAGGAGCGCATCTGCATCGTGCCCAGCAACGACGGCCGCGAGGTGTTGCGTGCGCTTGACCGCCAGCAGGGCTCAAACGTGTACCTGATCACGCTGCTGCGGGTGTTTGAAGAGCTGGTCGCCGCGGCAAAGGGCCTGGCCGGCGCGGCCGAAGGCTGAAAGGGGGGAGCAGCGTGGAGCAGCCCTGCGTCAATGTCCTGTGGATGTACCCCGACAGCCTGCACCTGCACGGCGACCGCGGCAACCTGATGGCGCTGCAGCGGGTGGGGGCGCTGCTGGGCATCTCGGTCCGCATCCGGCGGCTGGAGCGCCCCGGACAGACGCTGCCGCTCGACTGGGCCGACCTGCTGCTGTTCTGCAGCGGCGAGCTGCGCGTGATGCCGGCGCTGCTCACGGGGCTGCGACCCCAGCGGGCAGAGCTGGCCGGCTTTGCGGCGCAGCGCGGCCGGGTGCTGGCCATTGGCAGCGCCGGCACGCTGCTGGCGCGAGAGACCCGGCGCCTGCCGCCCCACGCGTCCTTTGAAGGGCTGGGGCTGCTGGACATGGTCTGCACCGAGCGGGGCAGCGTCTACGGCGACGACCTCTGGTTTCGCCTTTTGGAGGAGGATCCCCTGGAATTGTACGGCAGTCAGATCCAGATTGTCGACACGGCACTGGGCCCCGGACAGGCGCCGCTGGGCGAGGTGCTCTACGGGCGCGGCAACGACGGCGCCGGCGCCGAGGGCGCCCGGCGGGAGGGGCTGATCTTCACCAACGCGCTGGGCCCGCTGCTGGTCAAGAACCCGCGCTTTGCGCAGCGGCTGCTGGCGCGGGTGTTGGCCGACAAGGGGACCCCGCCGATGCAGGTGCCGGCCGACGCGGCGCACGGGATGGAGGACGCGGCCTTTGCGCTGTTCAAGCGCTTTACGGTCGGCAAGGAGGCCGAAATGGCGAGGGACGGCGTGAAGAAGCCGGTGTGAGGCCTGTTGGCGGGGGCCTTTTGGCCTTGGCCCTTTGTCTTGCTCCTTGCATCCTGGATCAGGGCCCGCCCGACTCACCGGCTTTTTACGGTCACCGGCGTGAGACTTGGCCACAGAAACGCTGCCTCCTCATCCAGCCGCCCTTGAAAGGCTGCTGGTACAGGGCTTGCCCCAGGCGCGCTGCTACCGGCCTGTTCCTCCCCGCCTTATAAGGCCGCGGCGGTGGCTGCGACCTTGAAAGAGCGACGGTTGGGCCGGCAGCGTATCTGGGGGCAAGACCTGTGTTCTCGGCCTTCCAGGGGCAGCTAAATAGAGACGTGTTTTATCCGTCACCAAGGCCCATGTCCGCGATCTTAATCAATAACGGCAAACAAGGCGGCACCCTCTCCGGGTGCCGCCTTGCGGTAAAAGAATCCATTTAAAGCATCCGTCCGGCTACGGCCCTCTGCGGCGCGTCTCTGCAGCGCTATCCCGGTTGCGGTCCCCTGCAGCGCATCTCTGCGGCGCTGCCCCGGCCGTGCGCTCTTTGCCGCGCTACCCCTTCATCCCCTTGATCCCCTTGAGGGCGCCGGTCTGCTTGGTGTCGAAAATATTGGTCTCGTAGCTGAAGATCAGCGTGGCGCGCTCGCGCTGCCGCTTGAGGGCCAGCTCGATCAGGCGGTCGATCAGGCGGTCGTAGGGGATGCCGGCCGGCTGGAACAGGTAAAAGGCCAGCGAGCCCGGGATGGTGTTGGGCTCGTTGATATACACCCGGTCGCCGTCGGCCGTGTCGATCAGAAAGTCGATGCGCACGACGCCGTTGCAGCCCAGCGCGTGAAAGGCGGCCAGCGCCAGCTCGCGGATCTCCTGCGCCTTTTCGGGTGGCAGATCGGCCGGCAGTCTGCGCCGGGCGCCCGACATGCCGGCGCCCTTCTGGCCCTGCTTGGCCCCCCCGCCCGACAGGTACTTGTCGGTGTAGGAGAGGATCTCGCCCGAGGTGACCGGCTCCTCCAGAAACGAGGGGACGACCTCCTCGTAGTCCCCGAGCACCGCGCAGTTGATCTCGCGCAGCTGCCCCACCGCCCGCTCGCAGAGCAGCCGGAAGGCAAAGCCCGAGGCCTGGTCGATGGCGGCGCGCAGCGCCTCGCGGTCATTTGCCACGCCGATGCCGACCGAGGAGCCCAGGTTGACCGGCTTGACAATGACCGGGTAGCCAAAGCGCGCCTCGATATTGTTCAGCATGGCCTCCGCGTCCCGCACATAGTCGCGGGTGTGGAAGCAGATCGCGTCCAGCACCGGCAGCCCGGCGTCCTTGAGCACCTGCTTTTGGGCCATTTTGTCCATGCCCAGCGCCGAGGAGAGCACGTCGCAGCCGGCATAGGGCAGCAGCAGCGTCTCGAAGAAGCCCTGCAGCGACCCGTCCTCGGTGTTGGTGCCGTGCACGGCCGGGAAGGCCACGTCGACGCGGCCGAGCTCGTTGCTGCCAAAGCGCTTCGGCTCGGCCCGCATGGCGTAAACGCCGTCCCGCCGCCGCTGCAGCACGACCGGCGTACAGAGCGCGAGCAGGGCCGCAATGTCGCGGTAGCGCTCGATTTCAAACAGGGCGTCCCCGGTGTAGAGCACCCCCTCCTTGGTCGTGTAAAAGGGCAGGACCTCGTAGCGGGCTTTGTCCATCGCGTGCATGGCCTGCACCGCCGTGATGACCGAGACCTCGTGCTCCACCGACCGGCCTCCGAAAAATACCCCCACCGAAAGCTTCATAACTGTAAGCACCTCCCGTACGTACCAAGCATATGTCCGGCAACCTGTCCATTATGGATGCAACCTGCAAAAAGCCGAAAATTCAGCCCTCACTGGAACTCCGGCATCTGCGCAATGCGGTCGAAGGCCTCTTTGAGCGCCTCGATGCCCACGGTGCAGGAGATGCGCACATAGCCCTCGCCGCTGGCGCCGAAGTCGGCCCCCGACTTGACCAGCACGCCCTCCTCGGCCAGACGCGCCACCACCGCGCCCGAGCTCAGCCCGCTGCCCCGGATGTCGGGAAAGAGGTAAAAGGTCCCCTGCGGACGGACAGCCTTGAGGCCGGGGATTTCCTCAATGCGCGAAAAGGCGTAGTTCACCCGCTCGCGGTAGAGTTCGACGACCTTGGGCACGATGGCCTCCCGGTTGCGCAGCGCGTGCAGCGCGGCGCGCTGTGAGGGCATGGGCGCCCCAAACACGACGCAGTCGTTGACCTGGCCCAGCGCGCGGATGATGTCGGGCGCCGCCACGATGTTGCCAATGCGCCAGCCCGCCATCGTGAAGTTCTTGGAAAAGCTGTTGATGGTGACCGTGCGATCGGCCATGCCCTCGAGCGAGGCGATGGGCACAAAGGGGGTCTCGAAGGAGAGGGCGGTGTAGATGTCGTCGGCCACCACGACCAGGTCGTGGCGGCGGGCGATGTCGGCCACGGCCTCGAGGCCGGCCCGGTCGTAGCACATGCCGGTCGGGTTGCAGGGCGTGTTGAACAGGATGGCCTTGGTCTTCGGCGTGACCGCCGCCTCCATGCGCGCCGCCTCCAGCCGAAAGTCGTTTTCGGCAAAGGTGGGCACCTCGACCGGGACGCCGCCGGCCATGCGGATCTGCTCAAAGTAGACAAAGAAGCAGGGCGTGGCCACAATGACCTCGTCGCCGGGGTCGAGCAGCGCCTGCATGGCCAGGTACATGGCCACATTGCCGGCCGTGGTCACCAGCACGTTGTCCCGCCCGATGGACATGCCGTATTCCTCGCGGTAGTAGCGGCAGATCTCGTCGCGCAGCTCGGGGTCGCCTAGCGGGTGGGCATAGTGGGTGTACCCGGCCAGCACGTCCTCAAAGGCCGCCCTCGTGATGATGGGGTCGGTGGTCTTGTCGGGGTCGCCGATGGTCAGGTTGATGACCGGCTGCCTGCGGGGCGCCGGTGCGGGCGGGGCGGCCTCAGCACCCGCCGTCCGCTGATACCTCCGGGAGAGATGGGACTGTTTCATCGTGTACCTCCTCCTGCGCGTCTTTGATATGGGTGTCGGCCTGCCTCAGCGCCTGCCGCTCGAGGGCCGCAAAGCGCTGCCAGAGCCAGGGAATCAGCGCGATCAGTGCCAGGTCAATGGCGGTGCAGCGGGAGATGAACAGGGCGGAGAGGGCGGGCACCAGCGCCCGCAGCAGGGCCTGGGGCAGCACCGCGGCCGTCAGGAACACCGCGGCGGCCTGCGTGCCACGCAGCGCGGGGTCGGCGCAGCCCAGTGCGCAGCGCCTGGCCTCCCCGTAGAGGGCCAGCGTCAGCAGGCCGCAGCCGATGACGGTAAAGGCGTTCTCGGGCACGGCGGCCAGCGTGTTGTTGGCCATGTGGGAGGCCAGCAGCGCCAGCAGCGACCAGCCCACCGGCACCATGCACAGCCCCCAGGCCGCGCCGTCGCGCGCGCGCCGTCCCTGCTGCGCGGGCAGCAGCAACAGCAGCGAGAGGGCGGTCAGCCCCGCGCCGGCCGCATAGGCCCCGTGCAGGCGAAAGCCCTCCTGCAGGGCCAAAAAGGCCGACCCGCCCAGGCCGGCCGCGGCCGCCAGCGCCACCAGCAGCCGCGCGGCGCCCACCCCGGCGCCCGCGCCGGCCTCCGGCGCGGGCAGCCGCCGGATGCGGGCCCGCTGCTTGAGGTCGAGCACCAGCAAAAACAGGCCCAGCATACCCACAAAGAGCATGCCAAAGGGTTGTCCGCGCCGCAAAAAGCCGGTGAAGGGCTCGGTCAGGTCGGTGATCAGGTAGAGGCGCCAGCCGGCAAAGCAGAGGGCGCCCAAAAAGGCCCTGGGCCAGAGTGGTCTCATCAAAAAACGCTCCTTCTTGCGCAAAGGCGGTCTGTGCCCTGCGCAACCGTGGGAATCGAACTTGCGGGAGGTACACCGGCGGCGCCGGCCCTCCGGTGGGCAGGGCGGCGCGGCGTCAGGCGGCCTCGGTCGCGGGCGGCTGGCCGGGTGGCGATTCGGGGGCGGAGCCCGACGCCTGCCCGGGCGCCGACTCCGGCGGCTCAGACACCGGCTCGTGCGGCTGTTCGGGCACCTGCTCGGGCACCTGCTCGGGCACCTGCTCGGGGGCCTGTCCGGTGGTCTGCTCGGGCGGCTGTTCGGGGGCCTGTTCCGGCGGCGGCGTGGACACAGCTTCGGGCGGCGGCTCAGGCGGCGTCCGGGCGGGGGCCTTGAAGTAGGTCTTGCCCCCCTCCAGCGAAATGCCGCTCTCGGCAAAGAGGGCGTCCACCGTCACAAACTCGTAGTCCTGCGCGCTCAGGTCGTCAATGATGCGCAGCGCGGCCTCCACCGTGGTTTCGTAGGCGTCGTGCAGCAGGATGATGTCGCCGTCCTTGACCACCTCCATCACGTGCCGGTAGACCAGGTCGGCGTCCTTGACCCGCCAGTCCTCGGGGTCGACCGACCACATGATCAGCGGCTCTCCAAGCGACTCGCGCACCTTCTTGTTGACAGCGCCGTAAGGCGGGCGGACCAGCCAGGGCCTTGGGGCGCCGGCCTCCTCGATGCGGTCGGCCGTGCTGCAGACCTCGTTTGCCAGCTGGTCGGCCGTGAGCCGCGTGAAGTTGGCGTGCGAAAAGCTGTGGTTGGCGATCAGGTGCCCCTCCTCCGAGGCGCGCCTGACGATGTCGACCCGGGTGCCGGAGACGCGGCTGCCCAGCAGGAAGAAGGTCACCTTGACCCCGCGCTCCTGCAGGCCGTCCAGCAGGGCGGTGGTGATGAGGTCGTAGGGCCCGTCATCAAAGGTCAGCGCAACGCGGTGGCGCTTTGGCGCCGGCGGCTCCTCGGGCGGGCCGGGGGACTCCTCAATGGGGGGGATTTGGGGTTGACCGATGGCCGGCAGCTCCTGCGCGGGCTCCTGCACGTCCCCGGGAAGTTCGTCCCCGGGGGGAGGATCGGTCAGGTCCCCGGGATCGGCGGCCTCGTAAATGGTCAGGTAGAGGCCTGCGCAAAGGGCGGCCGACAACAGCAAGACCAGCAGGAACCGTAGCCATCGCACCATCAAAAATCCTTTCTGCGGGGGCTCCTTTGGACAGGGGAGTCCGTTTGTAGGTGGAAATAACGTAAGTATAGCACAGGGCCTTTGAAATCTCAATGCGCCGGCCGGCCCGTTAGGCAAAGTTGCGGGGTCAATCTTTAAACGTGTAGTGGGGCGGGTCCCCCAGCATGATCTGCGCCTGCCGCTGACGCCACTGCCGGTTGGTGGCCACAATGGCGTTGAGGTGGGCCCCCATGACCAGCACCACCCCCAGCAGATACAGCCAGAGCATCAGCACGATGATGGCGCCCAGCGACCCGTACAGCAGGCTGTACCGCGAAAAGTTGTCGACGTAGAGCGAAAAGAGCATGGAGGAGGCCAGCCAGGCCGCCATGGCAAAGAGGGTGCCCGGCAGCGCCTCGGCCAGGCGCACGGGGCGGGCCGGCGCCACCGTGTACATGGCCAGCAGCAGCACAAAGAAGTAGCCGGCGGTGACCAGCGGGCGCAGCGGCTGCCAGGCCTCGATCAGCGATACCAGCGTGGGCAGCCACTGGCCCACCCACTGCATGACCTGCCGCCCGGTGACCACAAACAGCAGCGCCAGCAGCACCGAGAACAGCAGCCCGACCGTCAGCAGCATCGAGAGCAAAAACAGGTGCAGCGGGCCGCGCTGCCTGCGGATGCGCATGGCCTTGTTGATGTCGAGGATCAGGGACCTTGTGGCGCGCGAAAAAAACCACAGCGCAAGCGCAAGGCCGGTGTACATCAGCGTGGCCGACCGGGCCCGCTGCAGGTAGCCCAGGTAGGCGGACAGCAGCTCCAGCAGCGGCTGGGGGATCACGGTCTCGAGCGACAGCAGCAGGTTCGGGTCAAAGGCAAAGAGGGCGAGCAGCGCGTTGAGAAAGATGACAATCGGGAATACTGAGAACAGAAAGAAGTAGGCCAGGTGCGCCGCCGCCTCGTTGACGCGGTCCTCAAAGTAGCGGTCGACCATGCGATAGAGGATGTGGAATCCGCCGAACCGGTGCAGGGCGGGATAGAGCCGCAGGTAGATGTCGTCGCGCAGCGTGTGGTGCATGGAAGTCATCCCCTCCGGGGGCTGCGGCAGCAAAAATGGAAAATTCTGATCTGCCGCACCTTTGTTCTAGTATACTTCATTTTTGAAAAAAATCCATCGGAACAGGGGGGCTCCATAATAATTGCCATCAAAAATCTTCTTTTACAGGGGAAGACTACAAGGGAGACGCAGGCCGCTTTTTCTGCGCCTTGCTGAGACCTTCAGCCATGATAAGCGATTTGAAAAATACTGCGAAAGGAGGGCCTCATTCGCATGAAAAGAGCCCTGATCCTGCTGCCCCTGCTGGCGCTGCTGCTGTCCGGCTGCAACGCGGCGCAAAACCGCGCCATCGCAAACCGCACCACCACAAGGGGCGAGGCCATCTTCAGAAGGGCGCCGGTCGTGCGCGAGGTCGAGCGGGTGCTCCCCGCCTCGCTGCGCGCGCCCAAGTCCGTCGGCAACCACTCGGGCTGGCACTGGCAGAGCACCGCCCGGGTCCCCGGCATCGAGATCGGCGCAAACCCGGACCTGCTCTCCCAGATCAAGGTCGGCGTAGAGCTCAAGACGCTGGACGTCTGGGGCAAGACCATGTCCGACGTGGTGGTCCGACCCGACGACCAGAGCTGGCGCAATGACCTCTATTGGCGCAACCTGCCGAGGACCGACACCGAGCGCAGAGCCGATGACGCGCTGACCGTCCCCGACGGGCGCCTGCCCGGCGACGCGGGATGGACCACCCCCGACGGGCAGTCGGCCGTCAGCCCGGCGCTGCCGGCCGTGCCCAACCCCAGCAACGCCATCGCATGAGGCGGATTTTTTTAGCGGCCGCCACGCTGACGCTGGTCCTGCTGTCCGGCTGCGAGCCCAGGACCGCGACCTTTACGGTGCCGACGCCGGTCTGCGGCGTCCGGCTGGTCGAGGGGACCAATAGCGTCACAAAGCGGTAGCGACGGCGCCCTGACCGGCAGCGGGGGCATTTTGCCCCAGGGGCACCGGCAGGGGGCGCCCTGAATACAGGGGTTCTGCGGCCCGCATGTGGCGCGCGCATCCAGGCGCGGGGCATGCGGGCATCGACCCCTGTCCGGCCGGCGCCCGAAGGGGCCTCCACACCCCTTCGGGCGCCGGCGCAAAAAGCGCCTGCGAAGCCTGTCTGGCGGCACTCCCGCTGGCGGGCCGGCGCTGTGCCGGGGGCGCTTTCCCGCCGCGCAAATGACCTTCCGGGTTTCGACAGAGGGGCCCTGCCCGCCACGCGGGCAGGGCCCCTCTGTCTGCCACTGCCGAGCCCCTTCAGACAGGGGAGGCCAGCCCCGATATAGCGGTGTGGATACAGGCGGCGCAGGGCTGCCGATGGTTCACCCCGACAGCCCGCCCGCCTGTGGCCCTGTCCCGGCGACCCCTTGCGCGGTGCGGCAAAATCCTTTATAGTGGTAGGGTAGTCCCTTGGGCGTTGCGCAAACCCGCCGAAACCGTGACGGGGCGGCCCCCAGGGGGCTTTGCGTAAAATCACCGCCGGGATTTTGGGAGTTTGTTTTATGTGGGTGCTTTTTTCGATCCTGACCGTACTGTTCTGGGGGACCTCCGACGTGGTGTTCAAGAGCGTCGCCACCGACGAGCCGGGCGGCGCCGCCGAGCTGCTGGCCTGCAACGGCATCGTGCTGGGCCTCTGCGGCATCCTGTACGGCCTTGTCGCGCAAATTGACTTTCGCCCGATCGCGCTGCTCTACTATTTGCCCATTGCGGCGGCCTACCTGGCCTCGATGGTCTGCTATTACAACGCGCTGCCGCTGATCAAGCTCTCGATCCAGTCGCCGGTGGCCAACTGCTCCTGCGCGCTGGTCTCGATTTTGTGTGTCGTGGTGCTCAAGCAGACCCTCACCCCGATCCAGGCCGCCGCCATCGTCGTGATGGTGACCTGCATGGCGCTGCTCTCCCGCAACCGGGAGACCGAGCATGCGCGGCAAAAGACCTATCCGCTGGGCATCCTGCTGGCCCTCGGCTACTTTCTGCTGGACGGCATCGGCTCCTTTTTGGACGACTACATCCTCGAAGGGACCCTCTCGGCCGACGAGGTCTTTGTGACCTACGCGCTGATCTACGGCCTGCTGGGCCTCTGCTGCCTGCTCTACCTGCGCAGAAAGCAGCCCGGCCGCCCGCTGGTCACCCACCCCCGCCGCATCGCGGGCGCGCTGCTGGAGACCGGCGGACAGTTTACTTACGTCTACGCCTTCGCCTATGGCGACGCCGTGCTGGCCTCCCCCTTCATTGCCTCCTTTTCGGCGGTGTCCATCCTGTTTTCCCGCCTCTTCCTGCGGGAAAAGCTGACCAAATTTCAGTATGTGCTGGTGTTTTTCATCCTCTGCGGCATGTTTATCCTGGCCATTGAGTGAAATTTCGGGTTGCCTGTCCCATACAAAGGTGATACAATAAGCGGATTAAATGCGAGGGGCGCAGCGCGCCCTTAAAAGGAGGCAGTTTCGTGGAGAAGACCTATCAGGTTGCTCGGGAGAACGCCGAGTACATCACGGCCATGCGGCGCGACTTTCACATGCACCCCGAGCCCAGCAAAGAGGAGTTTCGCACCTGCGAGCGCATTGTCGAGGAGCTCAGGGGCATGGGGCTGGAGCCCAGGGTGGTGGCGGTCACCGGCGTGGTCTGCGACATCAGGGGGGACCGGCCCGGCAAGACCATCGGCCTGCGGGCCGACCACGACGCGCTGAGCGTGCAGGAGCTGAATGAGGTGCCCTACAAGTCGAAGCTTGATGGCATGATGCACGCCTGCGGGCACGACGGCCATGCCGCCTCGCTGCTGGGCGCCGCCCGGGTGCTGCTGGCCTGCCGCGACCAGATCAGGGGCACCGTCCGGCTGCTGTTCCAGCCCGGCGAAGAGATCGGCTACGGCGCCAAGGCCATGATCAAGGAGGGCTGCCTCGAGGGCGTGGACGCCACCTTTGCGATCCACCTGGCCTCGGGCATCCCGACCGGCCAGGTCGACGTTGCGGCCGGGCCCAAGTCGGCGGCGGCCAGCATGTTCGGCTACAGGCTCGTCGGCGGACCCGGACATGGCGCCTCCCCCCACCAGGGCGTGGACGCCGGCCTGTGCATGTCGGCCTGCGTGCTGAACCTGCAGTCGGTCGTCAGCCGCGAGTTCGACCCGATGGAGCCGCTGGTGCTCACGGTGGGCAAGCTGAACTCGGGCACCCGCTGGAACGTCATCGCCAGCGAGGCCACCTTCGAGGGCACCGTGCGCACCTACAATCCCAAGACCTTTAAGAAGGTGCCCGAGGCCATGGACCGCATCGTCAACGAGACGGCGGCCGCCTATCGCTGCCAGGCCGAGCGGCTGTTTTACGAGGAGCTGACGGTGCCGGTGGTCAACCCCGAGCAGGCGACCGCCCGCGCCCGCCGCACGGTGGAAAAGCTGCTGGGCGAGAGCGCCGTGGTCAGCCGGCCGGCGTCGGCCGGCGGCGAGGACTACTCCTTCATGATGGAGGCGGTGGCCGACTCGATCCTGTGCAACATGGGCAGCGGCAACCCCGACAAGGACAGCTGCCACCCCCACCACTCGGGCCGCTTTGACATCGACGAGGAGGCCCTGGTCAACTCGGCCGCGATGTATGCCCAGTACTCCATCGACTTCTTGAGCGAATGACGCCGCGGGGCAGGCGCCCCCGGCCGCCCATGCTCAGGGCCAACGAAAGAGGCGCCGCAGCTGCAAAGCAGCTGCGGCGCCTCTTTCATCGTGTATATTCCGATGGTCCGGGACGATTGCCCGGCCGTCATGCTTCGTTTAGAAGGTGTAGTAGTCGCCCATGACCATGAAGTAGTTGTCGTAGGCGTTCTCCTTTTCCACCTCGTTGCCGTCGGCGTCGGTCTCGGTGTACTTCTCGACATAGGTGGAGACGGTGGCCTTGTCGGCCCCGCCGGCGATGTCCTGAATGATGCGGGTCAGCAGCGCGCTGTCCACGCGGCCGTTGGTCTCACCCTTGATAAAGGCCTCGGCATAGCGCACGCCGGCCTCGAGCTCGAGCATGTTGATCGAGAAGCCCCAGGTGGACATGCGGCCGCTGTTGCCGCCGGAGGCGACCTTTTCCGTGATCTGGTCGAGCATGTACTGCACGTCGCCCTCATGGCCCTTGACGTCGATGCCCAGCGCCGAGGGGTAGCCGTGGAAGGGGGAGGGGCAGCACTGCTGCGGGAAGATGGCGCCGTGCTTGATCACCTGGGTGATCAGCGGCTCCTGCATGCCGCAGTTGGTGTTGAAGAAGGCGGTGTCGGCGCCGTACTCGCTGACCTTGCGCGGCACGTCCTCAACGATGAACTGCTGCGCGCCGGACAGGCCGGAGTCGCCGGTGGGGTCGGGCGCGGTCTCGGCGACGAACTCGATGCCGTACTGCTCGCAGGTCTGCTGGAGCAGCTGGTAGCGGGCGGCGATGGTGGCATAGCTCATGTGGCGCGGGAAGGAGTAGTGCACAAAGGTCTTGGCGCCCAGCGCATGGGCCTGCTCGATGATCGTGACGCCCATGGCGATCTCGTCGCTGTTGAGCACGATGTCGGACTGGGCGGCGATCACGCCGGGGTCATCGCCGGGGACGCCGCAGACAAACAGGATCTCGGGCCGGGTCTCGCGCACCTTGCCGATGGCGGCGGCGGCGCCGGGCACGGCCTGCACAAAGACGATGGCCTTGACGTCGGGGTCGGCCGCAAGGCCCACCACGTTGGAGATCAGGGTCTCGGTCTCGGTGGTGAAGTTGTCGGGGTAGGTGATGTGGACAATGCGGTCGGCGCCGTACTCGGCCACCATGTTTTCAGCGGCGCGGAAGGTCTCCTCCTCCTGCGAGACCGTCCCCGAGACAATGCCGATCTTCCAGCTGTCTTCCTCTTCAGCTCCCTGTCCGTCGTCGGAATCGGGCTTCCGTCCGCAGGCGGCCAGCGCAAGCAGCAGGCAGGCGGCCAGCAGCAGGCACAGCAGTTTTCTCTTCATGGCTGCATATCCTCCTTTTTATGCGGTGTTTATGGTCAATTAAGGGCAAGATATCAAAAACACCGCCCCAAAACAGCCTGGGCGCGCTCGATATCAGCTGTATTGTAGCACGTCCAACCTGCAAAAGCAAATAAATTCCACGCAAAATTAGTGATAAGAATATGACCGAATTCACAGGGCATAAGGCGGCGCATAGACAGCGCCTGTTGGCCGTGGTATGATGAAAACCGGACAGGCCCCACCCTTGCGCCGCCCGTCGTTCCCCGGCCCTGTCGGCCGGGTTTGCGGGCGGTTTGGGCGGGCGGCTGCCCGGTTGAAAGGAGGCATTTTTGTGCAACAGACCATCGGTTTGATCGGCATGGGCAACATCGCCTACGCCATTGCCTCGGGCGGATTGGCCGCCGGCGCGCTGCAGCGGGAGCAGCTGATCGGGTTTGACCCGCTCCCGAAAAACCTGGACCTGCTGGGCATCGAAAAGGCCCAGTCCGAGCTCGACCTCGTGCGGCGCTGCGACCTCGTGGTGCTGGCCGTCAAGCCCCACCTCGTGGAGCAGGTGCTCAAGAAGGTCGGCGAGGCGCTGGCCGGAAAGGCGCTGATCAGCGTGGCGCTGGGCTGGCGCTTTCAGGAGCTGTCCGCGGTGCTGCCAAAGGAGGTGCGCATTCAGGCCGTCATGCCCAACACCCCGATGCAGGTGGGCGAGGGCGTCTGCGTGTTTGAGGAGCGCAACACGCTGGACCCGCAGGAGCTCGAGGCCGTCAAGGCGCTGTTTTCGGCCATCGGCATCGTGTCGGTGCTGCCCACGGCACTGATGAAGTCGGCCGGCTCGGTCACCGGCTGCGGCCCGGCCTTTACCTACGTCTATCTGGAGGCGCTGGCCGACGCCGCCGTCTACCACGGCGTGCCGCGGGCCGACGCCTACCGCCTGGCCGCGCAGACCGTGCTGGGGGCCGCCCGCATGGTGCTCGAGTCCGGCCTGCACCCCGGCCAGCTCAAGGACAACGTCTGCTCGCCGGGCGGCAGCACCATCCGCGGCATCGCCAAGCTCGAGGAGAAGGGCTTTCGCTCGGCCGTGATCGAGGCCATCCGCGAGATCGAGCAATTTAAATGAGCGGGGGCGGGGGAGGCTCCCCCACGCCCCGCCCTCCTGGGACTGGCGCGGTGTGCTCCGTATCGCCCCGTGCGTGCGGGGCGGCGCTGTCCTAGTCGACGTATTCCACCGACAGCAGCTCGGCCTCGGTGGCCGACTCGACAAAGCGGATGGCCGCCTCCAGCAACGCGCTGGCCTGGCTGCGGGTGCCCGAGAGCGCGGCGATACCCAGCGTCAGCCTGCGGTGGAGGTCGGGCGTGTCCACCTCGGCGATCGAGACGTTGAACTTCTGCCGGGTCTTCTGTGTCAGGCTGCGGGACACCTGCCGCTTGTCCTTGAGCGAGTTGGCCCAGGGGATGTGCAGGGTCAGCCGGGCTGAAAGCGTGGTCATGCGCCGCCTCCGCAGTGGATGTTTTATCCAGTATACACCAGACCCCCCGATAATTTCAAACGGGAATCGGGCGGGGCGCAAACGGGCGCGCCCGCCCGGCCCATTCAAGGAAAAAGGAGGGGCTGCCATGCCCTTTGCGCTGATCCAGGGGGACATCACGAAGCTTGAGACCGACGCCATCGTCAACGCCGCCAACCGGGCGCTGCAGATGGGCGGCGGCGTCTGTGGCGCCATCTTCCGGGCGGCCGGCGCCGAACAGCTGCAGCGCGCCTGCGATGCGATCGGCGGCTGCGAGACCGGCGGGGCCGTCCTCACGCCGGGGTACGACCTGTCGGCGCGGCACATCATCCATGTCGTGGGCCCGGTCTGGCGCGGCGGCGGCCAGGGCGAGGCGGCGCTGCTGCGCGCCTGCTACGAGAATGCCCTGCGCCTGGCCAAGGCGCAGGGCCTGCAGAGCATCGCCTTTCCGCTGATCTCGGCCGGCATCTTCGGCTACCCCAAGGAGGAGGCGCTGCGCATCGCCGGACAGGCCATCGGGGACTTTCTGCGCGAGAACGACATGGAGGTCTGCCTGGTGCTGTTCGATGCGCCGCTGCTCGCACTTGCGCAGCAGGTCCTGGGCGGGGCCGTCGGCCCATAAGGGTGGGCCGTATACGCCCTCTTGCACATAAAAAGGCCATCTGTTTTGAAAGATGCGAACGACAAAAAGCCCGTCGCAGAATACGGATGAATGACGCCGGCCAGCACTGGTTTTTTAAACGGAGTCAGCTTAAACGCACCACCGCAGCGGCGCATCTTTTTCTCCGACATGGCAAAGCCTCCAATTCGCAGGTCCCATCCTGCGACTGGAGGCTTTTTAAAAGATCCATTTTTTGAACTCAGGCCACAGGCCCGGGGGCTTTGTGAGGCGCTTTTTGACAAAGGGTGGTCCGTTTTGACATTCCCGTGGAGTTGACCCAGGCCGTGCTCCCGCCCGCTTGCCCGGCAGCGTTCGCATGACGGCTATTCAGCCTCGATGTCTGGGGTACACACGAGGTTTGGCTTGCACGCGATATCGGGCGTGCAGGCTGTGTCAAGGTCGGGGCTGCACTGGAGCTGACCGGCCTCTTGCTCCTGCAGGTACAGGCGGGCATCCTTAAAAAAGCTTCCGATGATCAGACAAAAGACAATGCCGATGGGAAACGCCGCGATGATGGACACAGACTGCAGACTGTTGATCGAGTTTTCCGCAAAGATCAACGCGATGGGGAAGAAGATGAAGATGATGGCCCAAAACGCCCGGACAGGACGTGCGGCCTCCCGCTCGGGCGAGAGGTTTTTGTAGGAATAAGCCGAGATGACAAAGGTCAAAGAGTCAAAGGTTGTGGAGTAAAAGGTGACCATCATCACAAATAAAACCAGCAGCAGCAGCTCTGTAAGGGGCAGCGTTTCAAAAATCTGGATGATCCCCCAGTTGATGTCAAGGCCTTCCTTCACCATGCCGATAATATCCACCTTGCCCGCAAGCTGTTGCGAAAGACCGTAATTGCCAAATACGATAAAAGAAAGGAAGGTGCCGGCCAAACTGTATCCATAGGTGCCTAGGATGACGTTGCGAATCGTGCGGCCCCGACTGATTATGCCGATAAAGAAGGGGGTCGCCACACACCAGGCCATCCAATAGGCCCAATAAAAAATCGTCCAGTTTTGCACAAAGCCGTTTACGCCATCGCCGGAGGTCCGCAGAGGATCCATCCAGGTGGCCAGTCCGATAAAGTGTTGAACCAAATTGCCGATGGAGGTGATGCCCGTTTCGATGATATATCGCGTCTCCCCGCCAAAGAACAAGAAGTACGCCAGCATCATAAAAAACAAGGTCGTGCACACCGCAGCGGATTTGATCATGCCCTCCATGCCGATGAGCACCGATGCGGTGTAGACAAT
>JAAYBB010000022.1 GCA_012719075.1 Clostridiales bacterium | reverse complement strand
CTGTTTTTTGACCGGGGGGCCTGTGCGCTCGCGCCTTTGTTCCCCGCCCCTGCGGGGCTCGAAGCGCGCAGCCCGTGTAGGCACAGGAAGGTCGGCACATGTCCGCCGTTCCTGCGGACTGGATGTCGGGACGGCTTTTGCCCCCCGCCCTCGATGAGACCACTTTTTCGACAGACCGCAGGAAAAACCCCCGCAGGTACAGGCCCGCGGGGGTTTTCTGACAGGAGCAATTGTGTAAAATGATCGTCAGCATCCGCAGGCGGCCTCTGCGGCAGTCCCGCCCTGCTTTTCCGCAGGGAGATTCGCATGACGTCCGCCCTTGACGGGGGGCCATCTCCTTGCGCCGGAATGCGCGTGGGAAAAGAGGCTTGGCCCCAGGTGTCCACCGGGCTTCGGCGCCTGGATTACGGCAGCCTGCGCTTGAAGACCGAGATGAGCCACCGGGTGCTGCCATAGCTCTGCGTGGCCGCGGTGGTGCTGACCAGCTCCCAGCCCTGGGCACCCAGTTCATTCAAGTCCCGTTGGAACGCGCTCGGGTCAACCCTGCCGCCGAAGGCGCCCTTGGCATCGGTAAACAGCGTCTTATATTCAAACTTCTCCATGTGCTCACCTCAACTTGCGGTTTTGGGGGGTCGGTCACCGTTGCGTTTACAGTATGGCCAATAAACGCACAGAAATAAATCGGCAGCCTGCCCGCCGGGGCCTGCCGATTTATTTTGATGTGAAACGGGGGGCTGTTCCTGCGTGGGCATGGGCCTTTGGCCCAGGTGTCGACGGGTTCCGCCACGTGACCCGCGTCATTTCTGCAGGGAGGACAGTATTTTTTCGGCCCTCCCCATGCAGTCGATCAGCCTGTCCACATCTTCGTGGAGGTTTAACCGCACCGCATTTTTTCCGATGCCGCCGTACCCGACACCGGTGATCGCCCGCACCCCCGCCTGTTCCAGGACGCCGCAGAGGTCGATGTCCGGCGACGCCGTGTAGAGCATGCTGATGGGCACACAGGAGGCGGTCTCGGCCACCTTGATGTCGGTCAGGCTGTCGATCAGGCGGCGCTTGTCCTGCTGGATGCGCTCGCCGCACTGGCGGGCCCAGCCGCTGGTCAGCAGGCTGGTGGCGACATGCTCCGCCACCGTGTTGCTGGAAAAGGGCACATTGACTTTTCCTGCCGCGCCAATGATCGCCGGCTGGGCAAGGATGTAGCCCAGGCGGATGCCCGCGGCACCCAGGCCCTTGGAAAAGGTGCGCACCACGGCGAGGTTGTCGTATTTTTCAATCAGGCCCACCGCCGATTCGCGCGGCTCCACGTAGTCCCCGTAGGCCTCGTCCATGACCACAAAGGAGTCGAGCGCCTGCGCCAGCGCGACAATCTCCTCCACCTGCCGCAGCGGGATGACCTGGCCGGTGGGGTTGTTGGGGTTGTCCAGATAAATATACGCGTTTGGCCGAAGGCGCACGGCCTCCAAAAACGCGTCCAGCCGAAAGGCGTAGTTGTCCTCCTGCTTCAAAAACACGGGGCTGTAGGCTGCGTCGTAGGTGATGAAGTCGTCGACCACCGCCGAAAACTGCGGCGCAAGCCCCAGAATGCACTTGCCCTGAACCAGGACCATGCGGTTTAGGGTGAGCACGGCGCCGATCGAGCCGCAGGTGAGCAAAACCTGTCCGGGCGTCAGCGCGGCTATGTCTTCGTAGTGCCGGCAGATCGCCTCCGCCAGCCGGTGGCTGGCATGGGGATAGAGCGCCATGTGATGCAGCAGTTCCTGCGGCAGGGCAAGGCCGGGCCAGGCGCCATAGGGGTTGGACCCCAGGGAACAGTCCAGTTCAAAGCTGCCCTGCGACAGATGCTCGGAGTAGTCATTGCGCTGTTGCGTCAACAGCGTTTTGCGAATACCGTACATAAAAAGGCCTCCGATAAAATTTATGATAGATAAAATTCATTCTCCTCAAAGGGGCGACGGTTGCCGCATCCGCGCAAACTGCATGGCCTTGCCGCCGATGCCGGCCCCGGCTGTCGCGATGAACAAAATCGCACAAAATTTCTTTTCCGTTGTTGTGCAGGATTCCCCGGCGCGCGCACTGGACAAGCAGGCAACATATGTTCTATAGTATGGGTAAGGGCTGCCGCCCGCACCCTCCGCGGTGCAAGGGCGAACGCAAGAGACCGGACGGCCGAAAACCGCAGAGATGGGGACGGGTATCGCACATGAGTGAAAAGTATTTGGCCGGGATCGCACGGGTGCTCCAAACGGCCGCCTCGCGCGACGGCTGTGATTTTGAGCGCCTACTCCTCCAGTTTATCCGGTACATTGAAGACCGCCTTGCTGACATTGTAGAGCTTTTCTAGCTCGGCTTCGGTGGGTTCGCGGCCAAACAGCTTGGTGAGCGCAAGCATGAGCGCCTCCTCCGCACTCAGTTCGGAGGGGGCCTTTTCTTTTTCCCTGCGGGGCGAGGGGTTCTCCACGCGGCCGAGGAGGTAGTCGGTCGAGACGGAGAAATAATCTGCCAGGGTGCCAAGCAGCTCGTCGTTGAGCGGGATTTCTTCGTTTTCGTACTTTGACACGGCAGAGCGGTTCACGCGCAGAATTTTGGCAAGCGCCTCCTGATTGAGTCCGCGTGCCCTGCGCAGCTCCCTGATCCTGTTCATCGCTTCCCCCAGATGTCGGCTTGTTCTTTTTGAGAACATTGTACCTTGACAGGAACAAAATATCAATAGATCTTCCGATATGTTCTTGACAAGAACATATTTATTTGCTATTATGTCCCTGACAGGAACGATTAAACGCACGCAGCCTGCGCAGAGGGGACGGGGACATGCAAAAGACGTTCGGCGACCTGCGGCGCGAGGCCGGCTTCGATACACAGGAAAAGTTCTGCGCCTCTTCGGGATACAGTCGCAGCGCCGTCGCAAAGTGGGAGGTCGGCCGGAGCTTTCCCAGGGCCTCCGCGCTCAAAGCCGTGGCAGCATTGCTCGGGGTGACCGCCGACGACATCCTCACCGCGATTTATGCCGCGCGCCAGGCCGCGCAGGTCGACCGATAAAACCGCGCAGCAGAAGGGCGTAGACGCCCGCGCGTGCGGATTGACCCGGCGCAGGGGATTGAAAGGAGGTGCGTCCCCACCACATGGGCCGCGAAGAGGAAAACGATCGGGAAGCGCCGGAGCCGCTGCTCAAGGTCTTTGGGGATCGCCGCGTGCCGAGCTGCCCGGATGCGGCGCGACACCCCGGCCGGGACCCAAGGCGGTGCCGGCGCACACACCACACGAGCCGCAAAAGGGCATTGCGGTGGTCGCGTTGGCAAAAAGGTTGAGCTGAGGGGGTGGGTGCCGTCATGACCGCGGACAGGCAGAAGGCGCTGCGCTGGGCCTGCGACAGCATGGCCGACCTGGTTGCAGCGCTGCGGGCCCAACTGGCCGAGCGGGATCGGGAGATCGCGCGGCTGCGCGGGGCCGCTGAGGCGATTTCGGCCGGGGACGCGCCGGACAGGCGAGGGGCCGGGCGTGCGGATTCGCTGCGGGACGCAAGCGATCCGTGCGGGGGCGGTGAGGCCGGCGGCGGCCGAAGCCGTGCTTACAACGCTGGCCGCAAACGCGCCGCCCATCCGATCGCGCGCCCCATGGCCATGCGCGGGGCGCCGTGTGGGAGGTGGATGGCCGTGTGTGAGGTCTGCCGCAGCAGCCCCTGTCACCCGCGCTGCCCACATGCGGAGCCGCCCGAGCCGGCGCTGACCTGCGACCGCTGCCGCGGCGCCCTCTATGACGGCGAGCACTACATCGACCTGAGGGGCGAGCGGATCTGCTTTTACTGCCTCTACGACATGGACACCCCGGCGCTGCTGACGCTGCTCGAGGTGCCGTATACACCGCAGCCGAGGCGCCCTAGAGGGCGGGCGCCAAAAGGGCCGGCGGCGCGGCCGGCGCTGCGCCGCCGGGGGGCGGATCGACAAGGCCCGCTTTCCGGCCGTAAGCGCGACGGCGCGGGCGGCCGCCAAAAGGGCCGGCGGCGCGGCCGCGGACAAGCGCCTCGGCCGACCACTACGACGCCCGCCACCCGGCGCAGCTGGCTGCCGGCGTCTGCGCCGAGGCCATGTCACTTGTGAGAAAGGGGGGATCGATCATGCCAAACCGCATCATCAAGGAGTCCATCGTCACGAGCGACTCGCTGGCCTGCGTCAGCGCCGATGCGGAGCGCCTCTTTTGGCGGCTGGTGGTCAAGGCGGACGACTTTGGGCTGTTTTACGGCTCGCCGAGGATCCTTGCGTCGCTCTGCTTTCCGCTCGAGCCGCCCGGGGAGCAAAAAATCCGCGCCTGGCTCGAGGAGCTGGCCGGGCAGGGCATCCTGGCCCTCTACACGGCGGACGCGGACGGAAAGCCCTACCTGAAGCTGCTGTCCTGGGACAGGCACCAGCAGCGGCGGGCCAGCAAAAGCAAGTTCCCGCAACCGACCTCAACGGAGATCCATTGCGGGCAGGGGCTTGCACATGTCCCCGTAAACGAGAACGAGAACGACAACGGGAAACGAGAACCGACAACGAAAACCTGCCCGGGCGGGGCGGCGTTTGAGGCGTTTTGGTCGGCGTATCCGAGAAAGGCCGGCAAGAGGGACGCCCTCAAGGCCTTTGGGCAGCTCCAGCCCGACAGGGACACGGCCGCCGCGATCATGGCGGGCGTTGCGCGCTGGCGGACCTCCGGGCAGTGGACGCGGGACGGGGGGCGGTACATCCCCTACCCGGCCTCCTTCCTGCGGGGCGAGCGCTGGAACGACGAGTGCCCGCCGGCGGGATCGGGGGCCGCGCCGGCCGCGCCGTGCTACGACGGCGAGGAGGACTTTTTGGCGCTGCTGCAAAAGGGCGATGAGCGCCCGTGAGGAGGGATTGGCTTGCACTCCATAAAGACGCTGGTGGGGGACCTGCCGGACGGCCCCGACGGGGCCGCCGGCGAGGGCGATTACACCGATGCCGAGGGCTATCTGGTCTGCGGCAAGTGCCGCACCCGCAAGCAGCTCGAGGTACAGCTGCCCGCCTTTGGCGGCCGGCCGGCGAGGGTGCAGCGCGTGCCGGTCAACTGCCACTGCATGCAGCAGGAGGTCGCCGAGGAATACCGCCGGCGCGAGCAGCGCGCCCTGCAGGCGCGCATCGACCTGCTGCGGCGGGAGGGCATCACCGACCCGGCCTGCGCCAGGCACCGCTTTGAGCAGGACGACGGGGCCGCCCACGACGTCACCGCGTTGTGCCGGCGCTATGTCGACCACTGGGCGGAGATGCGGGACAGCAACACCGGCATGCTGCTCTACGGCAGCGTCGGCACCGGCAAGTCCTACATGGCCTGCTGCATTGCCAACGCGCTGCTGGACAAAGGGATCAGCGCCTGCGTGACCAGCTTTCCGCGCATCCTGGCCCAGCTGCAGCGGGCCTTTGACGGGGAGCGCGGGCGGACCGTCGACCGCCTGCAGCGGTACGAGCTGCTGGTCATCGACGACCTCGGCGTCGAGCGCGACACGGCCTATGCGCTGGAGCAGGTGTACGCCGTCATCGACGCTCGGGCGCGGGCCGCAAAGCCGCTGATCGTGACGACCAACCTGTCCCCGACCGACCTGCAGACCGCGGCCGACCTCGGGCGCCGGCGCATCTACGACCGCGTGCTCGAGCTGTGCCCAATCCAGGTCAAGCTGGCCGGGCCCTCCCGGCGCACCCAAATTGCAGCCGACAAGCGACAGGCGGCAAGGCGGCTGCTGGGGCTTGAGGACGGGCCGACAGGAGACGGGCCACGCTGACGGCGCCGGCGCGGCGGGTAGGGGTTGACGGGCGGGCACCGGCGCGCATGCGGGCGGGCGCCGGGGAGGTGCGCAGCTTGACGGGCGGGCGCGGATTGACATCTGCCGCGTGGCACACGGCCGGCGGCAGGGCAAGGATGCCCGCGCCTGCCGCAGCCACTGGGCAGCGGGTCCTGTGCTCAAGCGGGCGGACGCCGGCGCGGCGGCCGGGACTTGACGGCGAACCCACCGGAGGCGGGCAACGCTGACGGCGCCGGGGCGGCACCTGCCGGAAAGGCGCCCGGGCGGCAGAACCATTTGGCACCTGTCACTTACCTGTCACTTGCCTTTTTGGGGAAAGCAGATGCCTTCAAACGCCGTCGTGGTCAGCATCGATTTGCTGAGCTCGTGGAGAAAGATGCTCAGGCAGACAAAGTCCTCTTTTGAAAGGGCGGTGTACATGTAGTTGGTGAGGGCGGCAATGGCAACATTCAGTTCACACGGATTCATAAAAATCACCTAGGTCAGTATATGCGCAATGCACGTATGGGTACAGCGAAGGAGCTGCAACTTGGTGCGCGCGTGCGGGCGCCGGGACGGCGGCTGGGGGGTGGCGGGGATGGGCGCAGCAGGCGGGCCACGCTGACGGCGCCGGGACGGCGGCTGGGGCTTGACGGAGGAACAATAGCAGGCGGGTCACGCTGACGGCGCCGGGACCCTGCGCAGCTTGCCGGGCGGGCGCGGATCGGCATCCGCCGGGCGGCGCGCAGCGAGCGGTAGGACAAGGACACCCGCACAGCGTCTGGCCGCACTTCAAGCGTCGCTCCCGCGTGGGGAGCGACCGGGAAGGTCTATTAGACGCCTGCGGACAATGACATTTCAACCCGCGCACCCCGCGCGGGGGTGCGACTGATGAGGTTAAATGGCTAAGATAGCGATTTTACAAATTTCAATCCGCGCACCCCACGCGGGGTGCGACGCCGGCCGGCCGACGACGTGCGCGGGGCGCTGGAATTTCAATCCACGCACCCCGCGTGGGGTGCGACCATTGGATCATCGATGGCGATGCCCATCGTCCGCCATTTCAATCCGCGCACCCCGTGCGGGGTGCGACAGCAGGTCGGCGCCGGCCAGATAGACGGACTCCAGGTTTCAATCCGCGCTCCCCGCACGGGGAGCGACCCTATCGATCCGCCTCCGCGGATGGGATGTGCCCATTCTATCACAAAGCAGTCCTCGAAAGACAGCGCCATTCCCCATCGGCAGGGCCGCTGGCCCGCAGGCCCCGTTCACGGGCTGTCTGGAAGCGCCCGCCATGGCCGGCGTCGCCGCCGCCCCGTGCCCGGGGGGCCCCGGGCTATGTGTTTTGCAGCAGGTATGCGGGCACCCCCGCCAAATCCGACTCCCTGTAAATGTGGTAGGCGGGGTGGTGCGTGTCGACAAACAGCTCGAGGCCAAGCGCCGCCGCCCGCACACAAAAGAACCGGTCCTCGCCGCGCAGGAGCCGCAGATTGTCAATTGGCGCAAACCGCACCCCTTTGAGCAGGGCCGCGCGGGAGATCAGCGTGCAGGCCCCCAGGCCGCCGACCCTGTACAGGCCCGGGACGCGCAGGCTGCTGAGGAACTGCCACGTCCTGGCGTTCTTCTCGTCTTCGCTGAGCTGCTCGGACGGCGCTGAGGGGACCAGGCCGTACTGGTCGTACAGCCACACGTTTGGTAGCGGCACCGACTGCGGCGTCCACTTCGTCCAGAAGATCTCGCTGACGATCTCCTTGCCGCAGGCCATCAGGTGTTGGATGAGCCGCCGGTGGATCAGCAGGTCGGAGTCGATGAGAAAAACCCCGTCAAACCCCTGCCCGACGGCGTGCTCGAGGATGCGGTCCTTGTACGCGCCGACCTTTTCCATGAGCGCCTGACTCCAATGGTGGGTGACCTCGTCGCACCTGTACGTGCCGATCTGCTCGCCCGGGAGGAGCGCCACCTGCGCGTGGCGGGCCTGAAAGTCCGCCAGCAGCGCCTTTGACGCCCCGTCGGTGTTGTCGTCCACAAACAGGTAGGCGACGTCCAGGCCGTCTGTGTCGATGCGGTCAAGGGACTGCAAAAACGCCTCCAGAATCGCGGGCTTTTGAAAGATCGGGGACCCGATCAGGAGCTTTGGTTTGGCTGCACCCATGGCAACCCCCATTCTGCCGCGCGGCGGCACAAATTGCGCGGCACGGACCCATCGCTCGCCGCCGGCCGCATCTCATTGTTATGTTGTGCCCGATGCAAGTGTTCCGGCTGCCCGGCGCAGGAAGGCCGGGGCCGACACCGAAAAGGAGGACCCATGACCGAGCAAGACATCATCCAGCTGCTGAAAAACGGCCAGGCCAACGAGTCGGCGACCCAGCACCTGCTGCAGGAGCTGGAGGTCAGGCGGGGCCAGCTGTACGGGATCGGGCGGTCCGTCGCGGAAGGGATTGTCGCCTGCGCCAAGCCGGCCGACAAGGCGGAGGATGGGATCGACACGGACACCCGGGACACCACCGTCAACGTCGGTGATAAAACGGTCGCCGGCAAGCTAATCGGCGGCACCACCTATGTCCCGCTGCGGGACATCGTGGAGGCCCTGCGGCCGACCGTCGCTTGGACGGCCGAGGAGGGCGCCAGGGTGACGCTGTAGCGCACAGACAACACCGCGTGTTGTAAAAACACAAAAGGCCGCCTGGTCTCCAAATACGGAGACCAGGCGGCCTTTTTTGTGCTTAGCTCGTGTCGAGGAGGTTTAGTTGTTATCTGCCAACTCCGTGCCTGTTTGCAAAATATCAATATAGTCTTTAAAGATATACCGCTTGTTTCGCTCCCTCTCCGGGTCCATATCATAGATCACTTCCATCCCCTCCAGCCCCCTTAAAAGCGCCCCCGCTGTTTCGTTGGCAACGCCGAGCCTCTCAGTAATTTGCACCCTGGAAATCACGGGTTCGGAAAACAATAAGGTCAGCAGCCTCTGGTAGTTGTTGTTGTTTGGATAGCGGTCATTGAGCTTGTCGGAAATGACTTTCTTGAGATTAAAGATTGCTCTGGACATTTTGACAGACTCATCGGCGACATGGGAAATCCCCTTTAAAAAGAATTTAATCCAACCCTCCCAATCCCCTTTTAAACGGATGGCCATAAGCCGGTCATAGTACTCTAATTTATGAAATTTAAAATAATAGCTGAGATAGAGTAGCGGTTGCGTCAATATTTGTTGCTGACACAGCCAAAAGGTGATCAAAAGCCGGCCCATTCTCCCGTTCCCATCGAGAAAAGGGTGAATCGTCTCAAATTGTGCATGAATCAATGCAATTTTGATCAATGGGGGTAGAAAGCGCTCGTCATACAAAAACGCCTCCAAATCATTGAGTGCGGTAAACATATCCGGAACGGTTGGCGGGACAAAGGTGGCTTCCATTAAGGGGCATCCAGCCTCCCCTATCCAGTTTTGACTGCTCCTAAATTCGCCAGGGTTTCGCTCGCTCCCCCTTCCGTCTGCCAACAGGATGCCGTGTATTTCTCTGATCAGTCTCAGGCTGAGTGGAAGGTCGTCAAGCCGTTTCAACCCATACTCCAAAGCATCGATATAGCGGACAACCTCTCTTGCCGGGAGCAGTTCTTTTGCCGTGGGCGCACGGTTGTTGTCTGCTAAAACATCCATCAAAGATGCTTGTGTGCCTTCTATTTGTGAACTGAGAACAGCCTCTTTTAAGACATACATGGACACAAAAAGTTCTGGGTCTGGGACGATATTCACAACACCGTCTAACCTCCCCAATTTTCTGTCGGCAAGAGATAGTAGGTATTGCATTTCGTCGTCTAAATTAATCGGGGGATTCGGGGGGAGTTCTGACGGCACAAATGAGATAAACCCTTCCGACTGCTTAACAAATTTTCCGGCACGCGTATTCATACTATAGTCTCCTTAGAAGCCCTGTTGATCAAATTTTAAAAAGCAAAATTCAGAAATTCGTAAATAGACGTTGAAATCGTTTCTTTCAATTCAAAAAAATCTGTTGTTTTTGAATTAGCATACCATAATTCTGTGCGCAATTCAACAAGATAAACTTTGTGGAAAATGGCTCCACCCGCACAGCCAAGCACCAGCATCCCACGGGAGGCGCCATCCGTATGCGCAATCTTGCAGTATAACCGCCAACGCTGTGAGGGCCGTCTGGATCTGCGCACAAGGTCCATACCGGGATTCCTTCTTTTGTCCGACACGATTTTGACACGACGAACAGC
Source organism: Clostridiales bacterium (assembly GCA_012719075.1). GTDB lineage: Bacteria > Bacillota > Clostridia > Oscillospirales > Feifaniaceae > JAAYBB01. Next base: position 4,894 of record JAAYBB010000022.1, on the reverse strand, counting down.
TGTACCCCTGCTCAAAAATGCGTGTTTTGCCCTTGAGGATCGGCAGCTTCTAAATAAAGAAAATCCCCGGAACCCTTGAAACATCAAGGATTTCGGGGATTTTTTTACCTGGCGCGCCCGAAGGGACTCGAACCCCTGACCTACTGGTTCGTAGCCAGTCACTCTATCCAGCTGAGCTACGGGCGCATATCGCGCGGCCGCAGATGGCGGCCGCGGGGTTTATCATACCACACCGGCCTGCAAAAAGCAAGCCTCGTCCATCTAAAAAGCACAGGGAATCGACAGGCGGTTTACGCGGCCTCCGCCTCCCCCTCTTCCTGCGGGCGCTCTAGGTGGTAGCCGTCCTCGCCGGCGACGTAGACCGCCTGCTCAAACACGCCCTCCTCGTTGGCCGCCTCCACCACGTAGCGGTCGAGCGCCTCGTCGTAGGGCGGCTCGACGATGTGGCCCGTGAAGCGCATGCGCAGGAAGCCCTCGTCGATTGCGCCGTAGAACTCGGGGCAGTAGAAGTCGCCCTCCTCGGTGATCCAGATCACCTTGTACACGCCCTCGCCCTTGCTGCCGACCGGAAAGCCCATGCAGACCGCCCGCGGGTTGCCGGCAAACAGGCGCTCCACCGGCTCCCCCAGCGTGAGCTTGGCCTTTTTGAACAGCACCCCCAGCGCAAGGCGCAGCTGCGGCTTTCCGTCCGCGTCCCTGAGCTGGAGCTCGTAGGTGCCGACATAGCCGGTCACTTCGCCCTCCTCGCGCTGCTCTTCGCCGCTGCTCAGCACCAGCGCAAGGGACCTGTCCTCCAGCCCCTCGACCGGCTCCTCGCAGATCACCGGGTAATCCTCCCCCGAGCAGCCGGCCAGCAGGCCAAGCAGAAGGGCGGCCGTCAACAGCAGCCAGGCCGATCGATTGCGCATGGTGGTGCCCCCCTTCCCGGCCGCCCTACGGCCATGTGTTTGCACGACAAGCCCGCCCCCTCCGCCGCGCCGCAAAGGGGGCGCGCAGGGAATGTTCGCTGTTGTCCGCACCGCCCCGAAACGGGCGCCGGCGGCGCCTGTGGGCGACGGTTCCACGCGCGCGGGCCGTGGCATCAGGTGCCTCGGTCTTTCGGCGGGCCGCACCGGCGGACCGGACGTGCGGCCCCAGGCCCGCCGTCCGACGCCGCGCTGCGGCCCGTATACCGTGTCATCCCTCGCCGGTTTTACAAAAAGCGCGGGAGGCGCCGGTATCATCGCCGCGATGCGGCTATTATACCACAAAAAGCGCCGGTTGAAAGCCTGTTTTTTAAAAATTCCGGGCGTGCGGCGGCCCTACTCGAGCTCGATCTTGAGGTCGGGCCGGTGGCGCTTGCCCATCTGGTGGCGGGCCTTGCGGTTCTCCACCGTGTCCAGCACGATCGAGAGGTCGTAGTCCTCGGGGTAGAGCTCCTCGGCCGCCATCTGCAGCGTCACCCGCTTGTGGTTGACCAGGCGGTTGACCCCCTTGACGCGCACCCCCACCTCGCCCTTGGCGTTGGTCTGCGCATAGACGATGCCGAGCTCCCCCTCGGGGGAGATGCGCACGCTGTCCCCGAGCGTAAAGCTAGGGACCTCGGCGGCGGGCGCCGCCTCGGGCGGGATGCGCTGCAGCCGCGAGGGCGGCCGTTCGGGGGGCGGCCCCTCCTCCTCCGGCGGGCACCCGGGGTCAAAGCCCGGCGCCGCGCCCGGCGCCGGCTGCTCGGTGCGGTAGGCCTCCTCGTAGGCCCGACGCAGCAGGTGCGGCGCCAGCCCCAGCTTTTGCGCGATGTAGAGCGCGCAGCTCTCGCCGGCCTGCCCGAGCTCCAGCCGGTAGAGCGGCGAGAGGGTCTCGCGGTCAAAGACCATGCGGGCGCTGAGCACCCCCTCGGTGCGGGCGGCATAGCCCTTGATCTGCGGGTGGTGGGTGGTGGCCAGGAACAGGCAACCCCTGCGCCGCAGCTCCTCGAGCACCGCCACCGCAATGCCCATGCCCTCGGCCGGGTCGGTGCCCGAGCCCAGCTCGTCGAGGATGACCAGGCTCTCGTGGTCGGCCCTGGCCAGGATGTCGACGATGTTGGTGAGGTGCCCCGAAAAGGTCGACAGGTTTTCCAAAATGCTCTGGCTGTCGCCGATGTCGCAGTAGTAGCCGCTCTGCAGGCAGACGCTGCTGCCCTCCTGCGCCGGGATGTGCAGCCCGCTCTGGGCCATCATCGACAGCAGCCCCACCGTCTTGAGCGCCACGGTCTTGCCGCCGGTGTTGGGCCCCGTGATGACCACGCCGCGCACCCCGTCCCCGATCTCGAAGTCGATGGGCACGCAGACCGCGCGGTCGATCAGCGGGTGCCGCCCCCCGCGGATGCGGATGCTGCGGTCGGCCGTGACGGCCGCCGGCACCGCCCGCATGTCGGCGCTGAGCCGCGCCTTGGCAAAGAGCACGTCCAGCTCCTCCATGATCTCGAGGTTGGCGCGGATCACGGGCAGCTGCTCGGCCACCTGCGCGGTCAGCGCGTAGAGGATGCGGCGCAGCTCGGCCTCCTCCTCGGCCTGCAGCGTCTCGAGCGCGGCCTGCAGCCGTCCGACCGAGGCCGGCTCCATAAAAAAGGTGCCGCCCGAGCCCGAGGTCTCCACCACCCGGCCGGGGAACTGCCCTTTGAAGGCCTTTTTGACCGGCAGCACATACCGCCCGTTGCGCTGGGCGACAAAGGGCTCCGAAAACCAGTTCGGGTTGCCCCGCAGCATCGCGGCCAGCTTCTCTTTGATTTGCTCGCCGGCCTGCTCCATCTTGCGGCGGATGTCCCGCAGCGCCGGCGAGGCCCCGCTGTCCACCTGGCCGCCCCGGATGCTGCGCTCGATGTCCTCCGACAGCGCCGAGAGGTCTAAAATGCCCTCGCCGTAGCGGGCCACGTGCAGCCCGCTCTCGAGCCCCCTGGCGAGGTAGGCCGCCGTGCGGCGGCAGGAGGCGGCAAAGGTGGCCACCGCCGTCAGCTGGTCGGGCAGCAGCATGGCGTCGACCTCGCAGAGCGCGAGGATGTCCTCGAGCTCGTCGGTGCGGGGCAGCGGCGGGGTCCCGAGCCGGTCCAGCAGCCCGCGGGCGGCCGTGGTGTCGGCCATGCGGCGCCGGCAGACCGCCTCGCTCAGCGAGGGGGCCAGCCCGCGCAGGCGCGCACAGGCGCGCGCCGAGTGGGCGTAGGTGCAGAGTTTTTCTTTAATCAGGTCAAATTCCAGTGCCTTTTGCGGGTCGTTCAACAAGGTGTCCTCCAACTGTCTGTCCCGGGGGGTTGAGTCCAGGGGCGCTTGCGTGCTTGTGCGGCCAACCGGTTTCGTTGGTGTCTGTTTCTGTGGGTGTCTGAATAAGAGTTTGGCGGATGCGCCGCCCCGCAGGTTCCCTGCGGGGGGCTGTGCGGGGGGCTTTGGGATTGCCTGCGGCGAGACCGCGGGGCTGTGCCCCCCTTCCAAGTTCCGGTGCGCTGCTTACAGGCGCCCCGCCGCGCTGGCTCGGCACCCTGGCCAGGGCGCGCTGTGGCAAAACGGGGCCGCCGGCGACATCGGTCGCCCACGGCCCCGCGGATCGTCCTTTGTGTGGGGCGCCCGTCGGCAGCCGCTGCCCGCAGCCCTCAGGCGCTCAGCTCGCTGAGTTTGGACAGCGCGACCTCAAACAGGTCGAGGCCAAAGTGGTGCAGCGGCGCCAGCACCTCCTCGGGCGACTCCTTGAGCCCGCCCCGGACCCAGTCCAGCACAATGCCGTTGACGGCATAGCCCACATAGCGGGCAACCCAGGCGAGGTTCTCCTCGGGGATGTCCAGCCCCCGGCCGGTCGCGGCGTCCCGGAAGGACTGCAGCGTCATCTGGCAGAGCGTCTCAAAAAAGAACTCCGCAAAGCTGTTCTGTCCGCCGCTCTCGAGCGCGCGGGTGTAAAAGACCTGCTCCGGCTGCATGCGCGCCATCATCCCGGACAAAATTTCCAAAAAGTGATTGCTCTCCAGCTCGAGCGGCTCCACCACCTCGGACCGAAAGACCCACTGAACGAGGTCCTGCTTATCAATAAAGTGGTAATAAAAGGTGTGGCGGCTGATGCCGCTGTTGTTCACGATGTCCTGCACCGTGATGTCGTTCAGATAGGTCGTCCGCATGAGCTGCTTCAACGAGGATGCCAGATCCTGTTTGGTTCTGTTTGATCGTCTCATCCATACCAATCCTCTGCCGTCCCTGTTTTCGTGGCTGGCTGCGCCTTACAACATCTTTTTAAAGATTATCACAGGACCGCCCGTTTGTCGAGAGGAAAATAAATTATTTCTTCCTATTTAGATATTATATGGCCTGCTGACCCGGACCATGCTTTTTCGCGCGGCAGCGGGGCCCCTGTTGCCGCCGGGCGAGGGGTTTGCGTGGGGTGCTTTTTGCTTTTGTCGCCCTCTCTTGCGAAAAAAGCGCCGTTCGGCACGGCGCGCGCAACCCGCCCGTTTGGCTTTTTTCAAGGGCCGCCCTTTTAACCCCGTCTTGAATTATATTAATAAAAATACGAAATCATACATTTTTTCTTGGTAATTAGCCCAAATTCAATGCGATATTTTCTAATTTTTGGTTTTCTTTTAAATTTTTTTAAATATTGCTTATTTATTAAAATCATTATTGTCATACAACTATTTTTGTTATAAATATTAATATTTATAACAGTTTATCACGACCCCTCTCTTTTGTACATGGCGTCCGCCCGTTGTTCCCGATACGATTTAGAAAAGCGCCGCGCAAGTACATTCTGTATTTTTAATCTATTTATTTTCGGCGCTTGAGGAGAGGGAGGGATTATCCATGTCAACTGAGACTGTGGCAGCACCCGAAACCACCACCCGCATGCCAGACTACAACCGAACGCTCGGCTTCTGGGACCTGTTCTTCGTCTCGGTCGG
>JAAYBB010000021.1 GCA_012719075.1 Clostridiales bacterium | reverse complement strand
CTGCTTGACGCTGCTATTCATGAAGACGGTGCAGCGGCTGCCCAGGTCGACCGGCCGGTCGGCAAAGAGGCCCAGCCGCGCAAAGTCGTCGATCTCGGTGCCCAGCGCGCCGGCGAAGGTCTGCAAAAAGCTGCCGCAGCCGCTCGAGCAGGCCTCGTTTAAGTAGATGTTGTCGATCACGCCGCCGCGGATCTTCATGCACTTGATGTCCTGGCCGCCGATGTCGAGGATGAAGTCCACCTCGGGCTGCACCTGCCTGGCCGCCGTAAAGTGGGCCACCGTCTCGACAATGCCGTAGTCGAGCGCGAAGGCCGAGCGGATCAGGTCCTCGCCGTAGCCGGTCACGGCGCTGCCCAGGATGCGGATGTCGGGCAGCTGCGCATAGAGCTGCTCAAGGGCGGCCTTGATGTGTGGCACCGGGTTGCCGTTGTTCTTCTGGTAGGAGGAGGCCAGCAGCGCACCCTCCGGGTCGATCAGCGCCAGCTTGACGGTGGTGCTGCCGGCGTCGATGCCGAGGTAGCAGCCCTCGCGGGCCTGCTCGAGCTCCCCGCGCACAACCGCGCTTTTGGCGTGGCGGGCGGCAAACTGCTCATATTCAAAGCGGTCCTTAAACAGCGGGTCGATAAAGGCAAAGTGGTCGGCGCCGCCGGCATTTGCCAGCCGGCCGAGCAGCTCCCGGATCGTGAAGAACTCGGTGGCGCAGCAGGCCGAGCCCATGGCGGCATAGTAGAGGCTGTTTTTGGGGCAGATTCCCGTGAGCCCCAGCGCGCGGTCGAAGGCGGCCCGCAGCTCGCTCAAAAAGGTCAGCGGTCCGCCGAGGTAGAGCACTTGGCCCCGGATGGGACGCCCCTGCGCCAGGCCCGCGATGGTCTGGTTGACGACGGCAGAGAGGATGCTTGCGGCCACGTCGTTTTCGTTGGCGCCCTGGTTGAGCAGCGGCTGGATGTCGCTCTTGGCAAAGACGCCGCAGCGGCTGGCGATGGCGTACTGCTTGGTGTGCTTTTTGGCCATCTCGTTGAGCTGCCCCGGCGTGATGGCCAGCAGCGTGGCCATCTGGTCGATAAAGGCGCCGGTGCCGCCGGCGCAGCTGCCGTTCATGCGGGCGTCGGGGATGCCCTTTTGAAACAGGATCTTGGCGTCCTCTCCGCCCAGCTCGATGATGACGTCGGCACTTGGCTGCAGCAGGTCGGCGCAGACCCTCGTGGCGTGGACCTCCTGCACAAAGGGGATGCCGCAGGCCTCGGCCATGCCCATGCCGGCGCTGCCGGTGACGGCCAGCTGCACGTTCTCGAGGTGGGGCAGCCGCCGGGCGACCTCCTCCAGCAGTGCGGCCGTCTTTTGTAGGATCTGGCTGTAGTGGCGCTGATAGTGGGTGTAGATGGGCGTCCCGTCCTCGGTCAGTACGGCGATCTTCAGCGTGGTGGAACCGATGTCGAGTCCAATTCTCAATGAAGGATCCTCCGATGGGTGATCTCTGCAAGCCCGTGAAATTAGCACGGCTGTACTATAGGGCAAGTATAGGGGCCGTTTTGGCAAGATACAAGGGATACTTCGCGAAATCTGTAAGACTTCCGCGCTTTCTGGCAGAAGTTCATAAAACGGACAACAGAAATTCCCGCACCGGGCACAGGGGGGACTTGTTTTCCCACACGCGGGAATTGAAGAAATGGATGAAATATGCTATTCTAAGAGACGGACAGACATGTCGAATATCTTAGGAGGAATTTTTAATGAGACGTCTACTTGCCATGCTCCTGGCCGTCCTGCTCTGCCTGACGCTGTTTGCCGCCTGCACCAAGAAGGGCGATCCGCAGACGCCGCCCGACGGCGACCAGGAGACGCCGCCCCCCGCAGAGCCGGTGACCGTCCGCATCGGCGGCATGACCGGGCCGACCGGCATGGGCTTTGCGGGCCTGTACAAGAACGCGCAGGAGAACCCGGAGGCCTATCCCTATGAGTTCCAGATCGTTGCGACGGCCGACGAGCTGACGCCGAACCTCGCGACCGGCAGCCTAGATGTTGCGGCGGTGCCGGCCAACCTGGCCTCGGTGCTCTACAACAACAGCGAGGGCGAGTACCGCCTGCTGGCCGTCAACACGCTGGGCGTGCTGAGCATCGTGGACCTCAACGTCGGCATCGAGACGCTGGAGGACCTGAAGGGCAAGACCCTCTACTCGGCCGGCAAGGGCTCGGTGCCCGAGTACGCGCTCAGCTACATCCTGGCCCAGAACGGCTTTGAAGAGGGCGATGTCACGATCGAGTGGAAGAGCGAGGCCGGCGAGATCGTGGCGCTGCTCAATGGCAGCGGCGAGGGCGTCGCCATGCTGCCCCAGCCCTATGTCACGGTGGCGCAGAATCAGCTGGCCGACCTCAAGATCGCCATCGACCTCACCGAGGCCTGGGACGCGCTGGGCGTCGACAGCCGCATGATCACCGGCGTACTGATCGGCCGCAAGGCCTTTGTCGAGGCCAACCCCGAGGCCATCGACAAGCTGCTCGAGGACTACAAGGCCTCCATCGACTATGTCAACGCGCAGCCGGCCGAGGCCGCGCAGCAGATCGAGGCGCTCAATGTGGCCAAGGCGCCCATCGCCCAGAAGGCCATCCCCCACTGCAACCTGTACTTCATGCAGGGCGCCGAGATGAAGGAGGCCATGCAGGGCTACCTGCAGGTGCTGCTTGACCAAAACGCCAAGGCGGTCGGCGGCAAGCTGCCCGACGACGCCTTCTACTACGCGGCGAACTGAGCAAAGCATCTCAATTGTACAATTTGTCTTGAATTGAAAGGATGTGCGGGCAATGCGGCTGGCGGACAGCATCAATGTGCAACAGATTGTGGAGTGGCGCCGCCACCTCCACCGGCACCCCGAGCTGGGCTTTGAGGAGTTTGAGACCAGCAAATTCATTGTCGAGCGCCTGACCGAGATGGGCATTGAGGTGCTCCGGCCCACCGAGACCGGCGTGGTGGGGGTCATCAGGGGGGCAAAGCCGGGCAGGGTGGTCGGCCTGCGGGCCGACATCGACGCGCTGCCGGTGCAGGAGGAGACCGACCTACCCTATCGCTCCGCCGTCGACGGCAAGATGCACGCCTGCGGGCACGACTGCCACACCGCGTCGCTGCTTGGGGCGGCGCAGGTGCTGGCCGGCATGCGCGAGGCGCTGTGCGGCACGGTCAAGGTCATCTTCCAGCCGGCCGAGGAGCGGACGCCGGGCGGCGCCATCGGGCTGGTGGAGTCGGGCGCGCTCGACGACGTGGAGATCTTCTTCGGCACCCATGTGTTCCCCGGCGCGCCGGCCGGCGTGGTGGCCTCCCGCGTGGGGCCCATGACGGCGGCGCAGGACGGCTATGTGATCGAGGTCCGGGGCAAGGGCGGCCACGGCGCCATGCCCGAGCTGGCCGTCGACCCCATCGTGGTGGCGGCCGAGCTAGTGCTCGCGCTCAACCTCATCGTGTCGCGCAGCTTTGGCCCGATGGAAAACGCGGTCATCACCTGCGGACGCTTCACGGCCGGCACGGCCAGCAACATCATTCCCGAGACCGCCCGCCTGGACCTCTCGGTGCGCACCAACACCGAGGAGGGGCGCATCAAGGCCGAGCGGCGCATCCGCGAGGTCGCGGCCGGCGTCTGCGCCGCCCACGGCGCCACCTGCGAGGTCAGGATGATCCCGGGCTACGCCGCCGTGCTCAACGACGCGGCGGCGGTGGACATTGTGAGGCGCGCGGCCGAAAAGCACCTGGGCGAGAACCGCTATGTCGAATCGCCGCTCATGATGGGCAGCGAGGACTTCTCGGCCTATGCCAAAATTGCGCCGGGCGCCTTCATCGGCGTCATGGCCGGGGCGCCCGAGCAGGGCTATCTGTACAACAACCACCACCCCAAGTTCACGGTCGACGAGCAGGCGCTGCCGGTGGCCACGGCCATCTACGTCGGCTGCGCGCTCGAGGCCATGGGCCTGGAGTAAGGGCCTTGCCGTTCAAATGCAAAGGAGGGCGGGCAGCCGGTCGGCTGCCCGCCCTCCTTTATTGGAATTTTTCAAATGTCTCTTCGTTGAATTTTCCGGTGCGGGAAAACGTATGCTGTGTACAAGGGGGTGTTTTCATGTAAAGACGCCGGGTGAGGCAGCTGATCCTGCTGGCCGTGGCCGCGGCCCTGCTGTTTTATTCCTATGTCACCTATGCAAAGACCTACACGCTTGCGGAAATCCTTGAACGCCGGGGCCACCTCGATGCGGGCAGCGTGGTCGTCGCCTACGACGACGAGGGCCGGCAGCTGCTCGAAGAGGAGCTGCCGGGCGGGCAGGGCCACCGGGCGCTCTTTGCGCAAATCAGGCTGCGCAGAATGCTGATTCCGGTGCATGGGACGGCGCCCGAAGCGCCCCGCTGGACCATCGCCATCGCCGGCGGCACAGGGGGGCTGGGCGGCCATCGGATCTGGATTGAAACGGACCGCAAGAACGCCTATTTCGAATTTTCGTTTCGTCGGGGGACCTATGTGGCGGGCCCCCTCGAGAACAGTGCGCTCGGCACCCTCTTTGGCGGGTGAGCAGGGCCGGCCGGCGCTGCGGTCCGGTCGGCGCGTTTTTGCGCGTTTCGGGCCTGTCCACGCAAAAAAAATGCCTCCCGGCGGCCACACTGGCGGCGCAGGTGAATTTTTTGCATTCCAAACCGTCCCATGTTATAATATACTGGTATAAGACTGCAAGATGGAGAGTAAACGGTATGACGGAAGAACTTCAAGTGGTGGGCGGGCGGCTGAAAACGGAATTTGACGCGCTGCCCATTTTAGACGAGCTCAAGTGGGGCATTGCGGACATGGGCTACACCACCATGACCGAGGTACAGCGCCGGGCGCTGCCCATCCTGCTGGAGGGGCGCGAGGTCATGGCCAAGGCCCCCACCGGCACCGGCAAGACGCTGGCCTTTGGCCTCCCG
>JAAYBB010000020.1 GCA_012719075.1 Clostridiales bacterium | reverse complement strand
CCGCGACCGGTATCAATGTAAAGATGGGGGCCATTTGCGGCAGCCGGCCGCCCAGCGCCGCGCTTAAAATCACATCGGTCAGGCTGCCCAGCAGCATGGCCGCGGCGATCGACAGCAGCAGGGCGTTTGCCTGCTTGCGGACCTGCGGGTCGCAGGCCCTGCGCCTCCACAAAAAGACGACGAACAGGCAGGCCAGCACATAGCTGATGTAATAGGCGTAAAAGAAGAGCGTCCAGCCGTCCTTGACCGAGATGTTCACCCAGCCGTTGCTCGAGTTGACCAGGTGGTATTGGGTGTCCGCCAGCGGCTTGTAGAGCGCAAAGGCATAGAGCGAAATCACCGCGGGCAGGTGCAGCAGCCAGCAGAGCGCCCGGCGCTCGCGGGTGCACTTGTTCCGGGTCAGCACCAGCGAAAAGTGGAGCAGCAGGCTATAGATGCTCCCCCAGCCAATGGCCGACACCCGCCTCCACAGCAGGCAGGTCTCCAAATCCGGCGCCGTGTTGGCCACGGCAAAGCCCAGGGACCAAAAGCACAGCGAGATGCACACGGCCAAAAACAGCTTGTTTAGGCCCGCCCTCGGATTGACCTGGATGATGTAGATGCCAAAGAACAAATAAACCGCAAACGCGGCAAAAAACAACAGTGAAAAAACCATGGGTGCGTTTCCCAATACAATCTCCCCCAACACGTTCGATTTGGGTTTTTGGCTGGACGCCCCCAGCTGAACGCCTGCGGGGGGTTCGCGCGCTTCCCCAAAGCCCAGGTTTCACCGCCGTGCGCGTCGGTACAGGTGATGTGCCCATCAAAAATGCAGGATCTGGTGAAGAGCGGCCGGCTGCCCGCATGGGGCTGTGGGCCGCCGGTGTGGGACTGTGCGCACCGGTACGGGCCCGCACCATCCGGTGACGGAATACGGGATGCCGATGCGGAGCTGTATCCTGCCCGGCGACGGAGGATGAGATGCCGGTGTGCGTTTCAACCTTGGTCCCCGCCGGCGGGCTCTCCTCGTTCGGCTGGCTGTGAGCGGCCGGCCCACGGCCGCCCGATGCGCTTCGGCGCCCGGCACCGTCGGCACAGCTTGATCCCCGCAGCCCTGCCGCTGACATCTGTGCATGGCTGCCCTGCCGTTTGAACAGGCCAAAACCGCCCCTTCCGCGCCCTGCCCGCACAGGCTGTGGCGCAGTTGAGGCTCGCTTGCCCCGGCTCCCCCGTGCCGCCAATGGCCAACCGTCGGGGAAAAGCCCCTGCGGCCGGCGGCCGCCTCAATCCAAACGGCCCTGTTGCCCTTCGCACGGCCATTTGCACCGCTTTTAGGGCCAATGCCGTCCCCTTGCCCCGCAAGCGCCGATAACCGCAACGGGCATGCGGTCATAAATCCTTTTTTGCCTATTGTATATTATCGACGTTTTTTATCATTTCTTAATGCAAAAAATGTGACCAATGACAGGAATTCATCGTTTTTAGCGACTTGCCCCGCCCGATCCAGCCTTGGCAGGGGGATCTGCCGCTGCTCACGGGCCGATTTCGCCGGGATTTTCGGCCTCGGCCGTCGCTCGCCCGGCATGGGGACAGCGGCGGCAGCAGGGCAGGCAGGGGCAGACGCCGACCCCCACGGGGGCTGAACCTTGTGCCGCCGTCGCGGCGGCCGCGGGCACCGCCGCCGGCGGCTGCGCAGGGGTGGCCGAAGGGCCCTGCTTCTGCGCCCGCACCTCGGCCTCGATCTTGGGGGCGAGGTAGGCGTTGACGTCCCCGTAGTTCTGTTTAATAAAATCGACGGTCGACGCGGAGAGCGCGGCCTTGGCCGTCTGTATCGCCTTCTCGAGCGCAGCCGCCTGTTCGGCGCCGCTGAAGGAGCCGCGCTGCTTCAGCGCGTCGACATAGGTCTGGTTGATGGCCGGCACGGCGGTGCCCACCGCGTGGACCACCTGCGCAAGGTAGGTGCCCACCCGCTCGTTTTCGGTCCGGGCGGCCACCTGCGAGACCTTGGCCCGGATCAGGGAGATCAAAACGGTGGTCAGCACCGGGATCGCGGCCGCGACCACGGCCTGCAGCAATACGTTCAACCCTGTCATGAGGTCGGGTTCCTCCCCTTCGCGGCTTAATCGACCGCTTGCTTTTGCCTGTTACAATATCACAAACATTACAAGAAATCGACCCTTTTCATGCAACCCAAAAGGCCCGCCTGCCCTTTTGCGCGGCCGCACAATTTGGGCTCGCAGACGCGGGCGCCACGCTTGACAAGCCCGCCGCCGCACAGTATAATAGGTAGGTGTCGCCGGCATGCGGCACCAGAGACCGTGGGCCCATGGCTCAGCTGGGAGAGCGCTGCGTTCGCAACGCAGAGGTCAGGGGTTCGATCCCCCTTGGGTCCACCACAGAAAAAACCCGCAGCCGTATCTGCGGGTTTTTTTCTTAATACAACCTAAAATGATGGAGGGATGTGCCGCCTTTGCGCCGGACAAGTCCCCTCTGTTTTTGCAGGCCTTTTGGCGCATACCCCTTTTTGCAAAATGGCGAAGGCGGTTGCGGACAGCCTTTGCGGCCGGGATTCCTTGGGTCTTTTCGCCGCCACAGTGCCATCTGACCTCCTTCAATTCCTGACATTGATGTCCTATAAAGCCCGCGCCAGACATGTCATATTATGGAAACCGAGGCGATGTGAGATGCTGACCATCCTCGACGAACGGACCGTCTATCGACAGGGCGCCCTCTGCCGGGAGGCCGAGGCCCCCCGTCCGCCCGCCGGCGAGGGGGAGCCGCGCAGCATTGCGCAGAAAATCCTCGCGGCCCACGACGCGGGCGGCGGGGACGGGCTGCTGCACCTCTCCTTTGACCTGCTGACCTCGCACGACATCACCTATGTCGGCATCATCCAGTCGGCGCGGGCCAGCGGCCTGTCGGCCTTTCCGGTGCCCTACGTGCTGACCAACTGTCACAACAGCCTCTGCGCGGTGGGGGGCACCATCAACGAGGACGACCACGTCTTCGGCCTCTCGGCGGCGCAGCGCTACGGCGGCATCTATGTGCCGGCCCACCTGGCCGTCATGCACCAGTACATGCGCGAGACCCGGGCCGGCTGCGGCCGCATGATCCTCGGGTCCGACAGCCACACCCGCTATGGCGCGCTGGGCACGATGGGCATCGGCGAGGGCGGCCCCGAGCTGGTCAAGCAGCTGCTCGGGCGTAAATATGACATTGCGCCGCCGCCGGTGGTGGCGGTCTGGCTCGAGGGTTCGCCGCCGCCCGGCGTCGGCCCGCAGGACGTGGCGCTGGCCCTGATCGGGGCGGTCTTCGCCAGCGGCTTTGTCAAGAACAAGGTGCTGGAGTTCCTGGGCCCCGGCCTGAAGAACCTCTCGGCCGACTTTCGCTGCGGCATCGACGTGATGACCACCGAGACCGCCTGCCTGAGCTCGATCTGGCAGACCGACGGCGTGATTGAGGCCTACCTGGCCGCCCACGGGCGCGCGCAGGACTACCGTGCGCTCGCCCCCGACGAGGGGGCTGTCTACGACGGCGCCATCCTGCTCGACCTCTCCAAGGTCGAGCCCATGATCGCGCTGCCCTGCCACCCCTCCAACGTCTATCCGCTGCGGGCGCTCTGCGAAAACCCCTACGACCTTCTGCGCGAGGCCGAGCGGCGCGTGGAGGCCGACTCCGACGGCACGCTGCGCCTCAACCTGACCGACAAGCTCCGGGAGGGCCGCCTGATCGCCGACCAGGGCATCATCGCCGGCTGCGCCGGCGGCTCCTATGAGAACCTCTGCGCCGCGGCCGCGCAGTTGCGCGGCCGCTCGGTCGGCAGCGGCTTCTTCTCGCTCTCGCTCTACCCGGCCAGCCAGCCGATCGGCATGGCGCTGATCGAGAGCGGCGCCCACGCGCAGCTCTCGGCCGCCGGCGCACTGTTCAAGACCGCCTTCTGCGGCCCCTGCTTTGGGGCCGGGGACGTGCCGGCCAACGGCGGGCTGAGCCTGCGCCACACCACCCGCAACTTCCCCTTCCGCGAGGGGGCCCGCCCGGCCGACGGGCAGGCGGCGGCCGTGGCGCTGATGGACGCCCGCTCCATCGCCGCAACCGCCGCCAACGGCGGCCTGCTGACGCCGGCCGGCGAGGCACCGGCCGGCACCGCCCCCTACCGCTTTGACGACCGCGCCTACCGCAGCCGCGTCTACGAGGGCTTTGGCCATCCGCGGCCGCAGGTCGCGCTGCGCATGGGCCCCGGCATCACCGACTGGCCGGAGTTGCCGCCGCTGCGCGACCACCTGCTGCTGTCGGTGGTCTCGGTCATCACCGACCCGGTCACCACGACCGACGAGCTCATCCCCTCGGGCGAGACCTCCTCCTACCGCTCCAACCCCCAGAAGCTGGCCGAGTTCACGCTCTCGCGCAAGGACCCCGGCTACGTCGCGAGAGCCAGGGCCGTGCTGGCACAGGCCGAGCGCCTGCTGGCCGGCGAGGTCCCCGCGCTGCTGCGGGAGGCGCAGGCGCAGGCCGAGGGCCTGACGCTGGGCAACACGCTGATCGGCAGCGCCGTCGCAGCCCGCTGCCCCGGCGACGGCTCGGCGCGCGAGCAGGCCGCCTCCTGCCAGCGGGTGCTGGGCGGGCTGGCCAACCTCGCCGAGCAGTACGCCACCAAGCGCTACCGCTCCAACCTCATCAACTGGGGCCTGCTGCCGCTGCTGGTCCCCTCGGTGTCCGATGTTGCGCAGGGCGACCTGCTGCTGATCCGGGGGCTGCGCGCCGGCCTTGCGCGCGGCGATGCGCGGCTGGAGGCGCTGTGGCTGCGCGAGGGCAGAGCGCCCGCGCCGCTGGCGCTGGAGCTTGGCCCCCTGACCGCCGAGGAGCGCGACATCCTGCTGGCCGGCGGGCTCATCAACCATTTTAAAGCCGTGCCGGCGCAGCTCTTGTAAAGGGCCCGGGTGCGTACCGGCATGGGGGATGCCGCTTCAGGCTTACAGAGCATGCCGCCTTTTAAACGGCCAGGTGCGCATGGCGTTGCGGTATAGGCCGCTGCCCGCTTAGCAGCATTCAGTTCCTTGAAGGGTCCCCCTGATGCGCAAATAAGCCGGCCCCCGTTCCTCAGGGGCCGGCTGTTGCATTTGCCGGAAAGGCGTCTTTCTGCCGGCGGACAGAGCCTGCCTGCCGTCCATTGCAGGGGGCGGCGGGGCGGCATAGGCCCGTCCACACCGGTCAGACGGCTCCATCCCGCGCACGTTGTGTCTCTCATGGCACTTGTTGCAGGCGCTGTCCCCATCTGCGGGGACTCTTTTTTCAACAGGCCCACGCCGCCGGCCTTTGTCTTTGCCGGGCGCGGGCAACTGCTGTCCGGCGCCCCCGACCGCCCTTTACGGCCTAGTCGGCAATGTGCTTGAGGTACAGGTTTTTGATGGCCATAAAGCTCTCTTCGCTGAGGTCGTGCTCCAGCTTGCAGGCGTCCTCAAAGGCGGTCTCCTCGCCGACGCCGAGGCGGATGAGCATGTTGGCCAGGGTCTGGTGCCGCTCAAAGATGCGCTCGGCAATCTCGCGGCCGGCCTCGGTCAGCGTGATCAGGTTGTTCTCATCCATGTCGATGTAGTTGCCCTCGCGCAGCTGCTTCATGGCGATGCTGATGCTGGGCTTGGAAAAGCCCATACGGTTGACAATGTCGATCGAGCGCACCTGTCCCTGTTGCTGCTGCAGCATGAGGATGCACTCCAGATAGTTTTCGGCCGACTCCTGAATCTTCATTGGCAATCCTCCCCTTGGGCGGACCGGCCAAAGACGGGCGGTCCGCCGGCGGCCGGGGCGGCCCGCGTTCGGTGCCCCGGCGGCGGCACGCGGCGGCATGGCGCCGCCGCTTGTTAGAGAATCCTAACTGCAGCATAGCACATCTGCGCGGCGGATGCAAGCAACGCCCGCAGATTCGCGGCCCAGCGCGCCGTTTCAACTGTGGGGCGGGATCTCGCCCGCCGGGCCGTCTTTGCCCGGCGGATGGCTTCTGCCCTGGCACGGCCATGTGACTGAGCCTGTGCGTATACACATTCACCGCCGGTATTGCACCTGACCCGCGCACAGTCGCGGGATTGAGCCGCAAAAGTTAGCCTCAACTATTGACAGATGTCCCGCCAAATGGTACAATGAGCTTGCTGGAAGTTAGCAAGAGCTAACCAACTTGATTTTTGCGGGCGCCGGCCTGTCCGGGGCCTGCTGCAGAAAGGAACCGCCACCCATGAGAACACTGCGTGAAGTCAAACCGGGGCAGAGCGCCACCGTCGTCAAACTGCACGGCGAGGGGGCGCTGCGACGCCGGATCATGGATATGGGCATCACCCGCGGCACGAGCGTCTATGTGCGCAAGGTGGCTCCGCTGGGCGATCCGGTGGAGATCAACGTGCGCGGCTACGAGCTCTCGCTGCGCAAGGAGGACTGCGCCATGATCGAGGTGTGCTAGCACCGGCGCACACCTCGGAAAAGACGTTGCCGCACACCTGAAAAATCGCCAAAAAAGGCCCTGTTTCGCACCCTAAAGTTAGTTAAAACAAACAACGGAGCCCGCCCCTCGCCGGGGAATGGGGCGCTTGATGACATCGGCACCCGCTTTAAACCCAAGGCCGCCAGGCGGCCGGGCGGGGCGGTGGAAACGGAGGAAGTATGGCTGTCAAAATTGCGCTTGCCGGAAACCCGAACAGCGGCAAGACCACCATGTTCAACGACCTGACCGGCAGCAACCAGTATGTCGGCAACTGGCCGGGCGTCACGGTGGAGAAGAAGGAGGGCGCCCTGAAGGGCGACCGCAACATCGTCATTCAGGACCTGCCCGGCATCTATTCGCTCTCCCCCTACACGCTTGAAGAGGTCATCACGCGGGCCTACCTGATCCAGGAGAAGCCCGACGCCATCATCAACATCGTGGACGGCTCCAACATCGAGCGCAACCTCTACCTGACCACCCAACTGCTCGAGCTGGGGATTCCGGTCGTCATCGCGCTCAACATGATCGACGTGGTGCAAAAGCGCGGCGACCGCATCGACATCGCCAAGCTCAGCGAGGCGCTGGGCTGCGAGATCGTCGAGACCTCGGCCGTCAAGGGCACCGGCTCCAAAGAGGTGGCGGCGCGCGCCGCCGAGCTTGCGCGCGGAAACAAAAAGCCCGTCCGCGCCCCGGCGGTGTTCAGCGGCTCGACCGAGCACGCCATCGCCCACATCGAGGACGTGATTTCGGGCCGGGTGGACAAGGCGGTCGAGCGCTGGTACGCCATCAAGCTGTTCGAGCGCGACCCCAAGGTGCGGGCCGCGCTGGCCCTCTCGCCCGACCAGATGGCCCGCATCGAGAGCGCCATCGTGACCTGCGAAGAGGAGCAGGACGAGGACTGCGAGAGCATCATCACCAACGAGCGCTACGACTACATCAGCCGCCTGGTGGCCGCCAGCGTCAAGAAGAAGCAGACGCTGTTCACGGCCTCGGACAAAATTGACGAGATCGTCACCAACCGCTGGCTGGCGCTGCCGCTGTTTGCCGTCGTCATGTTCGTGGTCTACTACATATCGGTCAGCACGGTGGGCGCGCTGGTGACCGACTTCACCAACGACGTGCTGTTCGGCGAGTGGATCATCCCGGGCGCCGCGGCCTTTTTTGAGGGGCTGAACGTCGCGCCCTGGCTCTCGGGCCTGGTGGTGGACGGCATCATCGCCGGCGTCGGCGCCGTGCTGGGCTTTGTGCCCCAGATGATCGTGCTGTTCTTCTTCCTCGCGATTTTGGAGGACTGCGGCTACATGTCCCGCGTGGCCTTCATCATGGATCGGCTCTTTCGCAAGTTCGGGCTCTCGGGCAAGTCCTTCATCCCGCTGCTGATCGGCACCGGCTGCAGCGTGCCCGGCATCATGGCCTCCCGCACCATTGAAAACGAGCGGGACCGCCGCATGACCATCATCACCACCTCGTTCATCCCCTGCAGCGCCAAGATGCCCATCATCGGGCTGTTTGCGGGCGCCGTGTTCGGCCGCGCCTGGTGGGTGGCCCCCTCGGCCTACTTTGTCGGCATTGCCGCCGTGGTGCTCTCGGGCCTGATCCTCAAGAAGACCCGGCTGTTCGCCGGCGACCCCTCCCCCTTTGTCATGGAGCTGCCGGCCTACCACCTGCCCAATCCCGCCACCGTGCTGAACAGCGTGTGGGAGCGCGCCTGGTCCTTCATCAAGCGGGCGGGCTCGGTCATCCTGGTGGCCTCGGTCGCCATCTGGTTCCTCTCGAACTTCGGCTCTACGGGCAGCGGCTTTGGCATGGTGGAGGACCTTGACCACAGCGTACTCGCCAACATCGGCAGCTCCTTTGCCTTTATTTTCACCCCGATCGGCTTTGGCTTCTGGCAGGCCGCCGTCGCCACCATCCTGGGCCTGATCGCCAAGGAGGAGGTCGTGGGCGTGTTCGGCGTGCTGTACGGCGTGGGCGGCGCCCTCGACCTCGTGGAGGGCGGGCTGTTTGGCGAGCTCAGTGGCATCGCCGCCCACTTCACCATGCTCAGCGGCTACTGCTTCCTGCTCTTCAACCTGCTCTGCGCCCCCTGCTTTGCGGCCATGGGCGCCATCAAGCGGGAGATGAACAACTGGAAGTGGACCGCCTTTGCCATCGGCTATCAGTGCACGCTGGCCTATGTCGTCTCGCTGATCGTCTACCAGCTCGGCTTGTTCCTCGGCGGCAACGGCTTCAACCTCTGGACCGCGGTGGCCCTCCTGCTGCTGGGCGGCATGGCCTATCTGGTCCTGCGCCCCGAACCCAAGGGCTCCGACAGCAGCAGCCTCACCCCCAAGAAGGTGCCGGCCGCCGTCCGCTGAACGCGCTTTACCGAACCCCCAAGCAGGAGGTGTTGTGCATGAATCTGCCCACTTTGATCGTCGGCGCCCTGGTGTTTGGCGCGATCTCTCTGATTGTCCGCGGACTGTGGCGTCGGCGTGGAACCGGCTGCTGCGGCGGCGACTGCGGCAGCTGCGGCGCAGCCTGCGGCCACGGCCCGAAGGCCCCCTGACCGCAGCGATCCATCCCCTGACAGCCACAGGCTCCACAAATCCCGGCGCGGGTCAACACCGACCCGCGCCCTTTTGTGTCCATATTGAATAATTTATACGAAAGTGACAAGATAATCTTTACGACAGGGCCCCTCATCCGATATGATATGAGGAAAGGTTTTCCGGGCGGACAGAGCCTCTCGGTCCCGGCCAAAGGACCCGCGCCGCCAGGGGCAACGAACGCCCCGGAAAGCCGGCGAGATCCTCCAGGGCTGTACGCCGACGGCGGGCGCGCAGCCCCTGGAGCAAAAAAAGAACAGGGGATGTGTTATGGCACACTACAGAGAATCGCCCCAGGCCGTTCTCGAGCAGTTTGAGGTCGGCATGGAGGGGCTCTCGAGCGAAGGGGCGGCCAAACGGCTGCAGCAAAACGGACCCAACCGGCTCCTGGAGGCCAAGAAGAAGAGCACGTTCGAGCGCTTCTTTGACCAAGTCAAGGACCCGATGGTGGTCATTCTGCTCGGCGCCGCACTGCTGTCCGGCTTTTTTGGCGAGTTTGTGGACGTCGTGGTCATCATGCTGGTGGTCATGCTCAACGCCGTGCTCGGCGTCGTGCAGGAGAACAAGGCCGAGGCCGCCATCGAGGCACTGCAGCGCATGGCCGCGCCGATGGCGCGGGTGCGGCGCAACGGCGGCCTGATGGTGGTGCTGACCGAGGAGCTGGTCACCGGCGACATCGTGCTGCTGGAAGCCGGCGACGCCGTCCCGGCCGACCTGCGCATCCTCCAGGTGGCCGGCATGCAGGTGGAGGAGGCCGCGCTGACCGGCGAGTCGGTGGCGGTGTACAAGGCCTGCGAGGCGCTGGACGACGGCGGGGAGACGCTGACGCTGGGCGACCGCATCAACATGTGCTATATGGGGACCAACGTGGTCTATGGCCGCGGCGAGGGGGTTGTCACCGCCACCGGCATGGACACCGAAATGGGCAAGATCGCCGCGATCCTGAGCGAGACCGACCGGGACAAGACGCCGCTGCAGCAGAAGATGGCCGGCCTGAGCAAGATGCTCTCGATCGCGGTGCTGGGCATCTGTGCGCTGATTTTCGCCATCAGCATCATGCGCCACGGCGGGCTGGCCGGCGGCCACCTGCTGGACACGCTGATGACGGCCGTCAGCCTGGCCGTCGCCGCCATCCCCGAGGGGCTGGTGGTGGTGGTGACCGTGCTGCTCTCGATCGGCGTGACCCGCATGTCGGAGCGCAACGCCATCATCCGCCGCATGACGGCGGTCGAGACGCTGGGCTGCACGCAGGTCATCTGCAGCGACAAGACCGGCACGCTGACCCAGAACAAGATGACGGTGGTGGAGCAGGAGGGCGAGGCCGAGCAGACCGCCTTTGTCATGGCGCTGTGCAACGACGTGGGCCGCGACCCCGAGGGCAACCTCGTGGGCGAGCCGACCGAGGTGGCGCTGGTGGTCTATGCCGGGACCTGCGGCCTGCACAAGCCGGCGCTCGAGGCCGCGCATCCGCGCATCGACGAGCTGCCCTTTGACTCCGACCGCAAGATGATGTCGACGCTGCACAGCCTCCCCGACGGCGGCGTGTACCAGTGCACAAAGGGCGCGCCCGACGAGGTGCTGCGCCACTGCACCCACATCCTGCAAAACGGGCAGAGAGCGCCGCTGACCGAGCCGCTCCGCGAACAGGTCCTTGCGGCCAACCGGCACATGGCCGGCCGCGCGCTGCGCGTGCTGGCCGCCGCCTGCCGCATGTACGAACAGGCGCCCGCGCACTGCACCGTGGAGGAGAACGAGCGGGGGCTGACCTTCCTCGGCCTGGTCGGCATGATCGACCCGGTGCGCCCCGAGGTGCGCGACGCCGTGCGCGAGTGCGCGAATGCCGGCGTCCGCGTGGTCATGATCACCGGCGACCACCGGGACACCGCCATGGCCATCGCGCGGGAACTGGGCATTTTGACCGACCCCTCGCAGGCCGTGACCGGCGCCGAGCTCTCCCAGATGGACGATGAGACCTTCAACCGGCGCATTGAGCAGATCTCGGTCTACGCGCGGGTCCAGCCCGAGCACAAGATGCGCATTGTCAACACCTGGCGGGCCCGCGGCGCCGTCACGGCCATGACCGGCGACGGCGTCAACGACGCGCCGGCCCTCAAGGTGGCCGACATCGGCGTGGGCATGGGCATCACCGGCACCGACGTGACCAAGAACGTGGCCGACATGGTGCTGGCCGACGACAACTTTGCCTCCATCGTGCACGCGGTGGAGGAGGGGCGCCGCATTTACGAAAACATCCGCAAGGCCATCCAGTTCCTGCTCGGCGCCAACCTCAGCGAGGTCATCTCCATCTTTGTGGCCACGCTGCTGGACTGGGAGCTGCTGGCCCCCATCCACATCCTGTGGATCAACCTGGTGACCGACTCGCTGCCTGCCATCGCGCTGGGCATGGAGCCGGCCGAGGAGGACATCATGCGGCGGCCGCCCCGCGAGCCCCGCGAGGGCATTTTTGCGGGGGGGCTCGGCGCCGGCATCTTCTACCAGGGGGTCATCATCGCGGTGCTGACGCTGTTCTCCTACGCGGTCGGCAATCACGACTCCCACATGGAGGGCATGACCATGGCCTTTTTGACGCTGTCCATGTGCGAGATCTTCCACTCGCTCAACATGCGCTCGCGCCACCAGTCGCTGCTGCGCATGCACACCCACAACAAGATGCTGTACTATGCCATGCTGGTGTCGAGTGCACTGACCTTCGGCGTGATCTACCTGCCCGGCATCAACGACGCCTTTTCGCTGGTGGCCCTCGACCCCTTCCACGTGGCCGTGGCCACCGGGCTGGCCCTCTCGATCATCCCGCTGGTGGAGCTCGCCAAGATGATCGAGCGCGCGCTGCACCTGAAATAGCCCTTTAAAAATGGGCGTCCCACGGTGGGGCGCCCACAGCCCTTTAAAAGCCGCCCTGTGCAGCCATTCTTTTTGTGGAATTGCCAGGCGGGCGGAGCATATGCCCCACCTGAAACAGCCCTTTAAAAGGCGGCGCCCCCTTTTTGGGGGTGCGCAGGCGGTTTGGACACCTGGACCCTGGAACAGCCTTTTACAAAGTGGGCAGCCACCCTTTAGTGGCGCTCACTGGGCGATTGGGTTCCCCGGCACCTGAAACAGTCCTTTATACAAAATACGCCCCGTGCGGCCGTCCCCTGCCTGGGGCGCCGACGGGGGTGCGATGTCGCTTTGGGGGGAGAATGGCCGTGCGCAATCAACAAAAGAGATGGATGGGCCTGCTGCTGGCGGCAGCACTGCTGCTGTCGGCCTGCGGCAAGCGGGGGGAGGACGCACCGGTCGACGGACCGCCCCCGGACCCGCCGCCGGCCGGGCAGCCCGAAGCCGGCCCGGCCGAGCTGCCGCCCGCACTTGCGGCCAAGTTTGAGGCGCTGAGCCTGCTGGATGCGCGGCTGGGCAACCCCTACTCCACCGAGGACAAGGGGCCGCTGCTCGAGGAGGCCGCACAGCGGTTTGACGAGATCCTCGGCGCCCCGCAGACCTTTGCGCTCGGGGGTGGGCAGCTGATGGCGCCGGGCGGCCACCTAGCCTGCGTCACCGGCGAGGCATTGGCGTTTGGCGGCGGGCAGGTCCGGCTGGTGGAGTACGGGCGGGACGGCCCGGAGCCGGAGGACCGGCTGTTCTACACGCTACAGTATGCGGCGGGGACGCCGGGCGCCGAGCGCATCGTCACGATGGACAACGCGGGGCCCTACTCGGCCCGCTCGATCGGCAGCCGGCTGCTGGCCGACGGCGAGGCGCTCTACTTTTTGGCCTTCAACCTCGTTGAGGCACCGGACGGGCCGGCCGCCCTGCCCATCGCACTGGTGCGCGGCGAGGCCGGCTTTGAGGCGGCCGCCGATTTCGAGCCGCTGCCTCTTGCGGAGGGGTATGCGCTGTCCGAGGTTGAGGACGGCCTTGCGCTCGCACTGGGCGGCGCGGACGGCGGCGAGACCTGCCGCCTGACCGTCGAAGGCGGGCAGGTCCTGCTGAAGTGAGGAAGAGGGAGCCGCGGCTCCCTCTTTTTTTGCCCGCCGGGGGGTCTAGGGCGAGTGCCCCTGGGATGGCCGCGGGAGCGTATCCAGGGGGACGCCCTCCCCCTGGATACGCGGCCTTACGGCCGCGATACCCCCTGTATCTGCGCCAAGGCTTTGGCGCAGGTGGGCGGTCGCCAAAAGGCGACACGCCTGAAGGGATCGGCAAAATAAGTGCGCTTATTTTGCCGATGATTTACCCGCATCCCCGGCGCCTCTAAAGTACGCCCGGCCCCCTACAAAATGATGGGGGACCATGTTAAAATAAGGGGCCAAACAAACACGTCGGGTACCGGCTGCTCAAATGAAAGAGGTTGGGGGCCGGGCGCCAGTATCAGACGAACACTTGAAAAATCAGGACTCGTACCCTGCGGGTGCTCAGCCAACTGATTTTTCCACGCGTTCCTCCCATCCAACACGCTTCGCGGCTTGGAATACGGTTTTGCCGCGGGGGTGAGTACTCTACGCTTGGACTTCCTTTAAAACCCCGCCCTCCCCAGGCAAAAGGGCCCGCACCCCAGCTGGGGTGCGGGCCCTCTGTTTGAGCGTCTCCTCAGGCCTCAGATGGAGTGCTTGAGGCGATCCTTGAGCTCGGCCTTCTTGGCGTCGTTGAAGCGGTCCACGGTGCCCACCAGATAGCCGGTGATCCTGCGGATGCGCTCAAAGGGCACCTGCGCAAAGTGGTAGGTCAGGCCCACATACTCGCCGTCCACATCGATGTCGATGCCGGAGAGAATGCGGTTCGGATACAGCTCCCGGCCCCGCACAATATACGCGTCAATCTCGGCCTGTTCAAGCGTGCCGCCCTTTACCTGCACATCAATCATCAGGGCACCTCCAAACAACATGATGTGTTTATATGAATATTATAACACAATATGTTGTTGAATTCAACCCCTTTTTAGTCCTTGAGCCTGGCGATCATCTCAATTTCAACCGGGATGCCCAGCGGCAGCTGGTGTGTGGGGATGGCCGAGCGGGCGTGGCGGCCGCCGTCGCCAAAGACCTCCACCAGCAGGTCGGAGCAGCCGTTGATGACCTTGGGGGCGTCGTAAAAGCCGTCGGCGCAGGCCACAAAGCCCAGCAGCTTGACGATCTGGTCCACGCGATCGAGGTCGCCGCCGGCGGCCTGCTTGAGCGCGGCGATCAGGCTGATGCCGGTGAGCCGGGCGGCCTCATAGCCCTGCTCCAGCGTCAGGTCGGCGCCCACCTTACCGGTGACTGTCCGCTCGGGCGAGACCGGGCCCTTGCCGGAGATGTAGACAAAGCCGTCCACGACCTTGTAGTTGACATAGTTTGCAATCGGGGAGGAGGGCTCGGGCAACGCGATGCCCAGCTCCTTGAGCCTGGCTTCGACCTTGGACATGACAATCGCTCCTTTGACTACGCTATATTTTTGTGGGCCGGGCGGTTTGGCCGCTCAGCGCCGGCCGATCAGCTGGTCGAGGGCGGCCAGCAGGCGGTCGATGTCCTCGCGGTTGTTGACGTAGTGGCAGGCCACCCGCAGCGTGGTGGGCTCGCCGGGCGCCGAGGCCCCGTGCACGGTGGTCTGCACCCCCAGCTGCTTGAGGCTGGCGCCGGTCACGCCGGCGTCGCCGGGCACCTCGAGGAAGGCCAGCGCCGAGCGATGGGGCTCGGGGTAATGGCTGATGTAGCGGATGTGGGGGTTGCCCTGCACCTGCTCGTAGAGGTAGTCGGTCAGCCCGAGCACATAGGCCTCGATGTCCTTTGCCCCAAGCTCGAGGTAGCGGCGGGCCACGTCCCCCATGCCGAAGATGCCGGGCGCACAGGGGTAGCCAAGCTCATAGCGCGAGGCCGTGTCGCTGAGCTCGGCCTCCATCAGCCCCGAGACAAAGAGCTGTTTGACCGAGAGCCAGCCCGCCTTGCGGAAGCGCAGGACCTCGCGCAGCGCCGGGCGGACGCAGGCGTAGCCGGTGCCGCAGAAGTTCATCATCCACTTGTAGTCGTTGCCGCAGAGGAAGTCGATGTGCATGCCCTCCATGTCGATGGGCAGCACACCGGCCGAGTGGGCCGCGTCGACCGCAAACCAGATGCCGCGCTCGGCGCAGAAGGCCCCGATGGCCACAAGGTCGTGCCGAAAGCCGTTGTTGCCCTCCACGTGGCAGAGCACGACGGCCCGGGTGTTCTCATCCACCGCCGCCAGCAGCCGCTCGGTCGGCAGCAGGCCGTGGTCGGGCGCCACGTGGCGGATGTCGATCCCCTCCCGCCGCAGCATGTCCAGCGCGTAAATCATGCTGCTGAAGGAGCCGGAGGAGGTCACAATGTTGTCGCCGGGCGCCAGCGGCAGGCCGTCGGTGAAGATTGCCAGCATGGCCGAGGTGTTGGGTCCGAAGGCGACGTCATCGGCGTCGCAGCCCAGCATCTGCGCAAAGGCCTGCCTGGACTCGGGGATCATGCGGAAGGTGGACAGCCCGCGCCAGGAGGCGTCGCCCCCCTCGTAGTAGCGGCCGTCCATATACGCCTTGACATCCTCGTAGACGTAGCGCGGAATGGGGCCGGTCTCGCCGGTCAGCAGATAGGCGTACTGCTCAAAGACGGGGCAGAGGTCTCGCTGGGCCTTGAACCTGGGGTCCATTTGACAGCTCCTTTCGCCGGCGGGGCGGTGCGCCACCGGCCGTTTCTTGGGGGTTGCGCTGCACCCGGCCCCGCGTTTGCGGGAATGCGGCACGGGGCCCGGTCAGCGATAAGGATAGTTTACGGAAAGGGCCGCCGCTTGTCAAGGCACCGGCCGCATGCGCAGGGGACTTCGCCGGCCTTTTTTGACCGGATCGCCCGCAAAATGACCAAAGGGGAGGGCACAATGCCCTCCCCCGTCATTGCAGCCGCCCGCAGGCGGCGATGCCGCATGCTAGTTGCTGCTGGTGTTGCTGCCGCCACCGCTGGACGTGCCGGTGTAGGAAGCGATCATCTTCTTGACCATCTGGCCGCCGATGCTGCCGGCCTGACGGGAGGTCAGATCGCCGTTGTAGCCCTGCTTCAGGTTCACGCCAACCTCGTTGGCGGCTTCCATCTTAAAGTTCTCCAGAGCGGCTTTCGCCTTCTTGTTCGCCATGTTCTACTTACACTCCTTTTGTTTTGACGCCACTTGGTGACTTGGCGTTCAGATCATCGATGGGGTGGTCCCGCTATTATTTTTATCCGCGAACGGCGATCTAGTAGTGGCAATATCAGGGAGATTGAGCGCGGCCAGCCGCTCGGGCGAGATCCCCAGCAGCATGGCCGAGGCCGCGAGGAAGAGCTCGGGCAGCCCGGCGTCGCCGCAGCGCAGCGTCAGCTCCTGCTCCAGGATCGGCCGGCCCAGCAGATCGGAGAAGGGGCGGTTGACCGCAATGCAGCAGCGGCCCTCGGCCAGCGAGGAATAGGTCACGGTGTCGCGCTCGGACAGGCCCACCGTGATGACCGGCGCCCCCGAGCCGGCCACGGCCTGCAGGCCGGCCGTGCGCCCGCCCTCGACCAGGATCAGCGCGGGGTGGGGGGGGGCGGCCTGTACCGCAGGGGCCTCCGCCTCCACCACCAGCAGGTAGGGGGGGGCCTCCTCCAGCCGCACCCGGCCGCTGAGCAGCAGCACGTCGGCGTCGGCCCGCAGCGCGGCGCCGCCCGGCGAGATACGGGCGCAGCCAAGCCCGGCCAGCTCCAGCAGTGCGGCCAGGCGCCGTGCCGTTTGATCCTGTCCCAGCCAGACCACCAGCTGCATCAAAACCCCTCCCCCTCCCGCCGTACAAGGCCATACCGGCTTTAAAATCCAAAAAGATTTTCACATAGTTTGCCCGCACGCACGCATTCTATTTGAAGTGCCGCAAACAAAAAAAGGAGCAGCCGGGGGCTGCTCCTTGCGGCGGAAAAGGCGATGCCGCTCAGCGGCTGAAGCTGGTGACATAGGGCTGGAGCGCCTCCGGGATCTCGGCCAGCTCGGCCGAGACGGTGGCGGTCAAAACGACCTGGTGTTCGTCGGTCAAGCGGTCCATCTTTCGGAAAAAGGCGATCATCTGCTCGGGGTCCTTGCCGCAGAGCTTGGTGATGGAGTCGATAAAGACGTCGGTGCAGTCGTAGTCGCCGGCCATGATGCCGCAGATGAAGCCGGCCATGGCGGTGTAGTTGTCAACCTCGTACTCATCGGCCCGAATCAGCCGGACGGCGGGTTTGATGTCGTACGTCAGCGAATTGCCCTTTTCGATGCAGACGACGTTGCCCTTGGAGCTGTCGGCCGCCTCGTGGACCAGGTCCACCAGGTACTTGGTCTTGCCCGTGCCCTTTTTCCCAACGATCAGCTTGATCATGGCGCATACCCCATTCCCTGCGTTCTGGGTGGACAAGCATGCCGCCTCCCCGCCAGAGCTGCGGGGCCTGCCGTCCCGCCTGCCGCCAAAGGCCGTGTGGCGGCGGGGCGGCACAGGGACAAGCCCTGCGGGCGATCTTTGTCCACCTGTCGATACTGCTTTCAGTATACCTGAAAACGGGGGGCATTTCAACCAGAAAACATTGCGCTCAAACAAGGGGCAGGGCTGTGATGCTGACGGCCAGCTCTCCGTCCTGCAGCAATGTCGAGAGCTGGAGCGGCAAATCGCCGTTGTTGACAAACTTGAGGTCGAGGTTGCCGTAGTAGACCGTGGCGTCCTCTCCCTCCGGCACATAGTCGACCGGCTGGCTGTGGACGTGCCGCTCGAGGATGGGCAGGCCGGCCTGCAGCGCGGCGTTGTAGAGGTTGGTCGAGAGCTGGCAGATGCCGCCGCCGATCTCCATGACCTTCTCCTGACCGCGGAAGACAATGGCCTCCTGGTAGCCCAGCGCCGCGGTGCGCGGCCCCACCACCTCGTTGAAGGAGAAGGTCTCGCCCGCGCCGATCACATGGCCCTCGACCCGCGCGCAGGCCAGCCGGATGTTTTTAAGCCGGCCGCGGCTCCAGTCGTGGATGCCGGTGACAAAGCGGGCCACCTCGACCGGCGCCGGCTCGGCGTCCGGCAGCGGTTCGGCCGACGTGTCGGGCACGTCTTCGGCCGCCGCCTCGACCTCGGTCCGGCGGGGCACCGTCAGATGAAAGGGCAGGATCTCCCGCACCGGCTCCAGCTGTGGGGCGCAGGAGGCCAGCATCAGCAACAGTGCCGCCGGAAAAAAACGCTTTTGCAGCAAAATCACCTCCTGTGGCAAGCACAGGTCCGATCCGCGCGGATCGACAAAGAACCTCTGCCTGCGTGGTCGGCGCCCTTTGGCGACCGGCGATATCCGGTCAATTGCAAAAGGCGCACAAGGTCATTTTGCCGCAAAAGCGGGGGGATTATTGCAGGTGAATTTAAGGCGGGGGTTTTTACGCGGCGTTCTGCAGGGATGGAAAAATTGCCTTGTTTTTGTTTGTCAATTTTAAGGCGAGACCATGAGAATTCGCTCCAGGTACATCACAAATTGCCGGCCGATGCCCCGGCGCGCCACCCCGTCGGCCGTGACCAGCCGCCCGCGCGAGAGCTCGTTGTCCCCGATCGAAAAGACCACCTCGCCCACCTTCTGCCCCGGCTCAACCGGCGCGGTCACGGCCTCCTGCACAAAAATCTTGGCCGTGATTTCGCGGTTGTCGCCCTTTTGCACCACGGCCGACACCTCGTTCGGCGTGCAGGTGATGGGGACCTCGGTCAGCACGCCGCCCCGGACCGGCACCGGCCGCAGCTTGTCGACCGGCAGCGAGATCAGCTTGTAGTTGGCAAAGCCAAAGTCCAGCAGCTGGGCCGCCGACCGAAAGCGGTCGTTGGTGTTTGGCGCGCCGAGCACCACCGCAATGAGCTGCATGCCGTCCCGCTCGGCCGCGGCCGAGAGGCAGTACTTGGCCTGGTTGGTGGAGCCGGTCTTGAGCCCGACGGTCCCCTTGTAGGAGCGCAGCAGCTTGTTGGTGTTGGCCAGCTGAAAGGCCCCGTCGCGCAGCGAGTCCATCCAGATGGTGGTGTAGTCGGTCACCCAGGGGTGCTTTTGCAGCAGCTCGGCCGACATCAGCGCGATGTCCCGCGCCGAGGTGAAGTGGTCCTGCGCGTCCAGCCCGTGGCAGTTGGCAAAGTGGGTGTTCTGCATGCCCAGCTGCTGCGCGCGCTGGTTCATCAGCCCCACAAAGCCCTGCGCGCTGCCCGCCACGTGCTCGGCCAGCGCGGTGGCGGCGTCGTTGCCAGAGGCCACCACCACCGCCTTGAAGAGGTCCTCCAGGCGCATGATCTCGCCCGGCGCCAGGTAGACCTGCGAGCCCCCCATCGAGGCGGCGTTCTCGCTGGTCTGCACCTGGTCCGCCATCGTGATGCGGCCGCTGTCGATGGCCTCGGCCACCAGCAGGATGGTCATGACCTTGGTCACGCTGGCCGGCGACATGCGCGCATCGGGGTTGTTTTCGTAGAGGACCTTGCCGGTGGAGGCCTCCATCAGGATGGCCGACGGCGCCGGAATGTCGGGCGGCAGCAGCTCCATGGCCCGCGCCCCGCCGGCCGGCAGCGCCAGCAGCAGCGCCAGCAGCAGCGCCAGCAGCAGCGCCGCGCGTCTCTTCTTGTACATGCTCGATTCCCCCAAGTCTCGGTGCGTCTTAAAAGATAAAGGATCGCTTTAGTTCGATTGTATGCGCAAAGGTGGACGCGCATACCCATCCCGGCGGCGCCGCGCCAAAATGGCTGCGGCGCGGGGCTTGTAAAAGGGCGCCGGGCCGTACTATACTAAAGAGATTCAACACCGAACCCACGGGAGGGCGCAGCGGCATGAGGGTGGCATTTTTCACATTGGGCTGCAAGGTCAACCACTACGAGACCGAGGTCATGGCGCGGGCCTTTGCGCAGGCCGGCGACCGCGTGGTGGACTTTGACGGGGAGGCCGACGTCTTTGTGGTCAACACCTGCACCGTCACGGCGGTCAGCGACAAGAAGTCGCGGCAGGCCCTGCGGGCGGTCCGGCGGCGCTGCCCGCAGGCCACGGTGGTGGCGGTGGGCTGCTATGCGCAGGTCGCCGCGCAGGCGCTGCAGGACATGCCCGAGGTGGACCTGGTGCTGGGCAACATGGGCAAGCCGGCGCTGCCGCAGGCCGTCAGGGCTTACCTGGCGCGGCGGGAGCGGCCGGCGGTCGGGGACATCGGCGCCCTCTCGGGCTTTGAGCCGATGGAGGCGGTCACCAGCGAGCGCACCCGCGCCACCCTCAAAATTCAGGACGGCTGCAACAACTTCTGCAGCTACTGCATCATCCCCTACGCGCGCGGGCGCATCCGCTCCAAGCGGCCCGAGCAGGTGCTGGCCGAGGTGGCGCAGCTGGCGCAGGCCGGGCACCTGGAGATCGTGCTGACCGGCATTGAGATCGCCTCCTACGGCGCGGGGGAGGACTTCGACCTGCTGACGCTGCTTGAGGGGCTTGCAGACATTGCGCAGCGGCACCCGGACTTTCGTGTGCGGCTGGGCTCGCTGGAGCCGCGCATCGTCGATGCGCGCTTTGCGCAGGCCGTTGGGCGCATGCCCTTTGTCTGCCCCCACTTTCACCTCTCGCTGCAGTCGGGCTGCGACGACACGCTGCGCCGCATGAACCGCAAGTATGACCTGGCGCGCTATCAGCTGTCGGTCGAGCTGCTGCGCAGCCACCTGCCGGACACCATGCTGACCACCGATGTGATCGTCGGCTTTCCGGGCGAGACGGAACGGGAATTTGAACAGACCTTGGCGGCCGTGACCGCGCTGCGGTTTTTGAAGGTGCACGTCTTCCCCTACTCGCGGCGGGCGGGCACGCCAGCCGCCGCGATGCCGGACCAGCTCCCGCAGGCCGAGAAGGCCCGACGGGCGGCGCTGCTGCAGGCCGCCTGCGACGAGGTGCGGGCCGAACGGATGCGCGAACAGCAGGGCCGGCTGCACCGGGTGCTGCTGGAGCAGTGGGTCGAGGGCCGCCACCACGGCTACAGCCAGCACTACTTTCCGGTGGCGGTGGCCGGCGCGCCGGCCGACTGGATCGGCCGGCTGGTGACCGCCCGCATCACCGGGCTTGAGGGGGACCGCCTGCTGGGCGAGCTGGTGCAGGACGCGCCCTGAGGGGGGATTTTGGGCGGGGCCGGGCGGCTGAGACCTTTGCAATTAAATAAGCCAAACTATAAAATCACAATCCAAAATGATCCGCTTTAGCTATGCAAAGCGGATTTTTATTGCGTTTCTTTGAAACTTGCCATATGATTGTCACTAAATAGTGGTAGATATGCAAAGGGGATGGCGGCATGAACAGAATTAATTTGATTTGCCTTGGCGTAAGAGACATGGAAAAATCCTTGCGTTTTTACAAAAACATTGGCTTTCAAACATACGAAAAAGAAAGCAACCCGCCGATTGTGTTTTTTGATACCCAGGGAACAAAGCTGGAATTGTATCCGATTGACGGATTGGCAAAGGACATTAACGCGGACAATCCCCCGCCCGTCAACGCAGGTGGCTTTAGCGGTATCACTCTTGCCATCAATATGAAATCCGAACACGAAGTAGACATGTTTATGGATACCGTTCTTACCTGTGGCGGTACGCTTGCAAAGAAACCCGAAACCGCGTTTTGGGGCGGGTATAGTGGCTATTTCAAGGATTTGGATGGCTATTATTGGGAAGTTGCCTATTCTTCTTTGTGGCAGTTCGATGAGAACAATATGCTGATTCTTGATAAAAACACGTAATCTGCTTTGACGACAATAAAAAAACAAGTGAACACCAATTGACAAAGGCGCGCTGCAGCGCGCCTTTGTCAGCCTGTCAAAAAAGGCGGTCCCATGCAGGGGGGGAGCAAAAACAGCCCCGACATCAACTCCGCAGGAACGGCGGACATGTGCCGACGTTCCTACGCCTAAGCGGACCTGCGCGTTAGGCGTCCCAAAGGGGCGGGGAACAAAGGCGCGGGCGGGAGCAGCTCCCCAACATCGATCGGTCCTCCCGGCGGATGCCCAAAAGGTGCTTTAAGCCGTGGCCCTGTGCAACACCTAGGGAAAGCCGATGGGCAGGCCCGAGATGCCACGCCCTGGCGCCTTTGCAGGCGGCCCTGGCGACGCCCAAAGCGCGCCCGGCGGGGTCCCCCCCTCTCCCGAACCAAAGAAGCAGGCGCTGCTTGAGTGGCAAATGGGAAAGCACCCCTACGGCTGCCGCCGGCACTGCTCTTCGATGACGGTGACCAACGGGCGCTTTGGCCTGTGTGCCCGTTGGCTGGGCAGGCACGGCCCCCACCTCTTTTGGCGAGCGGCCCCATATGACATCAAAAAAAGCGCCCTGCGGGCGCTTTTTTGACTGCCTGGACTACCTGTTCGTCTTTCCTCCGGAGGATGGGTACCGGCCTGTGCTAGTCCTGGTCGCTGAGCTTGTCGCGGATCTCCTCGACGCCCTCTTCGACCGCCTCTTTGATCTCCTCGCCGGTCTCTTTGATCTCCTCCTTGACCTCCTCGGCCTCCTCTTTGGCCTCCTTGGCCACGTCGACGGCCCAGTCCTTGACCTCCTTGGCCTTGTCGACCGCCCAGTCCTTGGCCCCCTTGGCCGCCTCGGAGACCCCCTGCTTGACGCTGTCGAGCGGCCGCTCGACCTTGGCGCCGCAGTGGGCGCAGTAGGCGACGTTGGCGTCGAGGTCGCGGCCGCAGTTTTGGCAGCTGTCGGGCGCGCCCAGCTCGACCTTGCGGGCCTTGATCTCCTCGAGCTCCTCGACCTTGGCGTCGATCACGGCGATGAGGGCCTCCGACGTGCTGTCAGCCAGGTTGTTCTTCTTGGCCTCGTAGGTCGTCCGCCCCAGCTCGCGGTAGAGGTCGGCCAGCTCGCCCTCGCGGCTGGAGATCTCAAAGTTCAGCTTGGCGTTCTCCTTGAGGTCGCCCACCGCCTGTGCCGCCTGATCCCCCACCTTCCGCAGGGCGTTCAAGATGTTGTCTTTATTCAATGCCATGCTCGATCCATCCTTTCCCTTTTGCAGTTTTGCCCCGGATGTCCGGGTTTTTTAACGGCCGCCCGGCCGTGTGAAATTTTTGCTCCATCCATTAAGTATACCGGTTTTTGAGCAGCGAAAACAGGGTTTTTATGTTTCGCTGCCTTTTTTCGTCGTCCTTGATGTAGTCGCGCACGTGCTTGTTGTGGAACACCCGCTCGATCTTGCCGCCCGGCAGGCCCACCACCTTGGAGACGCCGCCGGCGCCGACCGCGACGATGCTCTGATACTCGCCCATGATGTAGGTGTTGTACAGGCACTCGGTGCCCGGCTTTGCATAGCCCACGTTTTCGAGGTTGCCGAGCGTGTTGCGCTGCCGGTAGAGGTAGTAGGGCCGCCAGCCGCCCTGTGCGGCCTGCCGGCCGGCCGTCTGCAGCATCTCGACGATGTCGCCCGAGCCCTTCCGGCTGCGGTCCATGTCGGCGTACTGCAGGCGCGCCGCCCGCTTGAGCGAGAGCGCGTGCACGGTCAGGTTTTCGGGCTGCAGCGCGGCCACCTCGCGCATCGAGCGCGCAAAGACCTCCACCGGCTCCTCGGGCAGGCCGGCGATCAGGTCCACGTTGATCTGCCCGATGCCGGCGCTGCGCGCCAGGGCGTAGGCCGCAAAGAACTGCTCGGCCGTGTGGGCCCTGCCCACCCGCGCCAGCGTGGCGTCGTCGGTGGTCTGGGTGTTGACGCTGATACGGTTTGCGCCGGCCTCGCGGATGGCCTGCAGCTTGTCCGCGTCGATGGTGTCGGGCCGGCCGGCCTCCACCGTGAACTCCAGCAGCGAGGGGACGTGAAGCTGTCCGGCCAGCGTGCCAAACAGGCTGCGCAGCTGTGCGGCCGTCAGCGTCGTCGGGGTGCCGCCGCCCATGTAGGCGGTCTGCACGCCGATGCCCAGCGCCGAGAGCTGCGAGAGCGTCTGCCGCAGCTCCTGTTCGAGCGCCTCGAGGTAGGCCGGGATGAAGGCGCCCTCCCGCTCCACCGTGTAGGACACGAAGGAGCAGTAAGAGCAGCGGGTGGGGCAGAAGGGGATGGAGATGTACAGGCTGACCTGTGCCGGATTCAGTCGGTCGAGCGCCGCCCGCTCCCCCGCCAGCACCTCGACGCAGAGGGCGGTCTTTTCCGGTTGGGTGTAGCACTCCTGCAGCAGGCGCTCGGCCGCCTGCCCGGGCGTCAGCCCGCGGTGCAGCAGCTGCGCCACCTTCTTGGCCGGGCGGATGCCGGTCAGCGTACCCCAGGGCGGCGTGATGCCGGTCAGCGCCTGACCCGCCCGGTAAAAGCTGCGGGCGATGGCGCCCGACGCCTCCTCGCCGGGCAGGCTGCGCTCGGTGGCCGAGCAGGCGACACCCTGCGCCTCCACCGTGGCGCAGGCCACCCCGTCCTCATAGGTCGAGCGGGCGGACAGCCCGTCCTCGACCTCCCTCGAAAAGCCGGCGGCCGGGAAGAAGAGCAGTGCCAGCGTCTCGACCAGGTAGCGCTTGTCGTGTCCGCAAAGCTCAATTTTCATCGCGTGTAAACCATGGATTGTTGGCCTTTTCATGGGCCAGCGTGGTGAACACCCCGTGCCCCGGCAGCACCTGCAGGTCCTCCGGGATGGCGCCGAGCAATACCGAGATGGAGTGGCGCAGCAGCGCCGCCGAGCCGCCCGAAAAGTCGGTGCGGCCGACCGTGTTGAAAAACAACGTGTCCCCCGAGATCAGGTAGGGGGGAAGCTTGATGCAGATGCCGCCCGGCGAGTGCCCGGGCGTGTGCAGGATCTCCAGCTGCAGGTCGCCCAGCGGCAGGCATTCGCCGCCCTGCAGCAGCCGGTCGGGCTCCATGGGCTTGGCCGCCATGCCGAAGAAGCCCAGCAGGCGGTTGCCCTTGGCGCCGCGCAGCGCGCCGGCGTCGGCCTCGTGGATGCAGACCTCGCCGCCGTACCGCTCCTTGAGCGCCGGGATCAGGGCCGTGTGGTCGCCGTGGCCGTGGGTGGCGACGATGTACCGCACCGCGCAGCCGCAGCCGTCCAGAAAGGTGAACAGGTCGGGGTTGTGGAACCCCGGGTCGATCACGGCGCAGACCCGCGCCGCCTCCTCGAGCACGATGTAGGTGTTGACCGCCATCATCGAGCTCTCGATGTGGTGTATGCGCATGCCGGGCGCCGGCGCCCGGAGCCCGTGGCTGCCGACCTCATCCATCGGCCTCACGCTCCTCTCTTCGGGGGTTAAAATGCGTTGTCGCCCTTTTCCACAATCAGCGTGATGGGCCCGTCGTTGACCAGCGCCACCTCCATATAGGCGCCGAAGGCGCCGCTCTCGACCTGCAGCCCCTTCTCGCGCAGGTGCCGCTTGAAGGACTCAAACAGCGGGATGGCCCGCTCGGGGCGCTCGGCCTTGATGAAGGAGGGCCGCGCCCCCTTGCGGCAGTCTCCGGCCAGCGTGAAGTTGGGCACCACCAGCACGGCACCGCCCACGTCGGCCAGCGCGAGGTTGAGCTTGTCCTGTTCATCGCCGAACACCCGCAGGGAGGCGATCTTGTCGGCCACCCACCTGCAGTTTTCCTCGGTGTCGTCCTGCCAGATGCCCAGCAACACCATAAATCCCCTGCCGATCGATCCGATGCAGACGCCCTCCACCGACACGCTGGCGCTGCTGACGCGCTGTACCACAGCCTTCACGAAAAAGCCGCCCCCTTTGCCGTGCTGTCCACCGGGGCGCCGGCCCGCCCCTGTGGACGCCTGTTTATTTTGTCCGCCCGCGCTTTTCGGGGGCCTCTACCTGGCCCGCTTGACCTCGGAGACCCCCTTGATGTTCTGCAGCTTGGCCATGACGTTGTTCAGGTGCTCGACGTCCAGCACCTCGACGGTCAGGTGGATGACGCCGTACGCGTCCCTTGCTGTGTTCTGGGCCGAAATGCCGTGGATGGACACCTTGAGGTTGGACAGCGCCTGGGTCAGGTCGACCAGCAGCCCGCCGCGATTGGTGGCGTAGATGTCGAGGTCGGTGGTGTGCCCGGTGCGCACCGCGTCGTCCCAGCGCACGGCGATCCAGCGCCCCAGCTCCTCCCCCTCGCGCTCGATGGCGCTGTGGAAGTTCTTGCAGTCCCGCCGGTGCACCGACACGCCGTAGCCCTTGGTCACATAGCCCACGACGTCGTCGCCGGGCAGCGGGTTGCAGCAGCGCGCAAACTTGACCAGGCAGCCCTCGATCCCCTCGACGATGATGCCCGAGTCGGAGCGCTTGCGGGGCTTTGGCTGCTCCGCGATGGACTCCAGCACCTCCTGGTCGGAGGGCTTGTGCAGCTTGGCGTAGCCCTCCTTGACCTTGCCCATCACGCGGTTGGCCGAGATGCCGCCGTAGCCGATGGCGGCGTAGAGCTCCTCCACGCCGGTGATGCCCACGCGCTTGGCGATGGTGCCCAGCAGCTCGTCGAGCTCGGCCGGCAGCAGGTTGATCAGGTTTTGCCGCAGCCCGTGCCGGATCTCCTCGCGGCCGCGCTGGATGTTTTCCTCCCGCTTTTCGCGCTTGAACCACTGGCGGATCTTGCCCTTGGCCCCGCTCGTGACCACGATGCCCAGCCAGTCGCGGCTGGGGCCCTTGTTGCCCTCCTTGACCGTAAAGACCTCGATGATGTCGCCGTTTTGCACCTGGTAGTCCAGCGTGACCATCTTGCCGTTGGCCTTGGCGCCGATCAGGTTGTGCCCCACCTCGCTGTGGATGGCGTAGGCAAAGTCGATGGCGGTGGCGCCCAGCGGCAGGTTGATCAGGTCGCCGCGCGGCGTGAAGACAAAGACCTCGTCGTCAAAGAAGTCGATTTTAAAGGTGCGCATGAACTCCTCGGGGTCTGAGGAGGTCTGCTGGATCTCCAGCATGTGGCGCACCCACTCCAGCTTGCCCTCGAGGCCGTCCTTTTTGGAGAGGCCGCGCTTGTACTTCCAGTGGGCCGCAATGCCGAACTCGGCGGTGCGGTGCATCTCCCAGGTGCGGATCTGCACCTCGAACGGAAAGCCGGTGGTGCCCATCACGGTGGTGTGCAGCGACTGGTACATGTTGGGCTTGGGCGTGGAGATATAGTCCTTGAACTTGCCCGGGATGGGCTTGAACAAATCGTGCACGATGCCCAGGACGTTGTAACAGTCCACCATGCTGTCCACGATGATGCGCACGGCGTAGAGGTCGTAAATCTCGCGCAGCGTCTTGTTTTGCTTGTACATCTTCTGATAGACGCTGTAGGTGTGCTTGATGCGCCCGCTCACCTGGCTGCCCGGAAATTCCGGCTCCACGCGGGCACGGATGCGCGCCATGATGTCCCCCAAAAACTGCTCGTGCTCGCTGCGGTTTTCGGCGAAATCATGCTGGATCTCGCCGTAGCCCACGGGGTCCAGGTAGCGCAGCGCCAGGTCCTCGAGCTCCACCTTCATGCGCTGCATGCCCAGCCGGTGGGCCAGCGGGGCGTAGACCTCCATGGTCTCGCGCGACTTCTCGCGGCGCTTGAAGTCGGGCATGACCTCCAGCGTGCGCATGTTGTGCAGCCGGTCGGCCAGCTTGATGATCAGCACGCGGATGTCCTTGGCCGTGGCCATGAACATCTTGCGCAGGTTCTCGACCTGCTCCTCCTCCTTGCTGGTGTAGGGGATCTTGCCGAGCTTGGTCACGCCCTCCACCAGTGTGGCGACGTCCGGCCCAAAGGCGGTCCGCAGCTCCTTGGTGGTCACCGGCGTGTCCTCGACCACGTCGTGCAGCAGCGCGGCCGCGATGCACTCGTTGTCCATGCCCAGCTCCAGCAGGATCAGCGCCACCTCGACCGGGTGGCTGATATAGGCGTCCCCGTTGAGGCGCAGCTGCTCCTTGTGCGCCTTTTGGGCCAGCCCGAACACCCGCTCGAGCAGCTCCCGGTCGTAGGCGTACTCGGCCTGGTCCAGCGCCTCGGCCAGCCGCCTGCCAACGGGGTCGTCGCGCATGGAGACGGCCTCCTCCTCGGGTCCCCCCGGCTGCAGCTCCTGTACGGCCAGCTGCAGCCCGGGCTCGGCACCGCCGCCCAGCCCCTCCGCGGGCATCGTGTGAACCAAATGGCGCAGGGTCATCCATCGACGGCAACCACCTGTCATACAGCCACCTCCCTTCTCTTGGCGGACACGGCCGCGACCAGCCGCTGCGCACCCGCCCGGCAAAACCGGCAACCTTGTCTATGTGTGAAGCCCCCGCCGCCGGTGTGTCCGCCAACGCAAGCACAGCGACGGATGGGGGCGTTACTCTCCCACTGCTATTTTACGCAAATTTTGCAGGATTTGCGAATTGTTCAGGTCCACTTTCCCCTGGATTTTCTGCGCCTTGACCACCAGCCGCTCGCCGGTGAGGTCGTTTTTGAAGATGCCCATCTCCTCAAGCACGTCGAGGCAGACCCGCAGCCGGCAGTACTCCATCGGGCCGCGCTCCCCGGCGGCCAGCCGCCGGCAGGCCTCCCGCAGCGTCATGGAGCCCTCCTTTAAAAAGAGACGGTACACCGCCACAAAGTCGCTCTTGCTGGGCATGGCCCGCGCGGCCAGCTCGCCGGTGGCGCACCCCTCCCGCAGCTGCGCGTACAGCGCCGCATCCTGCGCGCGGCGGGCGGCCTGTCCGGTGCACTCCCGCAGGTCCTTGACCACGACCTGGGCGCTGTGGACCCCGCGGAAGGTGTTGACGTCCAGGTTGCAGCAGATGTCGATCTGCTCGCCCGGGCCAAAGGGGAACATGGCGCTGCTGCGCCCGAACAGAAAGGCCGTGAACTCGATCTCCCCGCGGCGCAGCGTCAGCCGCAGGTGCTTATCCCCCGACAGCGGGCAGCAGTCGACAATCGTGAGCGAGCGGCAGAGGAAGAGGGGCGCCGGGTTGCCCATGCCGTAGGGCTCGAGGTAGGCGATGTCGGTCACGGTCTCAAGCGTGATGTCGGCCGGATCGATCTCGCAGTCGATGCGCAGCCTGGGCAGCAGGGCCTCGTCCGACAGCTGCTTGTCGGCGTAGGCGATCAGGCAGGCCTTGAAGGCCGGAAACTGCTCCTTTTGAATGGTCAGGCCGGCGGCCAGCGCGTGGCCGCCAAAGCGCACCAGGTGCGCGCTGCAGTGCTCGAGCGCCGCGTGCAGGTTGAAGCCGGCCACGCTGCGCCCGGAGCCCTTGCCGACGCCCCCCTCGTCAAAGGAGACCATGATCGAGGGCCGGTGGTACAGGTCGGAGAGCCGCGAGGCCACGATGCCGATGATGCCGTGGTGCCAGTTCTCCTCGGCCAGCACGATGATCTTGTGCCGGCCGAAATCGGGGTCGGCCTCGAGGCTCTGCAGCGCGTGGCGCAGGATCTTGTCCTCTTCCTCCTGGCGGGCGCTGTTGGCCCGGCAGAGCGCCAGCGCGATCTGCTCGGCCTTTGACGCATCCCCGGTCAAAAAGAGCTCCACGGCCTGGTCGGCGCAGCCGATGCGCCCGACGGCGTTGACCCGGGGCGCCAGCGTGAAGCCGACCGAGCCGGCCGTGATGCGGCGACTCTCGATGCCGGCGCAGCGCATCAGCGCGCGCAGGCCGGGGTTTTGGGTCTGCGCCATGCGGTTGATGCCCAGCGCGACCAAGATGCGGTTTTCGCAGGTCAGCGGCATGACGTCGGCAATGGTGC
Organism: Clostridiales bacterium; assembly: GCA_012719075.1. GTDB lineage: Bacteria > Bacillota > Clostridia > Oscillospirales > Feifaniaceae > JAAYBB01. The sequence goes on along the minus strand of JAAYBB010000020.1, from coordinate 72,109 downwards.
CGAAGGCCGTCAGCTCGACATAGCGGTCAATGCAGTCCTGCAGTCGGCCGCGCCCCTCGAGCGCGCAGATCAGCTTGAACACCACGCCCACGCCGGCCAGCTCTTTAAAGGGCAGCCTGCAGTCCGGCCGCTTGGGGTTGACCACCGCGACGGCAGACGGAAGCCGCTCCTGGCACTCGTGGTGGTCGGTGACGATGGTGTCCATGCCCAGACGGGCGGCGTGGGCCACCTCCTCGATGGCCGTGATGCCCGAGTCCACCGTGATCAGCAGGCCGGTCCCGCCCGCCGCAATGCGCTCGACCGCCGCGGCCGAGAGGCCGTAGCCCTCCTCGTTGCGGTTGGGGATGTAGTAGTCCACCCGCCCGCCCAGCCCGCTCAGGTGCCGGTGCAGGATGGCCGTGGCCGTGACGCCGTCCACATCGTAGTCGCCAAAGATGGTCATGCGCTCCCCGCGCGCAAGCGCCAGCCGGATGCGCTCCACCGCCGCCGCCATGTCGGGGATTAGAAAGGGGTCCTGCAGCGCGTCGATGGACTTGCTCAAAAAGCGCGTGGCGCGGTCTGGGTTGTCCAGCCCGCGGTTGACCAGCAGGCGGGCCGTCACCTCGGCGACGCCCAGCCGCGTACACAGCGCGCGTACGACCGTCTCGTCCTGCTGCTGCAAAACCCAGCTGCGCTGCCTCACCCTTCGTCGCCCCCTTTCGGCCGTCCCCGGCCACCGCACAAAACAGACTTCAAGTAGAAAGTTTATTATACTATAGATGTCGCCAAAATTCAATCTTAATCCCGTCTGCCGATTGCACGGAGGGGTGGGCGACGTCGCGCCGTCACCGTGAATGGCCGCGGTGGAGAGATAAAAAAACCCTCAGCTTTGCCGTGAGGGTTAGGCCGTCGGCGGTGCGAGGCGGCGGATCGGCCGTTTCAGAAACGGTTTTTATAAAAGCGCCGGCACCTGTCATCAAAACTGTCTATTTGTCATCGGCGCCGCGGGCGCGGAATCCCGCGTCCGCAGACACCCCGGCGGCTGCGGCGCTCACTGGGGCAGGGTCAGGTCCCCCTCCTTAATCCAGCCCATGCGTCGGCAGCCCTGGCAGATCACCCAGGAGAGCAGGGCGGGCAGGACAAAGCAGATCAGGATCAGCCCCAGCCAGTGGAAGGCGGTGGGGGTGATGGGGGAGGCGCCCACCATTTCCACAGCCGTTTCACTGGGGGACAGCCAACCCGTCCATATGCCGATCTGGCCCACGAAGCCGCAGGTGCCCATGCCCGAGGACACCGGCTCCCCGTTCATCTGCAGGCGGAACAGGCAGGTGGCCATTGGACCGGTGATGGCGGAAGCCAGGGTCGGCGGAATCCAAATGCGCAGGTTTTTTACAATGTTGGGCATCTGGAGCATGGAGGTGCCAATCCCCTGGGAGACCAGGCCGCCCCAGCGGTTCTCGGGAAAGGACATGACGGCAAAGCCCACCATCTGGGCGCAGCAGCCGGCCACCGCGGCGCCTCCCGCCAGCCCCACCAACCCGAAGGAGGCGCAGATGGCGGCGGAGGAGATGGGCAGGGTGAGGGCGATGCCCACCAGCACAGAGACGGCGATGCCCATCCAGAAGGGCTGGAATTCGGTGGTCAGGACGATCAGTTGGCCAAAGGCCCTTGCCGCCGCCCCGATGGGCGGGGCGATGAGCAGCGCCAGGGCCCCGCCCACAAATACCGTGACGGCGGGGGTGACCAGGATATCAACCTTGGTCTCCTTGGAGACCAGCTTGCCGCACTCCGCGGCCAAAACGGCGATGAACAGCACGGCCAGCGGTCCGCCCGCCCCGCCCAGCTTATTGGCCGCCCACCCCACCCCCGCCAGGGAGAACAGAACCAAGGGGTCTGCCTGCAGCGCATAGCCGATGGCCACCGCCATGGCCGGACCGGACATGTCAAAGGCGAACTGGCCGATGTCCACAAAGAACGGGATGCCCAGCTGCTGACCCAGGGTCCTGATGATGGTGCCGATGAGCAGGGAGCAGAACAGGCCCTGCGCCATCGCCCCCAATGCGTCGATGCCGTATCGCTTGGCCGAGATGACAATGTTTTTCCGTTTGAGAAACGCGGCGATGTCCATCGTGGTAGCCTTCTTCCGACATAAAGTAGGATATACATGTGTCAAGACATATCCGACTATTATTGTAGCCCAGCAACCGAATTTGTCAATCCCTTTCTGTCTCTGTCGCTTAAACGCGATTGCCGGCGCACAAAACCCGCGGGCGCTGCCGAACACCTGCCGCGGACCCATGGGGATGGGGAGCAGGAGGACGAAAACGCGCCGGGCTGCCGAAAGGGGGCTACTCCTGCAGCAGAATTCCCAGGGTTTCCAGCGCCGCCCTGACCCGGTCATAGGCGCCCTGGTCAGAGCAGAGGACGGTGTGGAGGTGGATCCCCTCGGTGAGCTGGGACAGCGGAGCGGCGGAGTGCCGCCGGCAGCGCTCCACAAACTTTCCCACGTCATACCGGTTTGACAACTGCAGCAAGCCGGTGAGCTGACCGTAAATGGGGTGCTCCACAATCACGTCCACCACCGTGCAGCCCTGATCCACAATGGCATTCAACTCCGCCTCCATTTGATCCGCCTGGTGACGGCAGGCCAGCATGCGGATCAGGCCTGCGGTTTCCCGGGGCAACACATACCCCCTTGGGGTGGAGGCGATGTCCATGCCGCCGGCCCGTAAAAGGGCAATGTCCCCCACAATGACCTGACGGCTGACCGAAAACGCCTTGGCCAGCGCCGCGGCGCTCACCGGGCCTGCAGCCTCTGCCAGCTGCCGGGAGACGGCCTGTCTGCGTGCTTGGGCGTCCATGATCCTTCCTCCTCTTATGCCGCTGATCTGTTCTTCTCTGTTGTTTGGACCGTCGCTTTGACCTGCATGCTATGAAACCGCCGGGGGTGGCGCCAAACCGGATTTTCCCGGGGACGTTGCGCTGATCAATTCCTGCAGCGGCTGACGGCCGCTCCTGGGCAAAGACCGCGCAAAACACAAACGGCAAAGGTAAAATTGCCAGTCGCTGCAGGTCAATTCCGGTTCATTTGCCGGCGCACGCTGCTGCGCCGATGACTGGTGGGCCGGGTTTTTATGACAGGTGCCGGCAGGTTTATAAAAAACCGTTTCTGAAACGGCCGATCCGCCACAGCGCACCGCCGGCGGCCTAAATCCCACAGCGAAGCGGGGGGGTTCTGCCATTGCCGCCATTCATTGAGTATCGGCGAGTATCGGCGTAACTTTGCCCACCTCTCCGTGCAACCGGTCCCCCTGTTTTTCGCCATCATTTTTCCAGCGCACTGTCTCTCCCCTGAGCACCTTCGGCCAGCACCTGCTCGATGAGCAGTGCGATGCCCCCCTCCTGCTGCAGGCGGCGGTTGGCCGCAAAGGCCGGCAAAAACCCCAGCACAAAGCCGGCCAGCGCAAACAGCACCGTCGGACCTTCGGGCCCGAACAGCTGCTCGGCCAGCAGGGCGCCCGCAATGCCGGTGAAGGGGGGCGGCAGGTAGAGCAGGGCACTGAGGCCGTGCATGCGCCGCTCGGGTCCGCGCAGCAGGACCTGCTGCCCCTCCCGGACGCGCCACCCGTTGTTGTCGGCCCGCACGGCCACCGGCTGGGCCTTGATGCAGCCGGCGCAGCTGCCCCCGCAGCCGCTGCCGCAGGCGCTGTTGCGGTAGATGGTCACTTCGCTGTCGGCGGTCCCCGCCGCAGTCACGATGCCGATGAGCTCCATGGTCAGGCGCCTCCCCTCACGCATTGAAACAGGTTGTTTCCGCACCCCTTGCCCGGCGGGCGGGGGCTTTGGACTCCATTGAAGCCTTGGGTCAGGACGGTGCGTGCGGCCGAAAGGCCGCGATGACCGCCTCGGCCACCCGCAGCCCGTCCACCGCCGCACTGACGATGCCGCCGGCATAGCCGGCCCCCTCGCCGGCGGGGTAGAGACCCTCGACCGAGGGCGACTGCAGCTGCCCGCCGCGCGGCATGCGCAGCGGCGAAGAGGTCCGGGTCTCCAGCCCGATCAGCAGTGCCTCCGCGCCGGCAAAGCCGGGGTAGCCGGCCTCGAACCGCGCGAGGCCGGCGCGCAGCATACAGTCGACGGCGGCCGGCAGCAGCGGCGCGACCTTGGCCGGACGCAGCCCCCTAGCATAGGTGACCTCGCCGCCCCAGACCGGCGGTCCCCCCTCGAGGTAGGAGCGGGCGCTCTGGCCCGGCGCGGCGTAGTCGCCGCCGCCCGCGCGGCAGGCGGCCTGCTCCAGGCGCCGCTGAAAGAACAGGCCCTCCAGCGGGCCGCCCGGCAAATCCTCCGGCAGCACCGAGGCCACGATGGCGGCGTTGGCAAAGCGGCCGTCCCGCGCGGCATAGCTCATGCCGTTGGTCACCACGCCCAGCGGCTCCGAGGCGGCCGGCACCACCAGCCCGCCCGGGCACATGCAAAAGGAGTAGCAGCCGCGCTGCCCCACGCGGTGGGAGAGCTGGTACTCGGCCGGCGGCAGCGCCGGGTGCCCGGCCGCCGCGCCGTAGAACAGGCGGTCGATCAGCGCCTGCTCGTGCTCGATGCGCACCCCCACCGAAAAGGGCTTTTTCTCAAGGCGGACCCCCTGTGCGGACAGCGCCTGCACCGTGTCCCGCGCGCTGTGCCCGATGGCCAGCACCGCGACCTCGCAGGGCAGCTCGCCCCCGTCGCAGGCCAGCCCGACCAGCCGGCCCTCCGACAGCAGCAGCCGCTCGACGCGGCAGTCAAAGCGCAGCTCGCCGCCCAGCGACAAAATTTCCCCGCGCAGGCTGCGCACCACCTCGCGCAGGCGGTCGGTGCCGACGTGGGGCTTGGCGTCGATTAAAATCCGCTGCGGCGCGCCGTGCTGCACCAGGGCCTCCAGCACCGTCCGGCAGCGGGGGTCCCCGATGCGGGTGGTCAGCTTGCCGTCCGAAAAGGCGCCGGCGCCCCCCTCGCCAAACTGCACGTTGGCCCGCTCGTCCAGCCGGCCGCCGCGCCAAAAGGCCTCGACGGCGGCCGTGCGCCGCGCGATGTCGGGGCCCCGCTCGAGCAGCAGCGGGCGGTAGCCCTCCCGCGCCAGCAGCAGGCCGGCAAAGAGGCCGGCCGGGCCGGTCCCCACCACGACCGGGCGGTGGCGCAGCGGGCGGTCGCCGCGCAGCAGCACCAGCGGCTCGGGCGGCCGCTGCAGCGCGATGTTCTTCTGGTCCACCAGCCGCTGCAGCACCGCCTGCTCCGAGCCCGGCACCTCCACCTGCACCGAATAGACCATGCGCAGGTGGTCCCGCCGCCTGGCGTCGACCGAGCGGCGGCAGACAGAGGCCCGCGCGCCGCCGCCCTGCAGCCCGAGGCGGGCGACGGCCACGCGCTCGGCCTCCCGCTCCGAGGCGCCGAGCGGCAGCGAAATCTGGCTGACGATGATGGCCACGCGGCACCCCCCTCCCTGACAAAATGCAATGGAAGAGGCCTGCGGCACTCGGGGTGCCCTGGCCTCTTCCCGCTTGAAAAAATGCCTATTCGGCCTCTTCGGCTCCGTCGGAAGACGCCGCCCCGTCCAGGTCGCCGGACAGCTGCTCGCCGCCCTCGGAATCGGCCAAAATGTCGCTCATGCGCACGGTGACGGTCAGGTGCTGCATCGGGCCGATCGCGACATCCCCCGTGACGATGCGCACCGGCAGCGTGGCGGTCTCGCCGGCCGAGAGGCCGCGCAGGTCCACAATCCCCCGCAGGCCGCTGCCCGAATAGGCGCGTACGGCGCCGGCCGTGCCCCGCATCGTGACGTTGATCGGCATGGTGGAGAGCACCTCCACCGAGAGGCCGGGCGGCGTGTTGTCGAACTCCAGCCGCTGCAGCGCCCACTGGAAGCTGCGCAGGTCGCCAAAGCGCAGCAGGACCTCGGCCTCGTCCTCGCCGCCCTCAATCGGATAGGGGGTCACCATGGGCAGCGTGACACGGCCATTTTCAGGGTGCTCGACCAGGTCGACGGTGCCAATCTTCAGCGCGCCCTGGGTTCTGAGCTCGGACACCGGGATCAGCAGCGTGACCTGCTCGGGGCTGATCTCCCAGCCGAAGTCCTCCGTCAGCCAGCCCTCGGGCCGGTTGAGGAAGTCCACGGTCAGCGGCAGGCGCACCCGCTTGGAGACCACCGGCGTCAGCGAGACGGCCTGCTCCGGCATCTCGATGTGGTTGTTCTCCATGGCTTCGCCGCTCTGGTCGATGAGCTTGACCAGCAGGTTGATGGTGGGTTCGGCCATGTTTTGCTCGCTGAGCTTGACCTCCACCCGCGCCTCCGCCACGCCGGCCAGCTCGGTGGCCGGCCCGCGCAGGTCGATGGTCTGCACATTCAGGACGGGCTCCCCCACCAGGTACTCGTCACCCAGCAGATTGGTCACGCTGGCGCGCACCGGCACCGTCCTGCGGGCGATGCGGTCGAGCTGCACCGTGATCGAGCCCGGATTTTTGCCGGTGACGATGACGCTGTCCAGCGGCTTTGTGATGTGGACGGGCAGCATGAAGTCGCCCGGCCCCGAGGAGGCGTCCACCTCCACATAGGCGTAGAGGTCGGCCGCCGTGATGCGGCCCAGCACGCTCTTGCTGCCCTTGAGCGTGACGTCGGTGGTCTCCCGCCCCATGTCGATCACGGTCACGCCGTCCTCGAGCTGGGAGTTGAGCGTGACCACCTTGATCTCGACGCCGCGGTAGGTCATCTCGGTCTCGGGGTTTTGGGCCCCGACAAAAAACCACAGCAAAATGCCGGTCAGCAGCGAAAACAGCTTGGTCCGGTTGGGGCTGTTGAAAAATCGGTTGATCATTCAGACGCCCCCTTCCCGTTCAGGGCCTTGATCAAGATCTGCCAGAGGCCGGGCTGCGCCTCCTCCTCGCCACTCAGCAAAATGCCCGAGAGCGCCTCCTGCAGCGTCTCCCCGCGGTAGCCGCGGCGGATCAGGCCGTCCTGCACGATCGAGATCTTGCCGGTCTCCTCCGACACCACCACGACCAGCGCGTCGCTGACCTCCGAAAGGCCGATGGCGGCGCGGTGGCGGGTCCCCAGCTCCTTGCTCAGGTTCTGGTTCTGGGTCAGCGGCAGCAGGCAGGAGGCGGCCGCCACGCGGTCGCCCCGGATGAAGACTGCACCGTCGTGCAGCGGGTTGTTGACAAAGAAAATGGATTCGATCAGCTCGGAGGAGATGGCGGCGTCCAGCGCGATACCGGTGCCCAGGATGTCCCCGAGGTCGGTGCCCCGCTCGAACACGATCAGCGCGCCCACCCTCGCCTGCGAGAGGTGCTCGCAGGCGTCCGAGATCTCCCGCAGCAGCCGCAGGCCCTCCTCCCTTGTGCCCTTGTCGCCCAGCAGGTCGCTGCCGCCCAAGCGGCGGCGGCCCATCTGCTCAAGCACGCTGCGCAGCTCGGGCTGAAAGACCACGATGATGGCCATCACGCCCAGCTGCATGGTGTTGCGCAGCAAAAACCCGGTGGCGTCCAGGTCGAACACCAGGCCGACCTGCTGCAGCAGGACCAGCAGCAGGATGCCCTTGATGATGGGCAGCGCGCGGGAGCGCCGCACGAATTTAATGACCTGATAAATGAGAAAGGAGACGATCAGGATGTCGACAACGTCGGTCAGGCCGAGGTTGGCCACCTGGATCTGCAGACTGTTTTTCAGGGTCTCCCAGGACATGCCGTCCCCTCCCTTCGTCGACATCGCAGAGCAAAATAAAAAAGGCGCGCCCGCTCCGCCGGCCGGCCCGGGCCACGCCGCCCCGATTCGGGCAGGGGGCGCGAGGGGTTGCATCCGGCTTTTGGGGCGCCGCGGCGGCCCCGTTCCACGGGGGATCGAGTGGCTTCATTATAGCACAAATTGACTTTTGGGAAAAGGGTTTACAGCGGCGTTTTTATGACATTTCTGTTGCATTTTTCCACCCGGGGCCAAGGGGCCGGCACCGGGGGCATCCGAATTGGACGGGGCCGCCCGCCCAATTGTTCCACAGGCGGAAAGCCGACGCATTTTGTCAGATTTTCATTGAATAAAACATTCTGATATGGTACAATGTTACTTATAAAAATTAACCGATCATGGTGTCTTGAGGAGGGCGGTTTTTGGCCAGTTTTGTTGCGAGACAACCCGTTTTTAACCAGGCGCTGGGCATTTACGGCTACGAGCTGCTCTACCGCCACACCGCCGAATCGGTGGCCTTTGGCGACGTCGACCCCAACACCGCCACCTCCGAAACCATCATCAACGCCTTTCACAACATCGGCATCGAAAAGGTGGTGCGCGGCAAGCGGGCCTTTATCAACTTTACGCCCGAGCTGCTGATCCAGGAAATTCCCACGCTGCTGCCCAGCCAGCACCTGGTCATCGAGCTGCTGGAGGGCACCCAGCCGACGCCCGAGGTGCTGGAGGCCTGCCAGAAGCTGCGCAAGATGGGCTACATGATCGCGCTGGACGACTTTATCATCGACCCCAGATACCTGCCGCTACTCGAGGTGGCCAACATCATCAAGGTGGATTTTCTGGGCACGCCGCTGCCGGTGATCGAGGTCTTTGCCAAGACCCTGGAGCACAAGCCCATCACGCTGCTGGCCGAAAAGCTGGAGACGCAGGAGATGTTCGACGCGGCCGTGGCCATGAAGTTCACGCTGTTTCAGGGCTTTTTTTTCAGCCGACCGGCCATCGTCAACAGCAGCAAGGCCATCAGCCCCATCAAGTTCAACTGCCTGCAGCTCATCCGGCTGGTCAACCAGGAGAGCGTCAACTTCACCAAGATGGCCAACCTGATCAAGCACGACGTCGCGCTGTCCTACCGGCTGCTGCGGGTGGTCAATTCGGCCTTCTTCGGCCTGCGCTACAACATCAAGAGCATTCGGCAGGCGCTGGCCATCCTCGGCATGGACGAGATCAAAAAGTGGATCACGCTGATCTCGCTCTCCGAAATCCGCGACGACAAGCCCGAGGAGCTGATCACCATGTCGCTGGTGCGGGCGCGCTTCCTCGAGCTGCTGGCCCCAAAGGTGGGGCTTGGCCGCATGGCCGACAACCTGTTCATGATGGGGCTGCTCTCGCTGATGGACGCCATCATGGACCAGCCCATGGCCGAAATCATCGCGCAGACCCAGATCTCGGTCTCGATTTCCGAGCCGCTGCTCACGCGGCAGGGCCCCCTCTACGACCTGCTGCAGCTGGTGATCCACTACGAGCGCAGCGAGTGGGACGAGGCCTTTGCGATTGCCCGGCGCTACAAGCTCTCGGTCGACAGCCTGCCCGACTACTACTTCGAGGCCCTCAACTGGAGCAATCGCTTTTGAAGGGACTTTGGCACAGGGCGGGGCTGTTCCCTGCCCGCGGGCGGCCCTTTGTCCCGATGCGACAAAATGCGCCGTTTTCCAGCGCGAGAGAACCCAATTCTCCAACAGGTGGTTTGTTTGTCCAAATACCCCAAAAAGCGCCGGGAGCCCGGCGCTTTTTATATGCAGAAAGCCGTTTTTTTGACCGGAGGGACCCCTGCTCGCACCGCCGTGCCCGGCCGCCCGGAGCACACAAACACGGGGCCGGTCAGGGCCTCCCCTCGAACTGTCAAAAAGCGCCGGTCGCCCGGCGCTTTTGCATTGACGGCTTCTAGTCGACTGTCCGGCGATCCGGCGATCCGGCCCCGGCCAGCAGGCGGTCGACCAGGCCCGGCAGACCGGCCAGCTGCGGCGCGGAGAGCTGGGCGTCCGCCCCCGCCTCCTCGCCCCGGGTCCGCGCGGCCTCGTCGAGCTGCTTCGAGACCAGCACGACCGGCAGCCCTTTGAGCAGCGCATCCCCCTTGATGCGCCGGCTCAGCTGGTGGCCGTCCAGCTGGGGCATCTCGAGGTCGGCGACGACGCAGCGCACCGCCCGCCCCAACTCGTCCGGATGCCGTTCCCTGGCGTCGAGCAGGTACTGCCAGGCCTCGGCGCCGTTGGTGGTCATCACAAGGTGGGTGTAGCCCGCCTCGCGCAGTGATTCCACCAGCCGTTCGCGCAGCGGCGCCGCGTGCCCGGCCACCAGGATAGGGGCAGCGGTCCGCGCGGCGGCTCCGTGCCGGCCGCCGCCCGAGGGACGCCCGCCGGCCGGGGGGCTGATGTCGTCGGTGATCTTCCCAAGGTCCAGCATCGAGAGGATGTGTTCCCCCACCTTGGCAATGCCGGTCACCACGCCCTCCTCCTCGCCGTAGAGCAGGGCGTCCGGCTTTTCAACGGCCTGCCGCGAGAGGCGGTGGATGTTTTCGACCGCATGCACGTGAAAGGCCACGTTCATGCCCTTGAAGCCGGTGATGATGTAGATGTCCTTGTCCAGCTGCGCCGATCCGCCCAGCCCCAGGTACTTTGCCAGGTCGACGATGGTGTAGACCTCCTCGCGCGGCTTGAAGACCCCCTCCACACAGGGGTGCGCATTTGGCATGGGCTGCGCCGGCTGGGCCTGCATCAGCTCGGTGACCGCGCCCACGTCGATGCCAAAGCGGCTGCCCGAAATGGTGAACTCCAGCACCTCGAACTCATTGGTGCCGGCCTCGTGCAGGATATCGGTTTCGATCATTGGTTCTCCCTCACAATCTGCCGAATGGACGGTTGAATCCGGTGCGGTCGGGGGCCGCTACTGCGGGATGATGAAGTCGTAGAGCGGCTCCCTGCCCCAGAGGGCCGTGTAGTTGAAGTGCCACCACTCGAGGTCGTAGGGCGCAAATCCGGCCTTGGCCATCTCCTCGCGCAGCAGCGCCCGGTTGGCCTGCTGCTCGCGGCTCAGCCCGTGGGCCCCCTGCCCCGAGAGCGGCGAGAAAAAGTCAAATTCGGTGCCCATGTCCAGCGGCTGCCCATCCTCGAGCGCGCAGAGCGTCACATCCACCGACACCCCCCTCGAGTGGGGGCTGGGGTCGGCCAGGTAGGTGCCGCGCAGCTTGCCCTTGGTCAGCTCGGGGTAAAAGCGGCCGGCCGTTGCGGTGTCGCGCAGGTCGTCCAGCCAGCGGGAGATGTCGGCGACGGCGCGGGCGGGCCGATAGGCGTCGTACACCAGCAGGCCGTAGCCCTGCGGCGCCAGCGCCTCCTGCACCTGCAGCAGCGCCTGTGCAAGCTCCCTGCGGATGACCAGGCGCCGGCCGAAGTAGCCCTCCAGTGGGCGGCCCATGAAGTTGTCGTCGGTGGCGTAGCGGGCCTGCTCCCCGATGCCGGGCGCCACCTCGCTCAAAAAGACAAAGGCCTCGGGCATGCCCTCCTCGAGATGCCAGCCCTCCTCGCCGGCGCCGAAGACCCCCACCATCGGCCGCTTGAGCGGGTTCAGAAAGGCGGCCACGCGTCTCATGACCTCGTGGGAGACGGCGATTTCGCCGTCGGTCGGCAGGGCATAGCGCGTGACCGTGAGCAGCACGCCCGCCCCGAGGCCGACCAGGCCTTCCGGATTGTAGCCGATGTCGAGGTGCAGGCTGTCGGCCGCCGTGGCCAGCGGCAGGGCGCCGGGGTCGACGGCGGCAAGCGCCGTCCCCTCTGCGCGGCGCAGCCGGTTGTAGGCCTCCGATTCGGGGTCAATCACCCAGGCATCGCCGATCGACAGCGTGGTGCAGGGCCAGGTGGTTGCGGGGCTGCGGAGGGCATAGAGCTGACCGGGCGCGGTCCACCCCATCGGCGTCGTCTTGTCCCCGTCCTGCTTGGCGTGGGCCAGCCCCCCGCTGCCGAGGCGGCAGGCGTAAGGCCCGCCCGCCACCATCCAGGTGGCCCCCTCCAGCCAGGAGCCCTGCCCCCGCTCGAGCAAAAACAGGTTCCCCTGCGCGCCCTCGCCCAAGATCAGCACCGCCTGCAGCGTCTCGTTTGGCAGCTGTTTCAGGTAGGCCGGGTGGGGGAAGGCCGGCCGGGGCCCGGGGGCCTGGTCGTCCTGCGCCGTCCCCGCAGGGGGCCAGCCGGGCGCCGACGCCGCCACAACCTCTTCGGGCGGCGCCTTTTCGGGCAGCAGCGACTTTGCCGCCGCAGTCAGCCGGTTGGCGTTGGCCCAGAGGTACAGCAGGGCCGTCACCAGCACAAGGATCCCCAGGACGGCGCCGGCAAGCCTGCGAAGCGCCCTTATCAAATCAACCAGCCCCTCCGTCGCGATTGGTCAGTGGATGATCTCGGTGATGCGCACGCCGTAGTACTCGTCGATGACCACCACTTCGCCGCGCGCGATCAGCTTGCCGTTGACCAGCACCTCGACCGGGTCGCCGGCCAGCTTTTCGAGCACCACCACCGTGCCGAGGCCAAAGGCCAGCACGTCGCTGATCTGCTGCCTGGTCTTGCCCAGCTCGACCGAGACCTGCAGCGGGATGTCCTGAATCAGGTGGATGCCCTGGCTGCTGGGCGGAGCCGGCTCCGCCTCGTCAAAGGCGCCAAACTGCGCGGCCTGCACACTGACCAGGTCGCCCGGCTCGGGCGGCGGCGGGGGCGGCGGGTAGGCCGCCTGCGGCGCCATGGGCCGGGTGGCCACAGCGGGCCCCTCCGCCGGCCTTGGCGCCGACGGGGGCAGTGGCGTGGCTTCGGGCGCGGGCAGGGGCTCGGGTTCGGGCACCGGTTCGGGTTCAGGCTCTGGCGGGTACAAAAACACCGGCGCCGGCTCGCCCTTGCCGGCCACCCCCCGCAGCTCCCCGGCCAGCTTCCTGGCCAGGTCAAAGGGGATCAGCTGCAGCAGCTGGCTGCTCAGCAGGCCCTCGATCACCATGTCAAAGCTGATCTTGACCACGATTTCGCCGCCGTTGATGTCTTCGAGCTGCTCGCCCTCAAGGTGCTGTCCGATGTGGCGGGAGACTGGCGTCGAAATGTTGATTTGGGCCTCGAGCAGCTTGGAGAGAGCCGTTGCCGAGGCGCCGATCATCTGGTTCATGATCTCGTTCAGGGCGCTGATGTGCAGCTCGTTGAGCTCGACCTGTTCGATGTTCTCGCCGTCGCCGCCCATCAGCAGCTCGGTGATCAGCGCGGCGTCCTTCTCCTTGATCAGCAGCAGGTTCTTGCCCTCGATGCCCTCGATGTACTTGACGTCCACCACCAGAAAGGGCACCTGGTACATGCGCAACACCTCTTCGGTGGTGTGGACGGCCACGCGCGGCGTCGTGATGCTGGTGCGGCGCTCCAGCAGCGTGTACATTGTGGTGGCCACGGCCCCCATGCAGATGTTGCCCACCTCGCCTAGCGTGTCGATCTCCTCGGGGGTCAGCGCATACTCGGGCCCCAGTGAGGAGGGCAGCTCGAGGATTTCGGTCACAGCGGGCGGCGCCGATGCCGGCAGGTCTTGCTGCGTCCTCTGCTCGTCGATCTCGGGGGGCCGGTCCGGCGAATCCGCTGTGCCGTCATCCTGCACACTGCCCAGCAGATCGTTAATCTCCTCTTGAGACAGATTCATCTTTCTCTTCCTCCCTGATCAAATCTACGAGCTTGACGGCATAGTGCCTGCCCATCCGGCCCATCAGCGCGGTAAACTTGGGAATGTGCTGTATCTTGACCTTGAGCGGCTCCCTGACCGGCTGGCTCAGCCGGATCACATCCCCCACCTGCAAGTGCATGATGTCCGCAACCGCGGCCGGCGTATCGTCAAAGTAGGCGGTCAGCGTCACCGCCGCATGCTGGACCTTTTTGCTCAGGCTCTCGGCCTGCCCCGGCATGCGGCGTACCTCCTGCGCCGAAAACCACATGCGGGTGTTCAGCCGCTTGGCCACCGGCTCGATGGCCGTATGCGGGATGCACAGGCTGATCAGCCCCTCCTCGTCGCCGATGCGCAGGTTGAGCGTGGCCACGGCAACGGCCTCGCTCGGCGCCACGATCTGGGCAAACTGCGGGCTGGTCTCAATGCGCTCCACGCTGGCCTTGATGGCGATGACCTTGTCCCAGGCCTCTTCGAGCACCGGCATGATCTGGCGGACCACCCGCTCGGCCAGCGCAACCTCTATTTCGGTAAAGGGCTTGTTGCTCTCCCGCAGCGGGGTGGAGCCCCCGAGCAGCCGGGTGACGATGAGGTAGGCCGCCTCGGGCGAGATCTGCAGGATCTGGGAGCCGTACATCGGCTCCATCTGCATGATGGTCAAAATGACCGGCGAGGGCAGCGAGTTGTTGAACTCGTTAAACGAGAGCTCCTCGACCGACAGCACCTCGCACTCGCTCGAGGTGTGCAAAATACCGGTGAGCCGGTTTGAAAACAGCTGCCCAAAGCTCTGAAAGACAACCTTGAGCGTGCGCAGCTGATCCTTGGGAAACTTGTTGGCCGTCCTGAAGTCATAGCGCTTGATGGCCCGCTCGTCCACCTTGATCTCGGGCTCCAACTCCGGTTCCGATTCCGCGCCGGGAGTGAGCGCAAGCAGCAGCGCATCGATCTCTTCCTGGGTCAGGATGTTGGTCACCGTCTTCCTCCCTCCCGGTCTTTGAAATGGGATCTTGCCAGGCAGCAGGGCCCCTGCGCCGCTGCCCAGGCGGCCCTCACTGCATCACGTAGTCGTTGAAGAGGACCTTTCCAATCAAGTCGGTCCCCAGCGCCTCGCCGATCTTGAGTCGAAGCTGCTCCCGGACGAGGTTATGCATATTGATGTCGACCAGGGCGCCCTCGTTCATCTCGCGCAGCGTAAAGATGATGATGTCCCGGATCAGCGCGTTGTTTCGGGTGAACACCTCCGCGATGACCTTGTCGTCGTCGGTGGTCAGGCGCAGGACGACGGACACCTTGAACAGGCGCTTGGAGTCCTTGACGTTGGTCACAAAGTAGTCGCCCGGCGAGTAGTCGAAAAAGGTCTCGGGCACCTCGCGGTTTGAGTAGAACCAATACGCGCCCGCGGCGGCGCAGAGCAGCAAAACGACCAGGATGACAAGGGTGGTCTGCTTTTTTTTCAAGGCTGCACTTCCTTCCAAATCTGCCGTTGTCGCGGCGGTGCCGCAAAAGGCGCTCTGAAAATCACTTGCGCGCTAAAAGTCTTTTTCAGAGGGCCTTTTTAACGGAGGCCCTAGGAGATCTTCCGGTAGCTTTCGACCACAAAGTCGACCCGGCGGTTTTGCGCCTGTCCCTCCGCCGTGCTGTTGGTGGCCACCGGGTGGAATTCCCCGTACCCGACGGCCGAGATCTTGCCATCGTCGATGTCCCCCGACTCCAGCACAAAGCGCAGCGCGCTGGTCGCGCGGTGGACCGAGAGCTCCCAGTTGTCCCGGTGCTGGGCGTTGTGGATGGGCCGGTTGTCGGTATGCCCCTCGATGCGGATCATCGAGATCAGGCCCTGGTTTTTTCCAAGCAGGCTCACCACGTGCCCGAGCGTCTCAACCGCCTCGGGCAGCAGCACCGAGCTGCCCGAATTGAAGAGGATGGAGTCCTTGAACCGGATGATCAGCGTCAGCGAGCTGTAGAGCGGGATGACCTCGGCAAACTCCTGCAGCGCGTTTTGGTCGATGTAGGTCTCCACGTTCTCATAGAGTTCCAAAAAGAGCTGGTATTCGACCTGGGCCTCCTCGGACAGGTCCTCGGTCTCTGGGTCGACGGTCTGGTACTCGAGCGGAATGGGGTTTTCGGCCGCGATCTCGGTCGTGATGATCGGGATCGAGACGATCGGGCTGCCCGACAGGGAGCCCACCAGCGCCTCCCACTTGGCCGGGTCGATGTTGGAGAAGGAGAAGAGCATGACAAAGAAGCAGAGCAGCAGGGTCACGAGGTCGCCATAGGTGTCCATCCAGTTGGCGCCGCCGCCACTGTCCTGCTCTTTTTTCTTTCTGGCCATGGCCCATCAGCCCTCTCTTTCCGCCCCTCATGCATCCTCTGCGTACTGGGTTTCTTTCTGCGGGGTCTCGACCTCCCGGCGCCGAAGCTGCGCGTTGGACAAAAAGGCGCTGAGCTTTTCGCGGATGATGCGCGGGTTTTCGCCGTCCTGGATGGACAGGATGCCCTCGAGGATCATCTCCTTGCGCAGGTACTCGCCGTTGCTCTGCACCCGCAGCTTGGTGGCCATCGGCGTGAAGACCAAATTGGCCAGCAGCACGCCGTAGAAGGTGGTGACCAGCGCCACCGCCATGTTGGGCCCCAGCGAGTCCATGTCCTCAAGCGTCTGCAGCATGTTGATCAGGCCGATCAGCGTGCCGGCCATGCCGAAGGCCGGCGAGAAGGAGGACATGCTCAGCAGCACGGCCTGGCCGTTGCTGTGGCGCTCCGAGATAAAGGCCAGCTCGGTCTCCATGATGTTGCGCACCAGCTCGGGGTCGGAGCCGTCGACAATCAGCATCAGGCCCTTTTTGAGAAAGGGGTCCCCCGTCGAGTCCACCGACTCCTCGAGCGCGAGGATGCCCTCGCGCCGGGCGATGTTGGCGATGTTGATGATCATCTCGATGTCTTCGCCGTAGTCGATCTGCTTGGCTCGGAAGGCGTTGCCAATGAGCTGTGGAAGGGTCTTCAGCGTACTGAGTGGGTACGAGACCATCGTGGCGCTCATCACGCCGCCAAACACGATAAAGATGGAGGGTATGTCGAAATACATCCCCAGGTCGCCCGAGAGCAGGATGCTGACAATGACGCAAAACGCGCCCCAGAGCAATCCGCCCGCCGTCATCATATCCATCTGCGTTCCATCTCCTCTTGTTCGCCTGTCGCGTGTTGCTTGGGACCTTGGGCGTGTTTAGCTCTCCGACATGGGGTCCCTGAGTGCCAGAATCCTGCGCTTTTGCTCGATGATGCGCTCGATCAGCAGTGCCGCAGGCTCCATGACCACGACCTTCTTGCCCGACTCCATCGAGACGATGGTGTCGGGTGTCTCCTCGATGAACTCAATCAGGTTCTCATTGACGTAAAACTGTTCCACCTTGTTGATCCGGGTCACTAAAATCATGTCTTGTCCCCCTTCTGGTTACCTGTCCCACGGAGGGGCGGCAGGGGCGGGCGCGGCGGCCTGTCACAGGCCGCCGGCCCCACTGTGATGTCCTGCCCGTTGGCTCTGCCGCGCGGGCATCATCCCCTGCCCGGCGGCCCTTCTCTTGCCCCTTGCCTGTACTTATCCTCAGCGCTTGAGGTTGACCAGCTCCTCAAGCAGCGTGTCGGAGGTGGTGATGATGCGGGAGTTGGCCTGGAAGCCGCGCTGGGTCACGATCATGTCGGTGAACTCGGAGGCGAGGTCGACGTTGGACATCTCGAGCGCGCCCGGCTTGACCTTGCCGGCGCCGTCGTTCGAGGCGATGGTGAACTTGGCGCCGCCCGAGTTGCCGGTCACGGCATAGAAGCTCTCGCCCCGCTTTTCAAGGCCGCCGTTGTTGGTGAACATGCCGATGGACACCTGGAACAGCGCCACGCGCTCCTCGCCTTCGATGCACCAGACCACGCCGTCCTGGTCAAAGTAGATGCCGGTCTTGTCCTGCAGGTTGATGTTGGTCAGGGCGCCTTTTACCGCGGCCTGATCCGTGAAGTCGAGCGCGTCCCCGGAGGTGGGATCAGCGGGGTCCGCCACCGGAAAGTAGAGACCGGTCGTATCGTCATGCCCCATGGCGTAGCCCAGCACGAAGTTGCCGCCCGAGGTCACGAGGTTGCCGGCGTTGTCGACATAGAAGTTGCCGGCCCGCGTGTAGAGCAGCTCGTGCTCATAGGTGATGTTGCCGCTGCCGTCGTCGACCGGCACCGTGGAGCCCTGGATCACGAAGAAGCCGTCCCCCTCCATCGCGAGGTCGGTGGGGTTGTCGGTGATCTGGGTGGCGGCGGGGTTGTGCAGCACGTCGATCGCGGCCAGCGTGACGCCGAGGCCGATTTGCATCGGGTTGGTGCCGCCGATGTTGGTGCCGCCGGCCGAGGCCCCCCTGAGGTTCTGGCTGTAGATGTCCTGAAAGACCACGCGGCTGGTCTTGTAGCCGGCGGTGTTGACGTTGGCAATGTTGTTTCCGATGACATCCATGCGGGTCTGGTGGTTGCGCAGCCCGGAGATGCCGGAATAAAGGGATCGCATCATGGTGCTTTCCTCCTCATGGTAATTCACGGTAATTCGCTCATGTAATTCGGTTGCCGGGGGCTTTGGCCCGGGTCAGGGCGCGGGGTCGGGGTCGGGGTCGGGCTCGGGCGCCTCTGCCCCGGCCGCGTCCGCGATGACCGTGATGTTGGCGGCGTAGAGCTTCTTGCCCGGATCGCCGTCCAGCGTGACGGTCAGGATGCCCTTTTCCATCTCGACGCGGGTGATTTTGCCCGTCACCTTGACCATGTCGCCGTCTTCGCCCTGGTGAAGGCCCTCGACCTGCCGGCCGATCAGCGTGCCAGCCTCCAGCAGCGACAGGCCGCCGGTGAACAGGTCCTTGTCGTAGACCTGGTTGAACTTGGCCGCCTCGTAGTACTGGCCGCCCACCTCGAAGTAGGTGACGCCCTTGTCGACAAAGACGCTGTCCACCACGCCCGAGACCGCCACCAGCTGCCCGGCGACATTGAGCTCGGCATAGACGTACTTGCCGACCATGTTGTAATATTGCGCGTTGGTCATCGTGGTGTTGAGCTGCTCCATCTGCTGCAGCGAGTTGAACTGCGCCAGCTGGGCCACAAACTCGGTGTCGGACATGGGCTCCAGCGGGTTTTGATACTGCAGCTGGGCCGCCAGCAGCTGGAGAAAGTCGCTGCGGTCCAGCTCGTTTTTGGCCACGCGCTGCTTGGTCGCAACGCTGTCCAGCGAGCGGGTGGCCAGCAGGTCCTTCCAGTCGATGGGGGTGGTGTAGGATGCGCCGACATTTGACATCGCACTGTCTCCTTTTGAGAAGTCCATCGGGTAAAGTGTCCGGCCGACCGGGGTCAGACGCGGTACTCCACCGTGCTCAGGCCGCTGTCCGGCAGGGCCTGCAGGGCCTCCTGCACCGGCGCCGCAGCCTCGGCCGGGGCGCCGATCCTGCGCGGGCTGTCGCCGCGGCCCTCCCGCGGCTCGCCGCCGCGCTGGTCGGGGCCCGGTCGGTCAAAGTCCTGCCCGGTCACCGCGGCGTAGACCACCTCGATGCCGGCCACCTTGACCCCCTTTTCAGACAGCGCCTCCATCAGGCTGCCCAGCTGCCCCTGGATGGCGCTGCGCACCCCGGCGTCCTCGGCCCGGATGCGGGCCTGCAGCCCCCCCTCGCCGAGGGTCAGCTGGATCGAGACCCGGCCGAGGTGCTCGGGCCTCAGCCGGATCTCCAGCTGCTTTTGCCCCTGCTGCTCCGAGACCGACAGGCGCTCTGCGAGCTCCTGCAGCAGCTGCCCGGCCTCGACTGGCGCCTCGGGCGCCTGCAGCCCGGCCGACGCGGCCTGCAGCTGCTGGCCTGTGGCCGCGCGGGCGGCGGCGATGTGGATTGGCGCCTCGCCGGCCGGCCGCTGCTCCCGCGCCGGCTCCGGGGCCTCCTCTGCCCCTCCGCCGGCCGCTGCCGGCCGGGGGATATCCCGGTCGTCCGCATGCTCCAGAGGGCACGGAACGCCCTCCGCCTGCTGTGGCCGATCAGGCGCCCCCTGCGGTTTGTCCGCGGGTGCCGCCTGCCCGGCCGATTGTGGCATCCGTGCCATTCCCTCCGAGGCCTGCGCAGGGGCCGGCTGCTCCGGCTCCGCTTGCACCTGCGGGTGCTCCGACTCCGAAACCGGCTCCATGTGCTGCATCAGGGGGTCCATATCCGTATGACTGTCGCGCTGCTGTTCGCCCTCGAGCATGGTGACGACCACTCCGGCCTCCTCGGGCGCCTGGACCTGCTCGGCTGCGGCTTCGGGCAGGATCACCGGCGGCGGGGCCAGCCCCTGCAGGTCGGCCGCCAGCGGCGCCTCCTGCTCCGGCTCCGGCGGCTGCCCCGCCGGCCTGCCCCGCCCCTGCGGCTGCCCCGGCCTCAGCCGGCCGGCCTGCGGCGAAGCCCCCTGCGAGGCGGCCATGCAGGCCAAAAACAGCGCGCCCTCCACCGCCGCATCGGCCTGCCCGCCTGAACGGGCCGCGGGCCCCGGCGCCTTGACGGAGGTCGGAATGGATTGTACATTCAGCATGTGTTCACCTCCTTTTTCGTATATTTTCGAGTTTATATTACAAATCGTAATGAATTACGACCGTAATCTCAATTTTTCAGCAGCTCGTCGGTGATCTGGGCCGCCAGCTTTTGGTCCATCTGCTCGAGCACGGCGGCGGCGCTGCGGCTGCTCATATAATAGAGGATCGTGGCCATGTCCTCGACGTTGTAGAGCTCGCCCATGATCGAGGCGGCCTTTTCGGCGTCCATGTTCGCGTAGGTCTTGCCCAGCGCCCTGATCTCCTCCTGCTTGTCCTCGTCGAGGTTGCGGCGGTAGATCGGCAGGCGCTCGAGCTCCCTCGAGAGGGCGGCCGCCTCCCGCTCGTCCAGCAGCAGCGCGCGGGCGTTGAGGGCCTCCTCCAGCAGCGCGACCTGCTGCTCCCGCGTGGCCAGCCCGGCCTCCAGCAGCTCGACCTGCTGCTCCCGGGCCACCAGGTCGGCGTAGGCCGGGTCCAACAGGTTGACCGTCTCGATCAGCTTGCTGCGCACGCCGCCCAGGTCCTTTTTGACCGAGGCGACCAGAAAGCCGGCCGCAAAGAAAATCAGCACCACCAGCGCCAGCAGGCCCCAAAAGCCGCGGCGGCCCTTTTTGTCGCCCCGCGCGCGCTTCTTGTCGGCCTTTTTCCGCCCCTTCTTGCCGGCCGGCTGTCCGTCGGCCTCGGGCGGATACTCCGCCCTGTTCAGTTCAGGACCGCTGGCTCTGTTCATGCCGTCCTCCTCATTCAAACCCTCTGCGCCTCAATCGGACTGCCCCGCGATGGTGCGGAAGGAGACCAGGTCGCCGATCTCCTTGGCCTCCTCGGCCCGCAGCTCCTCGAGGTAGCGCTGGTACTGCTCCTGCCTGAGCCGCTCGAGCGCCTTGAGCTCCTTCATGGTCAGCACCAGCGCCTCCTGGCAGGCCCTGACCGCCTGCACGGCCTCCCGAATCTGGGCCTCGAGCGCCAGGCGCCGCTCGCCCAGGTGGTGCAGGTAAAAGCTGTAGGCCCGCAGGTCGTCGGCGCGGCTGCCGCCGTCAAGACGGTGCTCGAGCTCGGCCCCGGTGCGCTCAATTTGCTCCAAAACGGCCCGGTGCAGCGCCTGCAGCCGGCGCAGCGCGCCCTGGGCCTCGGCCAGCGCCCCCTTCTGCTGGTTCTCCAGCGTCCGCTTGTACGCGAGCAGCGGCTGCAGCGAAAACGTAAACTTCTTCATGGCACGCCCATTTCAAACGTCCTGGCGCAAAGGCGCTATCCGCGGTGGATGGCCTCCATCATCGCAAGCGTCTGCCCATAGGTAAAGTGTTCGCTCATGTCCTGCCATAGCAAGTGCTCGATGGCGCCGTGCAGGCGGACGGCCTCGTCGATGTCGGGGTTCGCCCCCTGCTGGTAGGCGCCGATGTTGATGAGGTCCTGCGCCTCGCGGTAGACCGCCATCTTGTTTTTGATAAAGCCGGCCGCCCGCAGCTGCTCCGGCGGCACGATGTCGGGCATGACGCGGCTGACGCTGGCCAGCACGTCGATCGGGGGGTAGTGGTTGCTGTTGGCAATGGCGCGGGAGAGCACGATGTGCCCGTCCAGGATGCCTCGCACGGTGTCGGCCACCGGCTCGTTCATGTCGTCGCCCTCCACCAGCACGGTGTAGAGCCCGGTGATGGAGCCCTTGTCCGAGGTGCCGCTGCGCTCGAGCAGCCGGGGCAGGATGGTGTAGACCGAGGGCGGGTACCCGCGCGACACCGGCGGCTCGCCGGCCGCCATGCCGATCTCCCGCTGGGCCATGGCAAAGCGGGTCAGCGAGTCCATCATCAGCAGCACCTTAAAGCCCTCGTCGCGGAAGTACTCGGCCACCGCCGTGGCCACCATGGCCGACTTGAGGCGAATCAGCGCGGGCTGGTCGGAGGTGGCCACGATCAGCACCGACTTTTTGAGCCCCTCGGGGCCGAGGTCCTTTTCGACAAAGTCGCGCACCTCGCGTCCGCGCTCGCCCACCAGCGCGATGACGTTGATGTCGGCCACGGCGTTGCGCGCGATCATGCCCAGCAGCGTACTCTTGCCGACGCCCGAGCCAGCAAAGATTCCCAGGCGCTGTCCCCGCCCCACCGTCAGCAGCCCGTCGATGGACTTGACGCCCAGCGGCAGGGCCTCCTTGATGCGCTCGCGGCTCAGCGGGTCGGGGGGCATGTTGTCGACCGGGTAGTAGGCGTCGGGCGCCGGGGCGGGCAGGCCGTCGGCCGGGTTGCCGAGCGCGTCCAAAATGCGCCCGACCAGGTTTTTGCCCACCGGCACGCGCAGCGCGCTGTTGGTGTTGACCACCCGGCTGCCCAGGCCCACGCCCTCGAGGCTGCCAAAGGGCATCAGCAGCACCTTGTTCTCGCGAAAGCCCACCACCTCGGCCTGCACGGCCGTCTCCATCCGAAGGTTGCAGACGTTGCAGATGTCGCCGATCTTCGAGGCCGGCCCGCTGGACTCGACGGTGAGCCCAACGATCTTGGTCACCCGGCCGCCGTACTCCAGCGGGTCCAGCCGGGCCAGGATCTGCCGGTACTTTGCAAGGTCGATGTTGCCGCTCATCCGGATTTGTCCGCCTGCCGGAAGGCGATGCTGATGTACTTGAGCTGCGAGTCAACGCCGGCATTGATGGTCTCTCCGTCCGATTCCACCATGCAGCCCCCCTCGGGGAGCAGCGGGTCGTTGACAATGGCCGCCGCGATGGACTCGTCCCCCAGCACAAAGGTGGCGCTGCCCTCGGGGAAGAGGCGCTCGTAGCAGCCCGTGCTGACGCGGACGGTGATCTTGCCCTCGCGCGTGATCTGGCTCAGGGCATTTTTCACCAGGGACTCATAGATAATATCGTCCTTTTGTATGGCGACATTAACGATTTTTCGGGCCACGGCAAACACCAGCTCGATGAGCTCGGCCTCGAGCCCCTCGACGGCCTCGCTGCGCGCCCGCGCAATCTCGGCCAGCAGCGCACCCACCGCCTGCCCGTCCTCGGCCCGTGCGGCCTGCAGGCGCGCGTCGGCCTCCCGGGTCGCGTTTTGCAGCCCCTCGCTGTACCCCAGGTGCCTGGCCTGGCTGTGGATCTCCACGGCCTCGACCTCGGCCTCCAGCCGGACGCGTTTGGCCTCGGCCCCGGCCTGCTCCAGCCGCCGGCGGGCCTCCTCCTCGGACTGCCTCATGCGCTGCCGCAGGTCGGCCTCGTCCTGCTCCAGCCGCGCAAGCTGCGCCTCGAGCTCGGCCTGCCGCGCGTCCAGCAGCCGTTCCCGCTCCACCATCGAGAGGACGGCCACCAGCGTGGAGTCGGTCACCGACGGCGCCGAGGCGTTGGCCTTGATCAGCTCAAAGTTCTCCACGTTGACCAGCCTGCGGTCGATTCTAAACAATAAATTCATCTCCATCCCCACGCGCAACGATGATCTCGCCCTCCTCCTCGAGCTTGCGGATGACGTTGACGATCTTCTGCTGCGCCTCCTCAACATCCCGCACACGCACGGGGCCCATGACCTCCATGTCGTCCTTGAGCAGCTCGGCCATGCGTTTGGAGACGTTGTTGAAAATGGCCTTCGACACCTCCTCGCCCGCCATCTTGAGGGCGACGGCCAGGTCGGTGTTGTTGACCTCCTTGAGGGTGCGCTGAATGGCCTGGTTCGAGAGCTTTGCGATGTCCTCGAACACGAACAGCCGCCGGCGGATCTCCTCGACCAGCTCGCCATCCACCAGCTCGAGCTCTTCGAAAATGTGCTTTTCGGTGCCGCGGTCCAGCGAGTTGACGATCTCCACGATCGTGTCGATGCCGCCCACCGCGATCTGGTCGGCATAGCCCATCGAGGTGATCTTGCGCTCGAGGATGCGCTCGGCCTCCTTGATGTACTCGGGCGAGGTGCTGCCCATGTAGGCAATGCGGCCGATGACCTCGGTCTGCCGCTCGGGGGGCAGCTCGGTCAGCACCTGCGCGGCCTGCTTGGGCGAGATGTAGGACATCACCAGCGCGATGGTCTGGGCGTGCTCGTTGTTGATGACGTTGTAAATCTGCTGCGAGTCGGCCCTGCGGATGAAGTCGAAGGGCCGCACCTGCAGCGAGGAGGACAGCCTGGCCACCAGCTCGTCGGCCTTCTCGGGCCCCAGCGCCTTCTCGAGCACGTCGCGCGCATAGTCGATGCCGCCCTCCGAAATGAACTTCTGGGCCAGGCACATCTCGTAAAACTCACTGATGATCTGCTCCTTGACCTCGGGCTCCACCCGCCTTGTGGTGGTGATGCTCAGCGTCATCTGCCCGATCTCCTCCTCCGACAGGTGCCGGTAGAGCTTGGCCGAGTAATCGGTCCCCAGGCTGATGAGCAAAACGGCCGCCTTTTCGCGCGGGGTCAGGTTGGTTGTCGCCATGTTCAAAGTTCACCTCGCCCAGTTATTTGGCCTCTTCCGACAGCCAGTTGCGCAGCAACATGGCCACCGCCTGCGGATTTTTGTCGATGATGCGCTCAAGCTGCTCGATGCCGGCCGACTTGGCGCTCAGCTTGACGTCGGCATAGAAGTTCTCCTCCTCCGGCCCGTCCTCCCCCTCGCCGGCCAGGTAGTCGATCCCGACCGGCACTTCGCCCTCCTGTGCGCCGCCCGGCATCAGGATCACCCGCTCCCGGTCCTCCCTGGCCTTCAGCACGCTGCGCACCATCAGGAACAGCAGCAGCGCCAGCACCACAATCACCGCGGCCTTGATCAGCACCTGCGCCATCTCCCACATGCGAATTTGCCGCTCGCTCGCGCGCTGCTCGGCCAGCAGCTCGGCATAGGGGTTCGGGTCGCTCTGGAAGGGCAGCCTGCGCACCGAGACGTAGTTCTCGTTGACGCCGAGGGCCTGCGCCACCAGCGTGGTCACGTCGGCCGTGTGGTCCTCGCCCACCGCCTCGCTGTCGACCAGCACGGCGATGGACAGGCTCTTGATGACGCCCTGCGCCCGCTCGACCTCGGTGGTGGTCTCGTTGATCTCGTAGTTCATCTCGCGCAGCACCTTGCTGTAGTACTCGTCCTCGCCAAGGTCGCCGTAGGGGTACTGCGCGGCGCCCATGCCGTTGGCGTCGGTGCCGGGGATGCCGCCGGCCGTGCTGCCGTCCCGCGCGTTCTCGTACAGCTCCGACATGCTGATGACCAGCCCCTCGCTGTCCATGCCCTCGGGCGGCGAGAACTCGACCGACTGGATGCGCTCGCGGTCGAAGTTGAGCCGCACGTTGACCGAGGCGTTGACCCTGTCAGTGCCAAAGACCGGGCTGAGCAGGTTGAGCACCTGCTTTTGCAGGCGGTCGCGCACCATGTTTTCCAGCTCGAACTGCTTGCCGATCTCCTGTGCGCCGCCCCCCTCGGCCGAGGGCGCGCCGAGGTGGTACTGGTTCATCTTGCTGTCCACCAGGTGGATGTTCTCGTAACTCAGGCCGGGCAGCGCCGTGGAGACCAGCGCCGCGATGGCGTTTGCCTCTCCGTTTTCAAGCAGCTCGCCCCGCCTTATCTCCAGCAGCACCGAGGCGCTGGTGGGCTGCGCGTTGGGGTCCCACACATAGCTCGACTCCTTGGCCATGTTGATGAGCACCACGCACTCCTCGACCTTGTCCATCTGCAAGATGGCGCGGCGGATGTCGGCCTGCTTCTGATACGTATAGTAGACCAGTTGCTCCTGCGCCGTGCGGCCCATGCCCGAGGAGCCCGCGCTGTAGATGTCGGGCAGGTAGTTCTGGCTGAGGTAGCCCTCGGCCGACAGGCGCATGCGCAGCTCGCCCACCTGCTCGCGCGGCGCCAGGATGGTGCCCGCCCCCTCGGTCCGGACCGACACCCCCATCTCCTCGAGCGCCGCGAGCACCTCGCCGGCCTCCTTGGCCTCGAGGTTCTGGTACAGCACGCCGTACTCGGTCCGGCCAAGCAGGTAGGCCGCCCCGGTCCCCAGCAGCACAATCAGCGCCGTCAGCACGGCAAAGCGGTTGCGCTCCCGCTTGGTCAGCCCCGACCAAAAGTCCTTCAACTGGTGTACCAGTGAGCTGAAAAAAGCCCTCACCTGCCCAATCCCCCCTGTACGGCCCGCGTCAAACAGGCCGATTCCACACTGTTATTGGCCACATCAGTCCCCGTTTATCGACACGGGAAAGCCGCTCGGCAAATGCCCCTGACCTCCGGATGGCACAACCTCTTACACAATCCGTATTTGGTCTTGTAACTTGGTAATAAAATCTTATTTTTTAGTAATAAATTTCTTTTTAATAAACACATCTTACCACCTTTGTATCCATATTTCAATCAATTTTTACAGAAATTTGTCAAATATGCCGAATTCATCCGGGAATTTCTGTGTTATTTTATTCGCAAATTTAATTTCCCATTGAAAAGACCGCCTGTTCCTGCATTTTTGTGCCCAAACAGGTGTTTTTGTAATCGTCACATAAAAAAATATTCTTGTCGATATTTGAACACTAAAGTTACCGAAAAATATGCCGATAATTTTGTCGAACCCAATTTGGGCCGCCCGAAGGGCACTGAAGGCGGTTCAGTCAGGTTGAAGGTGCTCCCGCGGAAGGCGGGCCGGCCCTCGGCGGAAAGAGCCCCCTGTTTGAGATGCGGGGGGACCTGGCCGCCGAGCCGTGCCCAAGGGCCGCGCGGCCGGCACAGGGCAACAGGGCAAGGATGCCCGCAAAGAGGCGGCAACGCCGACAGAAAATCAAGGAGGAGTAACAACAACATGCGTATCAACAACAACATCACGGCGATGAACGCCCATCGCCAGTACGGCATCAACAATGCCAACATCGCCAAGAACGTCGAAAAGCTGAGCTCCGGCTACCGCATCAACCGCGCCGGCGACGACGCGGCCGGCCTGGCCATTTCGGAGAAGATGCGCGCCCAGATCCGCGGCCTGCAGATGGCCTCCAAGAACAGCCAGGACGCCATTTCGCTGGTCCAGACCGCTGAGGGCGCCCTGCAGAGCACCCACAACATCCTGCAGAGAATGCGCGAGCTCGCGGTGCAGTCGGGCTCCGACACCAACGAGCAGAGCATCGACCGCGGCGCACTCGAGCAGGAGTTTATGCAACTGCGCGACGAGATCAACGAAACGGCCTCCAAGACCCGCTTCAACGACCAGAACCTGATCGACGGCTACTTCGCCGGCAAGCGCAACATCGGCGGCGCCACCGGCGCGATGGCCGCAGACAGCCCCTCCATCTTCCTGGCCAACAACGCCAAGGCCGGCAACTACGCCATCGACATCGTGCAGGTGACCACCGGCGCCGTCGTGGCCGAGGCCCCCACCTATGTCACCGACTCGGCCGATGTCGCTGCCGCAGTCGGCGCCAATGCCGACTTCACCATCTCGGGAGCCATCAACGCCAACGCGCTGTACAACGGCACCTGGGAAATCCGCGGCAATGCCGACGGCACGCTCTCGGCCGTCAACCTGACCACCGGCGTCTCGGTCGCGGGCAGCTTTACGGAGGCAGATCTTGCGGCCAACGGCACCGCGACCGTCAACTTCACCGGACTGGGTGACTTCACCTTTGAAGTCAAGGATGCTGTCAATCTGGGCACACTGACCGGTCGCCAGACGCTGGCCAACAACCTGACCAACTCGACCTTTGCGCTGGGCGGCGCCAAGGACTACAATGCGGGCACCACCAAGTTCTACGCCACCTGCCTGGGCGCCGAGCGCGTCGAGGTCAAGGTCGGCGACGACCACGTCACCTTCAACAACGGCATCACGGTCAAGCTGGGCACCGCGCTGAGCGCGGCCGACCTCGCCAAGGTAACCGACACCGGCGCAGACGGCCTTGAGCATGCCGACGACGCCAACTTTGTCAAGCCCGACAAGCTCCAGGGCATCATCGAGGTCAAGTCGGTCGAGGGCCGCGCGCTGGTCATCCAGACCGGCGCCAACCAGGGCGACGAGCTGGCCATCAACGTCGACAAGATGGACAGCTATGCGCTGGGCATCGGCTTCTCCTCCGTCCGCACGCGCGAAGGGGCCTCCAAGGCCATCACCGAGGTCAACGGCGCCATCAACCAGGTCTCGACCCAGCGCGCCGCGCTCGGCGCCCTGCAGAACCGCCTGGAGTTCAAGATCGCCAACCTCGACACCTCGGCCGAGAACCTGAGTGCCGCCGAGAGCCGCATCCGCGACGTCGACATGGCCAAGGAGATGACCCAGTTCACCCGCAACAACATTCTGGCCCAGGCCTCTACCGCCATGCTGGCGCAGGCCAACGCACTGCCCCAGGGCGTGCTGCAGCTGCTCGGCTAAGACAGGGCCGCTCTTCCATTCAGTCCCTCCTTTTATCCTATGGCATACCCACACCCCAGCAAAAAAACAGCAAAACCACACTCCAAGCAAAGGAACCCGGCCTGCGCCCGGGTTCTTTTGCGTTTGGGGAGTGCTTTGGATGCCCCGGTATAAGCCCACTTGGCAGGGCCCCTCCATCATCCAGGACAGCGCACCAAGCGCCCCTGTGGATGCGCCGGCGAGCCCAGCTTCGAGAAGCCCTGTCCGAAATACCGTCCCCGGCATACAGGTTAGGGAAAAGCCCCGCCCGGGATACCGGCTCCCCCCTCACGTGTCCCTGTACCTTTCGCCTTGATACCGGCAAAGGCACCGTCAAAAACACCGGCCCCCGGCCGCGCCCTGTCTGGGGCGGCCGGGGGCCTTTTCAGGGGGCGCCGGGCGCCCCCTCGTTTACGCACGTATCTTCTGCCCGCCGGATTGACTCACGTGTCCTCTTCCCGCCCGGCAAGCCGCGAGAGGTCAAAGGTCACCACCGGGGCCTCCAGCGCCTGGCGGTTGGTGGCCCGCGTGGCCTCCAGCAGCTCCTCGCGGAAAATCCTGGTCGCCCTCGGTGCATCAATGCCCAGCTTGACCTTGTCGCCCTCGATGCCCAGCAGCGTCACCCGGATTTCGTCGCCGATCAGGATGGTCTCATTCAGCTTGCGCGACAGCACCAGCATCGGCGCGGCCCTCCTTTATTCGCTTGATGAGCTCTTCAAAGATGGGCAGCCGGGCGTTGAAATCCCCCCCGTTGAGGATGATCTGGCGGGCCGCGCCGGTGCGCATGTTGATGACCACCGGCGCCACTTGATTGACCGTCATCTGCTCGATGTTGTCGGGGATGACCATCACGCTGAGCACCTGCAAATCCTCCGGCCCCCGGAGCTCCAGCTCCTTGACGTCCTCGTCGGCCAGGTTGAAGGCGTAGTCGGGCATGACCAGAAACGAATCCACCACCGGCAGGCAGATGGACGGCTCGTCCACGCACTGCAGCCAGGTGATGGGATAGCTCTCGTCAAACTGCAGCACGGCAAAGCGGCTGTACGCCTCGAGCCCCGGGAGCCCCGCGGCAAAGGTGATGATTTTCTGCTCGTCGATGGTGACCTCCCCAAAGCGAACGGTCTGTATACGCATACGATTTCCCTTCTGCCCGGCGCGGCGCTGCCGCGCGGGCGTCCATGTTTCAAAAGGCACCTGGCGCTCCCCTGTTTTACGGGCGCCGGGGGGTGCCGCCCCCTGGCCCCCTATCCGACGTACTGGTCCACCGAGTTGCCGGCCGCATCGACCTGCGGCCCCTGCACATCCTCGACCGTGACGCGGAAGAAGGGCTTTTGCCGCAGGTAGACCTCGATTGAGAAGGGGGGGTCGAGCTCGATCTCGGCCCGGTTGCTCACGTCCTCCCACTCGACGACCACGCGGCCGCGGCTCCAGGAGACGTGCATGCTGCCCCTGTCCCAGCTCATCTCGGGCAGGCTCTGGGGCATGCTGCCGAGGTTGATGGTCGTCCCGGCGGTGCGCAGCGATGCGGCCCGGCACTGCTCGGCCACCCGGTTGCCGGGGCGGGTGAGGTCGCCGATTTCGTCGTACTCGCGCACCTTGTCCGCGATGTGGCCGAGCACCCCTTCGCGCACCTCGTCCCGGATGGTCTTGATCAGCGTGATGGGGCCCTTGAGGCCGGACTCGTCATGCACCTTCTGCCAGTTCACTTCAAAGCTCGGCGGCCGGCGCTCGATCTGCATCTCGGGCAGCTCGTTGCGGATTCTCATGGTCGGGCTGGGCATTGTGATGTGCATTTTGGCCGGCGTGGTCCTGATGCCGATGGCCGCGTACTGCTGGTCGATTACAATTTTTGAAACCGTGCTCATGTCGTCATACACCTGCCCTTTGCGATCTTGCACACCCCTGCGGTTTCAATCGGTGAAGGAAATTGTCGTCCCCTGTTCAAGCTGCGCCCCACCGGTCAGCGCAGAAAGTCCATCAGCGTGGGCTGAATGATGTAGGCCCCGGTCGAGAGGGCGGCCTTGTAGACCGACTCGGCCATCTTGTAGTGCATGATGACCTCGGCCTGGTCGGCGTCCTCGGCGTCCGACTTCATCTGCAGGTAGGCGATCTCGTCCTGCTCGTAGCGGGCCTCGAGGATCTCGAGCCGGTTGACCCGGCCGCCCACCTCGGCCGCCGAGGCCAGCAGGTGGCTCTGGGCGCTCTGCAGCCCCTGGATGTGGCTGCTGATGTCCTCGGCCGTGGCCCCGTCCCGGACCATCTCAAAGTACAGCCCCGAGACCAGCTCATAGAGGTTGGTGCCGCCGGTCTGCACCAGATTGGAGGGGTTGTAGCTGACCTCCATCTCCAGCCCGACCCCGACGTCGTAGCGGATGACCTGGCCCTGGAAGTGCGCGTAGACCTCGCTCAGCTGGGGGTCCTGGTCGATGGCGGGCAGCGCGGCGTTGGCCTCGAGCGCCGAGATCGGGATGCCGTTGAAGCAGAGCTGGCTGCCGGTCACCTCGCCGGTGACCGGGTCGGTCACCTCCTGCGCCGAAAAGGGGCCGATCTGCCGGTTGGCGTCGACGTGGCCGGAGGCGTTGTAGCCGCCGAAGACATACTTGTCGCCGTAGGTGGTGTTGAGGGTCTGCAGGATGTGGTCGCGCAGCTGCTTGACGTACTGCGCGGCGTTGGTCATGTCCCGCTTGTCCATGATGTCGGTCGCGGCGCCGACGCAGGCCTCGTAGGCCGACTTGATGACCTCGTTGAGCTCCATGATGCCGCCCTCGACCTGGGTGGCCCACTTGAGCGCCTGCCCGACGTTGCCCTGGTACTGGCGCAGCCGGTCCAGACGGTAGTTGGCCTGCTGACTGTAAATGACGCTCACGGGGTCGTCGCTGACGTTCGCCCACTTGCGGTTGGTGGCCAGCTGTCCCTGGTAGCGGTCCAGCCTGCCCAGGCTGCCGTTGAGGTTGTTCATGTAGTTGCTCACCAGCATGGAGTTGGTGACACGCATGGCGGGATTCTCCTTTCAAATGCCGTGGCCGGCAGGGGGGCAATCAGGCGCGCCCCACAAGCCCCATCTTGTTGATCAGCACCTCCAGCGCCTCGTCCATGGCCGTGATGACGCGGCTGGAGCCCGAGTAGGCGTGCTGGTACATGATCAGGCTGGTCATCTCCTCGTCCAGCGAGACCCCCGAAATCGAGGTGCGCTGCTGGTCGGCCGAGAGCAGCAGGCTCTGCTGGGTGGAGGTCATGGTCTTGCTGTGCCCGAGCGTGGTGCCGATTTCGAGCACCATGCTGCTGACCAGCCCGAACAGGCCGACCGTGGTGTCCCCGTACAGCTGGAAGAGGGCCTTGGCAATTTCGTTGTTGCCGCTGTTGAGGTCCTCGGGGTCGGGCGAGGAGACAATCTGGCTCGAGGCGCAGATGTTGTAAATGCCGTAGACCTCGTCGGCGATGGCGTCGCTGAGGCGCAGGTCGCCGGCCGTGATGGGCTGGCCGCCGCCGTCCCAGAAGAAGTCGATGCCCATGCCGGTCGAGGGGGCTGTGTCGGGGTCGCCCTCGTTGCCGTTCGGGTGGCGGAAGCCCTGGTTGTGGATGTCGTTGACCGAGGTGACCAGCGTCTGCGCATAGGCGTTGAGCAGGTTGATGAAGTAGGGGATGCCGGGCTGGTCGACCGAGGTGCCGGTCATCAGGTCGAGGTGGGCCTTGAGCTCGCCCCCCATGAGGCTGCTGTCCAGCGCGGTGTCGGCCGCGGGGTCGCCGGGGCCGAAGGTGTCGGCCGCCCAGCAGGGTATGCTGAGGCCGTCGGCGTTGTCCATCAGGCCGATGCGGTTGACCGCCTTGTGGTTGACCAGCTCGCGGCCGCCGTCGGTCGTGACCACCAGCTTGCCCTCGGCGGTCTCGCGGTACTCGATGTTGATGTAGCCCGACAGCTCGTCCAGCAGCAGGTTGCGCTTGTCGCGCAGGTCGTTGGCCGGCTGGCCGTCCAGCTCGGCAAAGTAAATGCTCTCGTTCAGCCGCGCGATGCTGCCGGTGACGGTGTTGATCTGCCCCACCACCGTCTCGACGCAGAGCTCCTGCTCGCTGAGCATCTCGGTCATGCGGGTGTACACCTTGCGGATGTCCTGGCAGATCTGCAGGCCGCGCTGGCGCAGCACGCTGCGCTGGGCGGCGTCAAAGGGGGCGCCCGCCACGTCGTTGAAGGCGTCGAACAGGTTTTTGAGGCTGCCGCTCAGGCTGGCCGTCGCGTCGCCCTGCAGCAGGGACTCGACATAGGTCAGGCCCTGCGTGCGGGTGACCCACTCGGCGTAGAGCGTCTGCTCGCTGCGGAACTGTCGGTCGAGAAAGCTGTCCCGGATCTGGTCCAAAATCTGCACGCGGACGCCGGCGCCCACGCGGCCCTGCTCGAGCGGCAGGTAGCGGGCGATGGCCCCAAATGGCTCCCGTGCGCTGCCGACCAGCCGCTGCCTTGTATATCCCGCGGTATCGACGTTGGCGATGTTGTGCCCCGTCACGTCCAGCCCCTTCTGGCTGTACTGGATACCGGACTTGCCAATCTCAATGCCGGAAAAAGTCGATCTCATCTGTGGTTACCTCATGTCTCCCGGTCAAACAGACCGGGGCGGATTGTCCCGCCGCCAGAGGCGGCACCTCCGTGCTCGTCGTACAGGTTGTAGGGGGAGGCGGCGTCCTCCACCATCAGGTTGAGCATGGTCTCGCCGTAGTCGAGGTGGGTTTTGATCAGCTCCCCGTTTTGCCGGTTGAGCTCCTGCAGTCGGCCCACCAGTGCCGTCAGCTCCCGCTGGAGCTGCAGCAGGCGTCTCTTCAGGTCGGGGTCCGGCGCAAGCTCGGCCAGCCGGCCGACGGTCAGCGCCTGCGGGTCGGCTCCGGTCTCGGCCGCAATGGCCGCAGCCAGGCCCCCGCGCCTCTTTTCAAGTGCGTTCAGCCCGGCCAGCGCCTTGAGCTCGAGCTGCGTGATCTCGCTCAGGCGGCCGGTCTGCCCCGCGGTGACGACCTGCCGCTTTTCGACCGACAGCGCCAGCAGCTCCCGCTGCATGCGGCCGCAGTCCTCCAGCAGCGCAATCATCTGTTCATAGGGCCCCTGTGCAACATTCACCTGCGGCGCACTCCCCTTCGGCGTCACTTGGGCAGGATGTCCCCAAGGATCTTTTCGGCCAGGTCGTCGGCCGACACGTGGTAGGTCCCCGCCTCAATCTGCCGGGCGATTTCGGCCACCCGCTGCTGCCGCTCGGCCGCATTGCAGGGACCCTCCTGCCTGGCGCAGGCGGACAGCCTCGAGAGGCCGGCGGCCTGCTCCGAGACCGTGACCTGGTCGGCGGCCTCGGGCACCGCCTGTTCGGCCGGACGCGCCCGCTGTACGGGGTAGCTCCCCTGGATCCAACTTGGCGGAATGGGATTGATCTTCAATGGCCTGACCTCGCTTTCTATCCGTCACCATCGGTTTTGCCCGCCTGCAGCGCTGCGGGCCCCCTGTGACGCCGGCCCGGTTTGGCCGGCGCGCCGGTCGCATTCAGTCGTCGAGCAGTTTGGATCTGACGTGCATGCGGGGCCCCCCGCCCGCCTGTGCCCTCCGCTTTTGCTCGGGTGTGGGCGACTTGGGCAGCGTGGCGTTGAGCGCCGAGGCCAGGTCCTTTTTGCACTTTTCGCAGATGCTGCCCACGAGGATGGGCTGCTTGCAGACCGAGCAGAGCAGCAGGTCGGCCGAGACGGTGTTCCTGGTCAGGCGCTCTTCGTTGAGCAGCTCGATCAGGTTGCGCTTGGAGATGCCGGTGGCCTCGGCAATCTCGTTGATGCCGGCGTTGCCGGGGTTGTGTTCGAGGTAGTCCCGCACCTTGACAAAGTCCTCGTCCAGCTGCAGGAGGCAGTCCCGGCAGAGCATGCCGCCGGTCGACTGAAACGGTTTCTTGCAAAGGCGGCACTGTACAATGTTGTTCATGTTCGACACTCCTTTTCAACGATACCGCCCTGTACAGAACTATCTGCGCAGGTTGTTGGCAATGCCCTCCATGTCATCGGCGAGGGTCAGTGCGCGCGACGCCAGCGAAAAGGCCCTCTGTGCGCGAATCAGGCGGGTGAACTCGGCCGACAGCTCCACGTTGGAACTCTCGAGAACGCCCTGGCAGAGGCGGACCCCCTCGCCCGCCTGCAGGCGCTCGCCCGAGGCGGCGGTCGGCTTGAAGAGCCCGCTCCCCCCCGCCTCCAGCCCGCCGGGGTTTGAAAAGGCGTACAGCCCGATCACGGCATCCGGCGGCGCGGGGGCCTGCGGTTCACCCACCTCTCCCTCGGCCTGCGCGGCCGGGGTCCGCCCGTCTGAAAAGCGGATCTCGCCGTTTTGCGCCACCTCAATTTGGGCGGTGCCGGCCGGCACCTCGATCGGGTTGTCCTCGCGGTCGAGCAGGCGGTGCCCGCTGGCGGTTGTCAGGTAAAAGCGCCCCTCCTCGCCGCCGCCCAGGTAGAGCGGCCCGCCGGCGCTGTAGGCAAGCTCGCCCTCGGCCGTGCGGACGGCAAAAAAGCCGCCGCCCTCCATGGCGAAGTCGAGCGGGTTGTCGGTCTTCATCATGGCGCCGTCCTGAAAGCGGCGCGTGATGGCCGCCGTCATGACGCCGTGCCCCTTCTGCTGGTTGCCCGCGGGGGCGGGGGTGGCGGCCTGCCCGAAGCCGGCCGTGTGCAGCGCGTCTTTGAAGTCGAGGCGCGCGGCCTTAAAGCCGGCGGTGTTGACGTTGGCCAGGTTGTCGGCGATTGTGTCGATCCGGCGCTGCTGGCCGCTCAGCCCGGTGGCCGCAATCAGGATGGCCTCAAACATCTACCTCAGCCTCCCGATCTCATTGACCGCCTTGCCGACGGTCTCGTCAATCATGCTCAAAATGCGCTGGTTGGTCTCGTAGACGCGGTAGACCGTCATCATGTCCACCATCTCGCGCCCGATCTCGATGTTGGAGCCCTCGAGAAAGCCCTGCTTGACTGCGGCCTCCGGCGCCTCTTCGAGCGGGGCCTCGCCCTGCGCGGCGTAGAGGCTGTCCCCCTGCTTGCGCAGCGCCTGCGGATTGGCAAAGGTCACCAGCCGCAGCCGGTTGACGACCTCGTCCCCCACCGACACCTCGCCCCGCCCGCCGACCGCAAAGTCCTCGCCGCCCACCTGGACCCGTCCCTCGGTCCCCAGCAGGAAGTGGCCCTGGCTGTCCACCAGATACCCGTCCTGCGTCAGGTAGAAGGCGCCCGAGCGGGTGTAGCGCTCGCCCTGCGGCGTCTCGAGCACGAAGAAGCCCTCGCCGGTCAGCGCCAGGTCGGTGTTCAGGTCGGTCTGCTCCAATATGCCCTGCTCAAACGAGACGTAGACCTGGTCCACGCGGGTGCCGAAGTTCAGCGGCCCGACCGCCTGTGCCCGCGCGGACCCCGCGGCGTCTCCGCCGTCGCGGATGCGCTGGATCAGCACGTCGTCGAAGCTGCGCGACACCAGGTGGTTTTTCTTGTAGCCGGTGGTGTCGGCGTTGGTGATGTTGTGGGTGATGTTCTCCATCAGCCGGCGCTGCAGCATCATGCCGGTGCCGGCCATGTATTGGCCTCGAAGCATAGGCTCTCCTTTTCTGGGGCTTCCGTGCCCGGCGTGCATTGTCAAATCCCTTAAAGACTATAACGGAATTTCCGCGAAAAACTTGAGGACTTTGACGCCGTTTTTTCTTACAGCCGGGCAAAAAAGGGCAACTGCCGCAGACTTTGGTAGCAAGCCAAAATTTACGGCAATTTGTGACTTTTTTCTATGACCTTTCAGTCTATGGCTGCGCCCGTCCGATCCCGATCACGAGGTCGACCTCGTTTTGCGTGATGCCCAGCTCCCGGGCGATCTGCGGCCGCTGCAGGCCCTCGAGCGCCAGCGCCTTGATGCGCTCGTAGCGGGTGGCCGACGCCCTTGCCGGCTCGGGCCCCGCGGGCCGCTCGGCGGCCTGTTCAAACAGCAGCTGAAAACCGCCCTCGGCGGCCGGCGCCTCGTCGGGCGGCTCCTGCACCTCCCACACGCGGCCCCTCGCGGGCGGCTCCGCGGCCGCGGGGAGCGACGCCCCGACCTGCCCGCGCGCCTGCGCGAGCAGCCGCTGCAGCTCGTCGACCTGCCGGCAGAGCTCCTCCTGGGAGGCGGCCACGGTGCCGGCGAACTCGTCCATCGCATCCTCCAGGCCGGCATAGCGCTTCAAAATCCCGGTCTCGCGCTCGTCGAGCAGCTTTTTCTGCCGCCGCACATCCGACCCGATGCGCCGGTGCAGCAGCAGCAGCAGCCCGGCCAGCGCGAAGACAAACAGGGTGTACAGGTAGCGTTCCAGCAAGGTCAAGGCGGTTTCCCCTCTCGTTTTGAATCGGCCGGGGCGCTGCCCCCGCCCTCAGGCGCGGATGTCGATCAGGTGCGCCTCCGGCTCGCCCAGCGCCTCGCTGAGCTCCCGTTCGGAGTGCGCGGCCGAATCCTCGGCCGTCCCCCGCTCCTGGTCGGAGGCGGCCTGCCCGCCCCCCCTCTGCCGGTCGGGGTGGATGCCGGCCTGCTCGGCCTTTTGCGCGCCGCCGACCGACTTTTGCCCCTGCTGCTCGAGCAGGCGCCCCTGCACCGCCATGTAGTCCTGCATCAGCTCGCTCTTTTTGAGCTGGGCGCTGCTCTCCCTGGCGTAATCAACTGCGCGGGTCACCATCATCTGTGCGTCGATGCCCTTGATCGACATGTCGGCAACTCCTCCCCTCCATCGCTGACGGCGGGTCCATCGGCTAGTCTCTCGTGTACTCGCAGGCCCCAAAGACGATCTTGCCGTCGCGGCAGGTAAAGGTGGCAAACGAGACCGGCTGATCGATGCGCAGGCTGGCCGGCCCGATGCCGATGTGGCTCTCGGGGTGGATCTTGCCGAGGACGTGCAGCTTGCACGCCCCGGCGCACTCGAGCTCCTGCCGCAGGGCCTCGAGCTCCTGCTGCTGCCGTTGATGGGCTGCGCGGTTTTTGCGGAGGCTGCCGACCACCGAGGCCCTGAGCGCCCGTTTGGCCTCGTCGGCGGGGTCGGCCTTCTCGAGATAGCCGTGCAGCGTGGCCAGCTTCTCGTACTCCGCCGCCAGGCCCGCCTGCTCCTTCTCCAAAAACAAAATGCGCTTGCGGCGGACGGGCTGCAGGCCCACCTCGACCTCGGTGCGGATGGCCGCCTCGGTGCCGACCGTCCTGGCCACCACCAGCTTGTCGGCACGGGCGAGGCCGCCCACGATGCTGCCGCGCTTGCCGGCGGCCAGCAAATTCCGGCCGGCCTCGGCCGTGCTGTGGACCAGCATGTCGACCTTTATGTCCTCGCCGGCCGAGACCGAGGCCCGCTCCACAAACTGCGCGGTCACGCTGCCCCCGGCCCGGATCACGCCCCTGTCCATGCCCTGCATGCCCCGGGCGATCTTGATGTTGCCGCCGGCCTCCAGCGTGCAGCCCTCGGCACCGCCGCCAACGGTGAGGTCGCCGGTGGCCTGCACCGTCATGCCGGCCATCACCGAGCCGTTGACCACGACCGAGCCGTTGAAGTCGATGTTGCCGATCCCCATGTTCACGTCGCCCTTGACCGTGTAGACGCCCGAGACCTGCACGACGCCCCCCACCAGCTCCACCATGCCGTCGCAGGCGGCGTGCAGCGTGGTCTTGTGCTCGTCGGCCACCGCGTTGGTCGAGCGCGGCAGCGGCACCTCCCGCCCCTTGCGCTGCCTGCGCTCCTGGCCGGTGACCGTCACGCCCGGCACCCCCTCGGTCGCGGGTACGCGCGTGACCAGCAGCTGCCCCCGCTCGACCGGGACAAACAGGTTCAGCTCCCGGAAGTAGGCCTTCCCCTCCTTGTCCACGGTGGGCACGCCGATGCCGCTCTGGTCAAAGTGGTAGATCAGCTCGCCGTCCCTGCCGTCCTGCGGCGGCCGGCCGACCGCCACGCGGTAGCTCCGCCCGTAGGTGTGCTCCCTCGCGGCCCGCGCGATCTCCTCCTCCTGCAGGCCGGCGACGACGCCGGCCTCCCGCAGGGCCTGTTTGATCTGCGCGGCGCCCATCAGCGCGCCGCCCGGCTCGGGGGGCAGCAGCTCCAGCGTCGCCTCCATGGCGTCCGCCGACAGCCTGACCACGGCCTCCTCCTGCAGCAGGCGCTCCCGCTGGGGCGGCGCAATGCGGGCACAGCCCACCCCGCGCGCCAGCAGGGCCTCGAGCAGCGGCCGGTCCAGGCCGGACACGCCCTTGCGCGAAAGGCGTTCCTGCAGCCCGCCGCGGTCGATCGGAAGGCCCTGCCCCCGCGGGGGCAGCAGCTCCAAATACACGCCGTCGGC
The DNA here is from genome assembly GCA_012719075.1 of Clostridiales bacterium. Classification (GTDB taxonomy): domain Bacteria; phylum Bacillota; class Clostridia; order Oscillospirales; family Feifaniaceae; genus JAAYBB01. The sequence continues at coordinate 33,562 of JAAYBB010000020.1, read as the reverse complement.
CTCAAAGCGCAGCGCGAAACCGCCGTTCATCTGGTCGATCGGGGCCCCCTCGGGATCAATGGCCAGCAGTTGCACGGGCGGTGCGCCCTCCACCGGCCGGACCTCCTCGATGACCAGCTGGCCGACCTCCATTTGAAAAAAGGCCGCAGCCGCAGCTGCGGCCGCCTGTCGGTCCTCTCCACTGAAAAAGCGCGCCCGCATACAGGGCCCTCCCCTCGCCGCGCTCTCCGAGCGCTGTTTTTGCCTCCCCTTGCCGCCGGTGCGGCCCATCAAGGCCCCTCGCCCCGCGCAGCCGTTTACAACGACTTCTCAAGCCGGCCCCTCATGCGGGCGAGCGCCTTGGAGTGCACCTGCGACACCCGCGACTCGGTCACGCCGAGGATTTCGGCAATCTCCTTGAGCAGCAGCTCCTCGTAGTAGTAGAGCGTGATGACCAGCCGCTCCTTTTCGGGCAGCTCCTCGATGGCGTCGGCCAGGATGCGCCTCAGCTCGCTGCGCAGCAGGATGCTCTCGGGGGTCTGGTCCTCGGTCATGGCCAGGTCGGCGGCCTGCTGCCCCGTGCTGAGGGCGTCCTCAAAGCTGACCACGCTGAACAGGTGATTCTTGGCCAGCATCTTCTGTACGTCGCCCACTGACATGTTGACGGCCTCCGCCAGCCGCTCGTCGGTCGGCGGCCGCCCCTGCTCGCTCTCTAAAAGCTCGTAGGCGCTCTCAATCGTGTTGAGCTTTTTGCGCATGCTCGAGGGCGCCCAGTCCTGCGCGCGCATGTGGTCCAAGATCTCTCCGCGGATGCGGATGATCGCGTAGGTCTCGAACTTGACGCCCTGCTTGAGGTCGAACTTGTCCACGGCGTCGATGAGCCCGAGGATGCCGGAGTTGACCAGGTCGTCATACTCGATGTAGCCGTTGTACTTGGGCATCATGCGGCGGACCACCCGCTTGACCAGCTGCACATAGTGCAGCAGCAGCGCATCCTTGGCCCGCTCGTCGCCGGTCTGCTTAAACCGGTTCCAGAGCCTGAAGAGCTCCTCCTCGTCCAGCATGCCCACCGTCTTCAGCGCCCGTTCGGTCATCCGGCTCACCCCCTTCCGCATTGTTGCCCGTACGCTTTGGCTGCCGTCAATCAGTCCGTTTTCTTGGGCTCGTCCTCCCCGGCCTTGTCGGCCCCCCCCTACGGGGGCGGCCTGCGCCGGATGAGCTCCTGCTGCTCCCGCAGCACAAAGCGCGCGATCATCTGCCGCACATCCTCGCCGACCCTGAGAAACTTGACCCCGATAAAGTAGGTCTGCGCCTCGCGGTCGACCAGCTCCCGGCGGCAGACCTGTGCGTAAAACTCGATCGGCGCGGAGGTTGCCTTGCTGCCGAAGTAGAGGTTGATGTAGAGGAGCTCGCCCACCTCGTAGCTCCTCCTGCTGGTCTTGAAGCCAAGCCCGGTCTCGCTGAGGTTTTCGGTCTTGAACATGCGTTCGAGCCGCATGTCCTCGCCGTCGGGGTGCAGCGGAAAGGGGCCGGCCACGGCCGGCCGCACCACGATTTTGAGCGAGATCGGCAGCCGGAAGGACTCCCTGCGCTGCTGCCGGTAGGGCTCCGACGTGCGCCGCAGCACCAGGAAGCACAGCTCGCCCTGTTCCTTCGTGCCCACCACCTGCGCCCGAAAGCCATACCGCCCGTTGTGCCGGAAATAGAAGGCCTCGAGCGCCTGCCCAACCTCGTACTCCATCTGCACCCTGCGGTACTGGGGCGGCGGCACCAGGTAGTTCCCCTCCCGATCGATGTCCTCGAGCTGGGTTCGATAGGGGGGGGCCTTCTCCATGCAGAGCTCCAGCTTGTCCCCGATCACCGGGAGCTTGCTGTCGTTCATCGCTTTGAAATTCAACGCTTTTTTTCCAATATTCACACCGCAACATCCCACTCTAGACAGTTTGACAGACAAGGGCACAACCGCACCCGAATTTCCCTCAGCCCAGCCACTTTGAAAACAGCCTTGACAGCAGGTTGGCCGGGCGCGGCTCTTTGGGCAGGTCCAGCAGCGACTGGGCGATGGCCCGGATGTCCCTGGCCGCCGCGCTGTTTGGGTGGCTGATGACCAGCGGCACCTGGCGCTTGATGGCGCGGGTCATCTCGCTGTCGAACAGCACGTGGCCAAGCGCGCAGATGTCCCGGTTGAGGTATCGCTTGACAATGAGCTGAAAGCTGTCCATGGCGTTTTGCGCCTCCTTGCGGCTCTCGCCCTTGTTCATGACCAGCCGCATCGGCGTGGAGGGGCAGCGCTCGCAGACCGTCTTGACCAGCGCGTAGGCGTCGAGGATGGCGGTGGGCTCGGGCGTGGCCACCACCACCAGCTCCGAGGCCGCCCCGATCAGCTGCAGGATGTTTTCGTTGATGCCGGCCCCGAGGTCGAACAGGATGATGTCGGCCGGGTCCCGCATGCCCAGCAGGCCCCCCACCACGGCCTGCAGCTGCTCCTCCCCCATGCGGGTGAGCTCGTAGACGCCCGAGCCGCCCGAGATGAAGCGCACGCCCGCGTGCCCCTCCTGGATGATCTCGGTCAGCTTGCGCTCGCCGCGCAGCAGGTGGCCCAGGTTGTACCGCGTGCTGACCCCCAGCATGACGTCGACATTGGCCAGCCCAAAGTCGGCGTCCACCACCAGCACCCGCCGGCCGAGGGTGCTCAGCGCAATGGCCAGGTTGACGCTGAGGCTGGACTTGCCGACGCCCCCCTTGCCGCTGGCGACGGCGATGACCTCGACCTGCCCTGGCGGCCGTTCCTGCCGGTTCATCAGGTCGCGCAGCGGCTGCGCCTGATCCTGCAACTCTTTTCTCATATCCACACGCCTCTTTGAAAATCTCCCGGTCCCCCCGCTGTCGGGCTCAGCCCGCGGGCGCCTTTTGGCCGTCCCGCCAGCTGTGCACAGGACCGTCTATCGCAGCAACTCGTCCACAATGGACTGTATGTCGATCTTCTCAATGTCGTCGGGCACATTTTGTCCGGTCGTGACGTAGGCCAGATTCTTTTTGGCGTACCAGCGCAGGTTGAGGATGCCGCCGCGGTAGCGGGTCTCGTCCAGCTTGGTCACCAGCAGCCTGAAGTCCTCGATGAAGGCGTAGGTGTCCACCACCTCCTTGAGCGGGGCAAAGCCGGTGGCGGCCGACACGCAGAGCAGCACGTCCTCGGGGTTGGCCACAGCGATGATGCCGCCGATGTCCTCCTGGTGCTGGACGTCCCCCGGCTTTTTGCCGGCCGTGTCGATGAAGACCACCTCGAGGTCCTCCATCGAGGCCAGCGCCTCGGCCAGCTCCGACTTCTGATAGGCCACGGCCAGCGGGATGCTCAGGATGTCGGCGTAGGTCTTGATCTGCTCCTGCGCCGCAATGCGGAAGGTGTCGGTGTTGATGATGCCGACCCGCTTTTTCTGCTTGACCGAAAAGTTGGCGGCCAGCTTGACCAGCGTGGTGGTCTTGCCGACGCCGGTGGGCCCCACCAGCAAAATGACCTTGCGCTTGAACTTCTTGGGCGAGATGGGCTCTGGCTGGCCCAGCAGCTCCAGCAGCAAATGCTCCATGACCTCGCGCGGGGGCGACTCGGGCTGCGTGCGCAAAATGGCCTCGGTCTCCCTGGCCAGCGCGTGGGCCAGCTCCTCCCTGACCTGGTTTTCAACCAGCTTGCCGACCAGCGCCTGCACCTCGGGGGCGTAGTCGTAGGTGATGTCCCGCTTGACGTAGGAGAACTTGTCCATGAAGTCCCCCAGCATCCGGTCGAGCGAGCTGATGCGCCGGTCCAGCTCCTGCAGCTGCTCCCCGTTTTGCGCGGCGCCCCCCGCCGCTTCGCGCACGGGCGCCGGCGGCTCGCGGCGAGGCCGCTCGGGGGGAAGTCCGACGCCCTGCCCCTGGTAGGCCGCCTTGCGCAGCGCCGCCGGGGTCTTGCCGGGGTCGTAGGCCACCATGACCTCCACCAGCGGCTTGGTAAACAGGTGGGCCAGCCCCTTTGGGCGCACCTTTTTACTGTCGAGCACCACGGCGTCCGACCCCAGCTCCTTGATGATGGTGTCCATGGCCGCCTGCATGTCGGCGGCCTGATAGCGTTTGACCAGCATTACAGTCTCACGACCCCTTCCGAATAGACCTGAACGCCCTGTTCGATTTCATTGAAGGAGAGCACCACCAGCTCGGGGGACACCTGCTCGGCAATCCGGCGGAACTGGCGCCGCACCAGCGGCGAGGTCAGGATGATGGGCGACAGGCCCCGGTCCCGCAGGCGCTCGAGCAGCTCGCGCAGCCGGTCGAAGATCGTGTGGATCTGCGCCGGCTCCAGCGCCAGGTAGCTGCCGTGCTCCGACTGCTTGGTGTGCTCCACCACCAGCTGCTCCAGCGAGGGGTCCAGCGTGATGACGTGGGCCTCGTCCTCGGGGATAAAGCGCCTTGAGATGGTGCGGCGCAGCGCCTGGCGCGCGTACTCGGTCAGCAGGTCGGTGTCCCGGGTCAGGCCGCCGTAGTCGCCCAGCGTCTCGACGATGGTGGCCATGTCGCGGATCGGGATGTTCTCGTGCAGCAGACCGGCCAGCACCTTCTGCACCTCGCCGAGCGAGAAGAGCTTGGGCACCACCTCGTCGACCAGGGCCGGCTGCTGCCGGCGCAGGTTGTCCATCAGCGTCTGCACCATCTGGCGGTTGAGCAGCTCGTGCCCGTACTTCTTGATGACCTCGGTCAGGTGCGTGGCGATGACCGAGGGCGGGTCGATCGTGGAGTAGCCGAAGAGCTCGGCGCTCTCGCGCTCGCTGCGCGGAATCCACAGGGCCGGCAGGCCGAAGGTGGGCTCGACGGTCGGAATGCCGTAGATCTCCTCCTCCACCTCGCCGGTCGAGATGGCCAGCAGGTAGTCGGCCATGACCTCGCCGCGGGCCACCTCGACCCCCTTGATCTTGATGACGTAGGCGCTGGCCGAGAGCTGGATGTTGTCGCGCAGGCGGATGGCCGGCACGATGACGCCGAGGTCGAGCGCGCACTGCCGGCGGATCATGACCACGCGGTCGAGCAGATCGCCCCCCTGCGAGACGTCCACCATCGGCACGATGCCGTAGCCGAACTCCAGCTCGATGGGGTCGACCTGCAGCAGCGCGGTCACGCTCTCGGGCCGGCGCTTCTCCTGCGCCGCCTGCTCGGCCTGGTCCTCCTGCACGATGCCGGCCTGCTGCTGCACCGCGCGCATGCGGCTGTAGCCGACAGAGATCAGCGCGGCCGCAATCGCGAAGATCGGGGTGCGCGGCAGGCCCGAGACCAGGCTTAAAAACAGCACCAGCAGGCCGGTGATGACCAGCACGCTGGGGTTGCCGAACAGCTGGCCGAGGGCCTGGGCGCCGAAGGTGGTCTCGCCGGCCGAGCGGGTGACCAGGATGCCCGAGGCCGTCGAGATCAGCAGCGCCGGAATCTGGCTGACCAGGCCGTCGCCGACCGTGGCCAGCGTGAAGATGCGCACCACCTCGCCGGCCGTGCGGTCCATCGTGACCATGCCGATGATCAGCCCGCCCACGATGTTGATGACCGTGATCAGCAGGCTGGCCACGGCCGCGCCCTTGATGAACTTGCTGGCGCCGTCCATGGCGCCGTGGAAGTCGGCCTCGGCCTGCACGGCGGCGCGGCGCTCCCTGGCGCGGCCCTCGTCGATGGTGCCGCTGTTGAGGTCGGCGTCAATGGCCATCTGCTTGCCGGGCATGGCGTCCAGCGTGAAGCGGGCCGAGACCTCGGCCACGCGCTCGGCGCCCTTGGTGATGACGATGAACTGGATGAACAGGATGATGACGAATAAAATGATGCCGACCACGAGGTTGTCGCCGATGACGATGCTGCCGAAGGTGCGGATCACGTTGCCGGCGTTGCCGCCGTTGCCCAGGATCAGGCGGGTGGAGGAGAAGTTGAGGGCCAGCCGAAACAGCGTGATGAGCAGCAGCAGCGTGGGGAAGATCGAAAACTCAAGCGGCTCTTTGATGTTGAGCGCAATCATCATGATCAGCAGCGACAGCGCGATGTTGATGATCAGCAGCGTGTCCATGAAAAAGGGGGAGAGCCGGATGATGAACAGCATGATCACGCCCATGATGCCGATGGCAAAGGCCACGTCGGTCGTCTTGATGCGGTTCACTGCGCTTCCCTCCTGATGCGGTTTTTCTGCCGGTAGATGAACACGAGGATGTCGGCCACGGCCTGGTAGAACTCGGCTGGGATCTCACTGCCCGGCTCGCAGACCTGGTAGAGGGCCTGAGCCAGCGCGCGGTCCTCCACCAGCTCGATGCGGTGCTCGCGCGCCCGCTCCTTGATCTTGCGGGCCAGGAAGTCCTTGCCCTTGGCCACCACGACCGGCGCGCTGTCGATCCCCTCGCGGTAGCGCAGCGCAATGGCGTAGTGGGTGGGGTTGGTGATGACCACGTCGGCGGTCGGCACCTGGTCCATCATGCGCATGGCGCTCATCTCGCGCTGCTTCTGGCGGATGCGCCCCTTGATCTTGGGGTCCCCCTCGGTCAGCTTGTACTCCTCCTTGACCTCCTGCTTGCTCATCATCAAGTCGTGCTCGTACTTCCACCACTGGTACAAAAAGTCCAGCGCGGCCAGCACGGCCAGCGCCATGCTCATGCGCAGCGCCACCGAAAAGGCCGTGTTCATCACGGCCAGCAGTCCGGGGCCCAGGGCCTGCCCCACCATGGCCGGAAAGGTGAACAGCCGCTTGCGGTACTCCTGGTAGAGCACGTAGCCCAGCACGACGACCTTGAGCATGGACTTGGCCAGCTCGAACAGCGTGCGCGTGGAGAAGATGCGGGCAAAGCCCTTGACCAGGCTGATGCGCTCGAGCTTGGGTTCAAGGGTCTTGGTGGTGAACAGCGTGCCCACCTGCAGCAGGTTGACCAGCAGGCCGGCCAGGATCGAAAGCCCGAAGATGGGCAGCACCAACCGGCAGAAGCTCAGCAGCACGTTCAGGAACAGCCGCCCCACCGCCCGGGTGTCGAACACCCCGCCCTGTCCGCTCTGCACGGCGGCGCCCAGGTAGCCGCGCAGCACCCCGGCCATCTGCTCCATGAAGGTGGGCCAGTACAGCAGCAAAAAGCCGAACATCACGAGGCAGCAAAAGGCGGTGTTGAGCTCGGTGCTGCGCAGCACCTGTCCGCGCTCCCTGGCCTCACGCCGCTTTTTGGGGGTTGCCTTTTCGGTTTTTTCTCCGCCGCCCTGGTTCATGGGACCCCCGCAAAGGTGGCAAACATCTGCTCCACGCCCAGGAACATCTGGTCAAAGAGCTGCTCGCCAAAGTGGACAAAGACCGGCACGCAGGCCCAGAGGATCACAAAGCCGATCACGATCTTGGCCGGGATGCCCACCACAAACATGTTCATCTGGGGCACCGTGCGGATCAGCACGCCGAAGCACAGCTCCAAAATGAGCCCCGAGGCGATGATGGGCAGCGCCACCTGCACGCCCAGCAAAAAGCTCTTGGAAAAGAGCTCGAGCGCCACCAGCCCGATTTGCGGCGCCGCCGACAGGCTGCCCACCGGCAGCCGCTGCAGCGTGGTGTACAAGATGGCGAACAGGCGCCGGTGCCCGCCCGCCGCGAAGAAGACGATCAGCAGCGTCAGGTTGTAGAGGTTGCCGACCATCGGAATTTGCGTGTTGTTCTGCTGGTCGTACACGTTGACAATGCCAAAGCCGATCTGCATGTCGATCAGCTGGCCGGCCACAAAGGTCAGCGAAAAGAACAGGTTGGTCACAAAGGCCAGCGCAATGCCGATCAGCACCTCGCGAAACAGGATCAGCCCGTAGCCGAACAGCGAGGAGTAGACAATCGGCGCCGGCTGCGGCAGCAGCGTGAAGAACAGCAGCGTCAGCGAGAGCACCAGCCCGGTCTTGGCCTGTGCCGGCACCCCCACCCGCCCGAACAGCGGCGAGGAGACCACCAGCCCCCCGACCCGAAACAGCAGCAGCACAAAGTAGTCGGCCTGCCGGAGCAGGCTGTCGAGCAGCGCCTGCGCAGCCACGCCGGCTACCCGAGAAAGCCGCCGACCGAGCCGTACAGCCGCACGACAAAGTCGCTGAGCGTGTTTAAGATATAGCCGCCGAAGAACAGGATGGACAGCAGGATGCAGAGGATCTTGGGCACAAAGGCCAGCGTCTGCTCGTTGATCTGGGTGGTGGCCTGAAAGATCGAGACGATCAGCCCCACGACGATGGCCACCAGCAGCATGGGCATGGAGGCCTTGATCGTGGTGAAAATGGCGTCCTGCAGGATGGCGATGACGTCGCCCTGGGTCATGGCAAGCCCTCCCTGTAACGAGTGTATCCCGTACCCCTGTGCCCGCGCAGCAGCAGCCGTCACATCCGGCGCCGCGCTGCGCGCCAACTATCGAAAGTTCCGGATCAGCGTGCCGATCACGAGCTGCCAGCCGTCCACCAGCACAAAGAGCAGCACCTTGAAGGGCAGCGAGATCATGGCGGGCGGCAGCATCATCATGCCCATGGCCATCAGCGTGCTGGCCACCACCATGTCGATCACAATGAAGGGAATGTAGATGAAGAAGCCGATCAGAAAGGCCTGCTTGATCTCGCTGATCATGAAGGCCGGAATCAGCACGCGGCTCGGAGTCTGCGCGCGGTCCTCGACCGGCTCCCCCGAGAGGTTGATGAAGAACTGCAAGTCCTCGCTCTTGGTCTGCCGCATCATGAAGCCGCGGACCGGCTCCATGGCCAGGTCGATGAACTCCTGCTGCGTGATGCGCTCCTCCTCGTAGGGGAGGTAGGCGTTCTGGTAGATGTCGGTCGTGATGGGCCCCATCACAAACAGCGTGAGGAACAGCGCCAGCCCCACGAGGGCCTGGTTGGGCGGCGTCTGCTGCATGCCGATGGCGTTGCGCATGAAGGAGAGCACGATGATGATGCGCGTAAAGCCGGTCAGCATGATCAGGATCGAGGGCAGCAGCGTCAGGATCGTGAGCAGCAGCAGGATGTCCAGCGTCCCGGCGTTCTCCCCGAACAGCGAGGTGACCATCCCGTTCAGGGCGCCGGCCGCAGAGGCCCTGGTCAGCACGAGGCAGGGCAGCGCAAGCGCCGCCGAGGCGGCGAGGAGCCAGGGTCCGAGCTTGCCTTTTCTCACGGCGCCGGACCCTCCTCCCCCTCGGCCGGGTCCCGGCCCTGCGTCCGGCCGGCCCCCTGTCCGCGGTATACCGTATAGGGCGCCTCCTGCGGCGGGACCGGCTCTTCCGCCCCGGCACCCCTGAACACGGCCGAAAAGCCGCGGGTCGCCATCGCCGCAAGGCCGCCCGGCCGGGCCTCCGACTTGACCATTGCGGCCACATCGGCGGGGTCGGGCCTGTCCAGCAGCGTCACGCTCTGGTTGGTGACCGCCACCAGGTAGAGCTTTCCGCAGACCTCGAGCAGGTAGAAGGCCTTGTCCCGCGAGAGCGAAAAGCGGTCTAAAATCCGGATCATGCGCCCCGGCTGCAGGCGCTGCGAGCGCGAGGCCACATACCAGGTGGCGCCGTAGGCCAGGGCGATGACGGCCACAATGCCGATCAGCCCGCGTGCGACTTCAAACGCCGTCATGGCCTCCCCCTCGCCCCCCTCTGTCGTGATTGCCCCGCCGCAGGCTACAGCTGCATGCGCATGATCTCGTTGTAGGCCTCAAGGACCTTGGAGCGGAGCTGCAGCGCCAGGTTCAGCGAAATTTCGGCCTTTTGGGCGTCCAGCAGCAGGCCGGACATGTCGTCGGCCTGCCCGGTCAGCAGCTGCAGCGCCGAGCCCTTGTCCGCTAGGTCGGTCTGCCGCACGTTGTCCATGGCCTCGGTCAGGATGCTTGAAAAGCTGTGCGCCGACGCCTGCGGCTCGGCGGGACTGGCGGCCTCGCTGCTGATCAGGTTGATCAGGCTGCCGGAGAGCGGATTGACATTCATGTGGCGTCCCCCATCTTTCTGCGGTCTGTGCCGCCGGCGGCGGCGCTTAGCCCTTGCCGAGCTCCAGCGTCTTGACCGCCATGTCCTTAAAGGTGTTCAGCGCCGTGATGTTGGCCTCGTAGGCCCGGTAGGCCGACATCATGTCCACCATCTCCTGCACGACGTCGACGTTGGGCAGCCTCACATAGCCGTCGGCGTCGGCGTCGGGGTGGGTGGGGTTGTAGTCGAGCTTGAAGGCCGAGGGGTCCTCGCCGATCGCGGTGACCCGCACGCCGCCGCCGACGCCCCGCCCGGCGGCGCGGTCAAAGTAGTCGCCGAAGGAGCGGGCGGCGCCGCGCGGCTCAAACACCACATAGCGCCGGCGATAGGGGTCGCCGGTGGCGGTGCGCGTGGTGTTGAGGTTGGCCATGTTCTCGGCGATCACGTCCATGCGCAGGCGGGTGGCGGTCAACGCCGACGCGCTGATGTTCATCGAGTCCAGAAATCCCATCTGTGACCTCATCTCCCCTCGTTGATGGCCATGCGCAGCCGCGAGAGCTCGCTGTTGAGCTTCACCAGCAGCGTGTTGTACTGGAGGCTGTTCTGCGCCAGCTTGACGTTTTCGGCCTCGACATCGACGTTGTTGCCGTCCATGCGCATCGAATACTGGTCGCTTTGGCGCAGCACCGGCCGCAGCTCGCCCACCTGCGGGCCGCCGATCTGGAGGTGCCGCTCTCTGGTCCTGCGCCCGGTGAAGGAGTTCTGCTCGAGGGTCTGCGCGAGCAGCGTCTCAAAGTCCAGCTCGGAGGCCTTGAAGTTGGGGGTCTCGCTGTTGGCCAGGTTGTTGCGGATTACCGCATTGCGGGTCCAGGTGGCCGAGAGCCCCTGCTGAAGCAGGTCGGCCGGCGCGTAAAGTTTGTCCCACACGGTAGGTCCTCCCGTCGAACAAATTGTCACATGAAGCGAATTTGTCACATCGTTTTGGTCAAAAAACTCATTTCTTGAGAATTATACCATGTTGTTTTCTATAAATCTACCTTTTTAAACAAAAATGGCATTCATTTTGTGATCGTTTGAGAAAATTCTGTGATTTTTGAGCCGCCTGAATTGACTGAACTTCCCAGTCGCTGTGACGGCAGGGCGATTTTGGCCTTTTGCACATCAAAAAAGCCGCTGCACGCAGCGGCTGAATTGATCGTAAAAACAGGCGGCTTTGGGCGGGGGCCCCCGTTCGCGCGCGCCGCCCCTCTGTGTCTTCGGGGCTGTGTGCACAGATCCAAAGGCCGGTGCGAAAACGGTGGCGCAGGCCCGGCATTCCGGCGGCGCCGCAGCCGGGGCGGCCGGCCCTCAGGGGCCGGGTTTGGCCAGGCGGTCCAGCAGGAGCTGCGGCATGTCCTCCAGGTCGGCCTGCTGCTCCACGCCGCCCAGCTCATAGGCCTTGCAGGGCATGCCGTACACCACGCAGCTGCGCTCGCTCTGCCCGATGGTGTAGGCGCCGGCCTGCCGCATCTCGACCAGGCCGGCGGCGCCGTCGGCCCCCATGCCGGTCAGCAGCAGGCCGATGGCCGATGGCCCCGCCGCGGCCGCCACCGAGCGAAACAGCACGTCGACCGAGGGGCAGTGCCCGCCGACCTTCTCTGTGTCGCCCAGCCGCGTGTAAAAGCGGTCTTTGCGGCGCTCGACCAGCAGGTGGCGCCCGCCCGGCGCAATGTGAATGCTGCCGGGCTCGATCAGCGCCTCCCCGGAAACTTCGCGGACCGAAAAGGGCAGCTCCTCGTCCAGTCGCTCGGCGTACATGCGCGTGAACACCGGCGGCATGTGCTGCACCACCACGATGCCCGGCAGCTGCACCGGCAGCAGGCGAAACAGCTTGGCCATCGCCTCGGTGCCGCCGGTCGAGGCGCCCACCGCGATGAGCCTGCGCGCAAGCGCTGCCTCGCCGGGCAGCATGGTGCCGGCCGGCCGGGCCATCGCGGGCGCGGAGGGGCGGCCGTGCACGCGGGCACGCCCCCCGAGCCGCAGGACCGCCTCGACGGCGGCCTGGAGCTCGGCTTGCCGATTGCCGGGGACGCGCAGCTGGATGTGCTCCAGACGGCCGCTTTGCACAGGGCGGCTGGCCGGCCACTCGCTGATCGAGAGCAGCAGCACGGCGCCGCCCGCGCCGACGGCCCGCTCGATCTCGGCCGCCTCCAGCTCGCCGCAGATGGGCAGGTAGACGACCGCCACGCCGGCCGGCCGCTCGAGCAGCTGCTCGGCCAGCCGGCCGGGCTGCAGGTCGAGCGGCGTCAGTTCCAGCCGGGGCTCCGCGAGCAGTGCCGGGGCCAGCCCCGGAAGGGGGTGGGCGGCCGGCTCAATCAAAACGATCCGCAATCGATCGCTGTGCGGCATGCTCAAAGTCCCCTTCTGTAGATGGACGGCGCAACCTGCTCAAAGCGGCTGTTCAGCCCCGAGAGGGTCTCGCTGAGTCCGATGAAGAGATAGCCCCCCGGTTCCAGCACATCAAAGAATCGGCCCGCGACGGCCGCCTTCGTCTCGGCGTTGTAGTAGATCATCACATTGCGGCAGAAGATCAGGTGAAACTTGCGCTTAAACCGCGCGCTGTAGGAGGCCTCCATCAGGTTCTGCCTGGCAAAGGCCACCTGCTCGCCCAGCCGCTTTGAAACCCGAAAGCGGTCCCCACCCTCGTCGACAAAGTACTTGCTGCGCCAGGGCGGCGGCAGCCGCTCGAGCGCGGCGGCGGTGTAGACCCCCTCCCTGGCCTCGTCCAGCACCCTGGTGGAGATGTCGGTGCCCAGAATGGTGGCGTCCCAGCGGCCGGCCTCGCCGCCCAGGTACTCCTGGATGACCATGGCCGCCGTGTAGGCCTCCTCGCCGGTTGCACAGCCGGCGCTCCAGGTGCGCAGGTCGCGGTCGCGGATGCGGGCCGTCCACTCGGGCAGCATCTGCTGCTGCATGAACTGGTAGTGGGTCTCCTCCCGCATAAAGTACGTGTAGTTGGTGGTCAGCCGCGTGATGATGGTGTTGAGCAGCTCGCCCGAGGGCTCGCCCAGCGCGGCCTCGATGTAGTCGTGAAAGTCGGCATAGCCGGCCTGTGCAATGACATTGCGGAGTCTGCCCTCCACCAGCGTCTTCTTTTTTTCAAGGTTGACCCCGTAGTTGTCCCTGATGAAGGTCATCAGGCGGATGAAGTCCTGCTCGGCAAGGTTTCCGTTCATGCTCGTTGCTCCTCATTGGGCAATCGCCCCGTCCTGGTGGGGCGGCTTGGTCCGCCCGCTCAGCCCGTCCCGGCCGCCTCCTGCGCCTCCTCGAGCTCAAAGATGCGGTTGATGTCCAGCAGCTGCTTGACCCCGTCGGCCGTGACGCCGATGCCTTTGACAAAGTGGTTCTTGCGGGTGCCGCCATGCTGCGGCGGCGGCTTGGTGCTCTCCTCGCCGATGGCGGCCACCTCGAGCACCTCGTCCACCACCAGGCCGATGCTCATGTCGTCCTTGCTGAGCACGACGATGCAGGTGCGGTCAGTGTAGGCGCTCTCGGGCAAGCCAAAGCGCAGGCGCATGTCCACCACCGGCACAATCGTGCCCCGCAGGTTGACAATGCCCTTGACATAGGGGTGGGTGTGCGGCACCGGCGTGATGTCCTGCAGGCCGATGATCTCGGTCACATAGCCGATGCCGATGCCATATCTGCCCTGCTCCACGCGGAAGGTCAGGTGCTTGCCCTCCATGCCGTCCATGCCGTCCTCGGTGAGCTCCAGTAAAGCCTGACTGTTTTCGTTCACGGTCGTACACCCCCGGCAAAAGTCGATGCGCAAAACAGGCGGCCCGTGCCCTGTTTGCGCGGGGCCGCTCATTGCGACGCTGCATTCACTGCGTAATTTTAAGAAAACAGGTCCACGATCAGACCCCGGATCTCGTCCACCTGCTCCACCAGCGAGAGGTTGTCGGCCTGGCCGCGCAGCAGCGAAGCGGCCATCTCGTCGAGCTTTTTGTCCACGGTCCGGACCACGGCAAAGAGGCGCTGCCGCCCCTTTGGGCCAAAGGTGTTCTCCCGCGAGAAGGCGTAGCCGTTGCTGACTACCTCGTCCAGAAAGCGGCGTACCAGCGCGCGGTACCGCTCAAACTCGCGCAGGTCCGCCCGCCTGGTCAGCCGGCCGCCCTGCTCGTCGATCTGGACGATCAAATCCTCCATGTAGGCCCGGTGCTGCTCCTGCGTCAGCTCGGTCAGCCGCTTGCGAAAGAGCAGCGGCCGGTCGGCCGCCGGGGTGCGGTCCTGTCCGTGCAGGCTCTGAAGGTCGGGGGCGGCAACGCCCAGGTTGCGGATCTTCATTCGCGGCCATTCCTCTCTGCGCTACTGCCTCTTGTCAAACAGCTCGCTGCCCAGCGCCTCGACGCCCTGGTGGTATAGCCCGATGCCGCGGCGGCTCTGCCTGATCCGCCGGACCTCGCCGCCCAGGTGTCCCCTGTGCGCCTCGGCCGCGGCCCGGTTTTGCCGATCCAGCCCGGCGATGCGGTCCAGCAGCGCCTTTGCGCCCTGCTGCAGGACCTCCTCCCGCAGCGCGTCAAGCCCTTCGCGCTGCGGCGGCCGGTCGGCCTGCAGCTGCACCAGCTCGGACTGCAGGGCCTCGACCCGGTCGAGCACGCCCTGCCGCTCCTCCAGGCTTTCAAGCAGCCCCTCGGGCGCCTCCTGTGCGAGGAGGATCCGCTGCCGCTCGGTCAGGGCCAGATAGTCCTCCAGCAGCTGATTGCGCCGCTCCAGCAGCTGCACGAGCCGCTCTGCCTGTTGCATAAAACGCTCCTCCCATGCACCCCGGGCGGGGCGCCGTCAGTCCTCCAGGGCCACGCTGCCGCGCTGCGTCTCGCAGACCTGCTGCCAGGTCTCCCGCATCTGGCCGATCAGCTCCAGCACGTCCTCCACCCGCTTTTCGCTCTTCTCGTGGTCGGCCCGGCCAATCTCCTGCCACAGGAACCAGTAGAGGTCGAGCAGCTCCTTGCCGATCGACAGCGTGAGGTCGAGGCAGTTGATCAGCTCGTTGAGGATGTCCTGCGCGCGGGCCAGGTTGTTGTGGGCGGCCTCGACCTCGCCCCTGGCCATGGCGCGCTGTCCGAGCAGCAGCCGCTTGCGGCACTCGTCGTACAGCATGAGGATGAGCTCCATCGGGCTGGCCGTAAGCACCTTCTGCCGCCGATAGGCCTCCTGCGGGTTCTTCTGGCCCGCCGGCAGGCCCCTGGCCTGCAGCGGGGCGTACGCCGCGCCGGTCTCGCCTGACTGTACCATTTATCCCATCGTCCTTTGCTCTTTGGCTGGGGGCCGCCAAATTACTTGCGCTAACTCGTGACCGACTGCAGCAGGCCGGAGAGCCCGTCGCTCTGGCTCTGCAGCTTGGCCAGCGCCTTTTCCATCTCGGCGTACTTGAGGTAGTACTTCTCCTCGAGCACCAGCATCTTCTCCTGCATTTTGGTCACGCGGTCCTGCTGGTCGGCCAGCGAGCGCTCCAGCGTGGCCAGCGTGACCGACTGGCTGCCCTTGGTGTAGTTCTCCATCGCCCCGACGAGGCGGTAGAGCAGCCCCTTCTCCTTGAAGGCCACCGAAGGGTCCGTGGCCTCCGAGTTGTCGGTGAAGACTTTGATGACGCAATCGGGGTCCCGCTCCAGCGCGCTGCGCAGCCGGTCCTCGTCCAGCACGATCTCGCCGGTGCCCGAGAGGAAGTAGTTGCCGGTCGAAATCCCGATGTCGGCCGGCGAGCGCCCGGCCCCCGCAACCGACTCGAACAGGGCGCCCCGCAGCTCGCTGAGCAGGCCGCGGATGCCGGCGTCGTTGCTCAGCAGGCCGGCCTTGGCCGCCGTCTCCCACTGCTCGACCTGCTTTTCGGTCATGGAACCCTTTTCTTCCTCGGTCAGCGGATGGTAGTCGCGGTCGACCTTTTCGCCAATCAGCTCGTTGAGCTTCTTGACCAGCGCGTTGTAGCCCTCGACAAAGGCCTTGACCTTGTCGACGGTGGCATTGATGTCGCGGGTGACCGAGATCGTGATGGGCGCAAAGGACTCGCCCGCCTCGGCGGCCGCGTTGAGCTTGAAGGTCACGCCGTCGATCGTGATGGCGTTGGTGTCCCGCACGACCTCGACGTTGTTGATGGTCACAATGGCGCTCTGGCCCGCCTGCAGGTCGGCCGGATCGATGTTGAAGGCGCCGCCCGCGCCAAAGGCGTTGCCGCGCAGGTTGAGCACCTCGAGCGTGGCGTCCGGCCCCATTTTGGTGGTCTCGAGCGTGAAGCTGTCGGTCAGGCGGTCGTACTTTATCGTGACGCCGGCCGCCGCGTTGCCGTTGACGGTCGAGAGGACCTTGCTCAGCGTGTCGGTCTCCTGGAAGCTGAAGACCTCGCCGTTGATCGAAAAGGAGATCTCCCGCGCGCCGGTCTCGGGGTTTGCCTCAAAGACCAGCGGCGTTGCAAACTTGAGGTCCTTGAGCTGGGCGGTGTTGTTGGCCGCGAGCTCGTGTTCGCCGCTCTGCGACACGCGGCTGCCCGAGGTCAGGCGGGCGCCCCTGGCCAGCTGCGTGATGTGGTTGAGCTTGTAGGTGCCGGCCGAGGCGTACTCGTTGGCCGACACGGTCACAAAGGCGTTGTCCCTGTCGCTGGAGGCGATCGTAAAGCTGTTGTAGACCTTGCCGCTGAGCATGTTGGAGGCGCTCAGCACGCTCATGTAGGTCTGCCGGAAGGCGCTCAGGTCGTCCTTGACGCTGCCCAGCGCCTGCTGCTTCCACTCCAGCTTGGTCTGGGCGCGCAGCTCGCGGTTGAGCTTGAGCTGCTCGAGCTGCATCATGTTTTGGACCAGGGTGTCGGTGTCCATGCCGGAGGACAGCCCGGTCAGCCGGGTGGTGTTGTACAGCGGGTTGATGGCCATGAAAAGCACCTCGCTCATGTCGTGCCCGCGCCGCAGGTCTGCGCCGCAGGACAGTCGGTTTTGGTCCCATCTGTGCCGAGCGTGCGGGGCGATGGTCGCTCCCCTCTACACGTCTATATCGGCAGATGGCCCCGTTGACTTTAGTGTCATTCGTGCAAAATGAGCCGGGCGCGCCGCCCATTCAAACAGGCGGCCACCCCAAGCGCCGGCGGGGAGGGCCGCCTCCATGTCAACGGTGCGGCAACGGCGGGCCTGCGCATTTGGGCCCCTGCGGGGCGGGGAAACACGGCGCCGGCCGACAGAGGATGTGGACCGGGTTTATGCCACAATCGCATTGAGGGATGCAAACCGTCTGCTAGGTAACGGGAAAAGCCCGCAACACAAGCAAACGCGGGGAGCAGCTCGGCGGGGCGCGCACACGGGTCACCCCAGGTTCTTTGACCCGTGCAGGGCCGCCAAAAAGGGGCCCATCGCCCCTTTCTTCGACCCGCTGCGGGCGGCCACTTGCGGGAAAGGCCTCCCCCAGCAAAGCCCGTTTTCAGGCCCTGCCTCAAACCTGCCGGCTCAGGCGGTCGAGCAGCTCCTGCACCGGCTGTCCGCCGTAGCGCGCAAAGGCGTACCGGGTCGAAACCTCGATGCCGCAGCCCGCCCGCAGCCCCTCGCGCAACGCGGCCAGCAGCCGCTCGACAATCCTTGCGGTGTAGCGCGGCTTGAGTTCGATCAGCAGCACGGCAAAGCGGCCGCCGCCGAGGTAGGCCGCCAGATCGGTCTTGCGCAGCGCGCCGCGCATCAGCCGGGCGGCCGTCTCGAGCAGGTCGGCCATGGCCGCCTCGGCGCAGCGCCCGCCGGCCGGCGTCAGCGAAAAGCAGGCCAGCGTCATGCTCTGTCCGTACCGGCGGCAGCGGTACTGCTCCAGCTGCGCCGCCTTGAGCAGCCCAGCCGTGCTGAGCAGGTCCAGCTCCCGGCAGACCTCCCGGCAGTGGGCCGCCCAGTGCAGGCGCATCTCCTCCTGCTCCTGCCGGGCCAGCTGCGCCTCGAGCAGCCGCACGATCTCGTCGAGGTCGCGGTGCCCGAGGTAGACCCGCCAGCCCCCCTCCTCCCACAGCATGACCTTGGAGAGGCTGTAGCGCTCCACGCGCCCGGTGGCGCGGGTCTTCTCGCACAGGTCGATGTGCAGCTGAAGCGCGGCCTGCAGCGGGCTGCCCTGGGGCGCGAAGTCGGGCAGCCACTCCCCCTGCCGGATCGAGAAGTCCCGAATTAAAAAGAGCTGCTGCACGGCCTGCCGCCAGCGGACAAAGCTCTGCTCGGTCACCAGCTGCCGGTCCTGCCGGCAGAGCAGCAGGTAGGCCTCGCCATAGGCGCCCGACCGCAGGCACAGCAGGTAGTTGGCCAGCACCGCCGCGGCCGCCTCCGGGTCGGGCGGCGCAGCCCCCCGGCCGGCGGCCGGCCCCCTGGTCGGCGTACCGCTGCGGGCGCGGTTGTAAGCCTCGCGCCGGAGGTCGTCCTGCAGGATGTCGTAGGCCTCGTTGATGGCCTTCATCAGCCGCTCGGCGCCGGCGTCGGCGTTGACGTCGGGGTGGTACAGCTTGACCAGCCGCCGATAGGCCCGGACGATCTCCTCGCGGCAGGCGCCGCTCGGCACCTGCAGGATCTGGTAGTAATCCGGCGCCCTGCGCATCCTCCTCACCCCCGCCCTTCGCGCCCGTGCCGGGCGCCGTCAGTCGTGCACAAAGTAGCGCACCGCCCTGAGCGCGTCGGCCCCGAAGACGTCGGAGGTGTAGGTGTAGCGGCTGTTGCGGGCGCCGGCCTGCGCCACCGCGACGCCGCGTGCAGGGTCGTAGCCGCCCTCCCGCGAGGGACGGACCATCTGCACATGCCCGGCCCTGGCCGGGTTGGGGTTGCGCCAGGCCGTGACGGCCGGATAGCCCTGGTCGGCGAGGGCCTGCGCCTCGGCGGCCGACACCTCGCGCCAGCCGTAGGTTTGGCCGCTGGAGACCAGCCAGTCGTGCAGCGAGTTGGCCCCGAGCTCGACGGCCCCTGCGACGTCGGGGTAGCTGCGCGGCGCGCCGGTGGCGGCGTCGACATAGTGCGGGATCTCGCAGCCGAGCGCGCTGGTGGCGTCCCAGACATAGATGTTGCAGTAGGTGTCGCTGCCGGTGCGCCGGTGGGCCCGGTAGCGCTCGGCCGACTCGACCGCAAACTGGTCCAGCACCTGGTCAAGCCGCTCGGCGCTGCGCTCCCCCGGGCGGCCGCAGATCTGCGGGTTGGTCGGCTTCCAGGCCTCGTCGGGCAAAAAGGTCCCCTGTGCGGCGCCGAACACCCGCGCCTCCACGCGGCCGAGGGCGGCCGGCGCACAGTCGGCCTGCATCAGCGTGCGCCGCACGCCCTCCATGGCCTCGTCGCCGCCCGAGCGGGTCCTGGCCTGCCCGACCATCGAGGCCATCACGCCCATCAGCGGGCCAAGCTCCCGCTCGGCCCCCTCGCTCTGCAGGGTCATGCAGAGCATCAGCAGCGCGGCCTCGATGTCGCCGGCCTCGCCGCTCGCGGCGGCGGCCAGGATCATCGGCTCAATGCTGCCGCGCTGCGGCAGCTGGGCAAGGCCGCCCGCGCCGGTGGGGGCCGCCGTCAGCGAGACGCTGCGGGCGGTCGCCTCCTGCTGCAGCGCCTGCTCCAGCACCGAGGCAAACAGCGGCCCGCCGCCGCCCGTCGGCGCGCCCTGCTTTATTTTGGGTTCGGCCGCGGCGCACGCCGCGGCGACCTGGTCGATGGTGTTCAGCAAAACCGCCCCCCAGTCCTTTCCCGGCAGGCCCCCCGCGAACGGCGATGGGGCCTGTCCGAACCGCCGGCCGACATCGGCGCCAGGGGCGCCTGCCCGTCCCGTTCAGCACATGCCGCCACGCCCGGCCGCCTGCCGGTTTAGTCACATATTCATAAAAAATTATCTGTTAAATTTGCTTTATGATACCTTATTTAACGGGCCGCTTCAATCCCTTTTGCGAAATTTGTGGACGGCCCCATCCCCGGCGGCCCCGTCACTCCTGCCGCTCGGCCGCCTGCTGCAGGCTGTGCCCGTAGCCCCGGTTGACCTCGCCGACAAAGATCAGCACCCTGGCCACGACCTCGTAGAGCGCCGGCGGGATGTCGTCCCCGACGCTGAGCCTGGCCAGCATGCCGGCCAGGTCGGGGTCGGGCATCACCGGCACGCCGGCCTCCCTTGCCCGCTCCACGATGCGCTCGGCCACATGCCCCTCGCCAAAGGCGGCCAGCACCGGCACCGCGTCCCGCTCGGGGTCGTAGCGCAGCGCGGCCGCGCGCCGCTTCGCTTGCTTGTCCATCCTAAGGCACCTCCGGCTTTGGGATTTTGACGGTCAGGCCATCAGGTCGCAGCGCGCCGCGCCGCTTCGCCCGGGGCACAGCAGGCCCGGCAGCGCGCCGCCGGCCGCCGGGGGCGGCTCGGCGCGGCCCACGCGGGCGTCGGTCAGCTTAAAGCCGGCCTCCTGCAGCAGCGCGTGCAGCTGCGGCGTGCAGCGCTCCAGATGGGCCGCCGCGCCGTCGCCCTGCACCGTGAACTGCAGGCTGACCTCGCGGCCCCGGATGCGGATCCTCGACTCCAGCCGCCCCATGCTCGAGAGCTCGAGCGCCAGCAGGATCTGCACGTCTTCGGGATCGATGCGGCCGCGGCCGCCCTGTCTGTTCCGAAAGACATAGAGCTCGGCCGTCTCGGCCCGCCCGTCGATGCGCACCGGCAGCTGCAGGCAGACCGCCTGCTCCATCCGGTCGAGCAGCTTGACCTGCCCGATCAGCTTTTGGGTCTCGTCCAGCAGCGCCTCCCTGCGGGGCAGCGCCGACTGCGAGAGGGCGTCGCGAAAGAGCGAGAGCCGCAGGTAGAGCTCCTCCCGGGCCCGGCGCAGCTGCCCGGCCGTCTCGGCCCCGCCGCGCTCGAGCCCGGCAAAGAGGCCGTCGAGAAAGCGGCCGAGCCCGGCCGCCGCATCGGGCGCCTCTTCCGCCTGCCCGGCCAGCTCTGCGGCCGTGCGCTGCAGCAGCCCGGCCAGCAGGCGCAGGTTGCGCGCCGGCAGTCCCTGCAGCGCGGGAATTTGATCGAGCAGCGCCAGCAGGCGGGCGCTGTCCCCGGACACCGCCGGCCGGTCGGCCGCTGCGGGGTGGCGTTCGGCCCGTACCGACTTCTGCCGGTCGGGCGGCGCCTGTGCGGCCGGCAGTGCTTCTTGCGGGGCCAGCCGGGCGCCTGCCTCCGCGGGCAGGGGCAACTGGTCGGGATTTAATTGGGGCAGGCCGGGCTCCCCGGCAAACAGGTCCTGCGGCGCCGGTGCTTCGGACTGCGGCGCGGCCTCGGCTGGGGGCGCGGGCGGTGGGGCAGGCACCTCCTCGGGTGGCGGCAGCGCCCCCGCGAGCAGCGACTCGACCAGCGCCACCCAGCGTTTGGGGGCCGTCTCGACGGCCGTGTGCTCCGCCGGCGTTGGCACCGGTGTCGCCCCCTCTGCCTCTGCGAGCATGCCCAGCAGCCGCTCCAGCTGTTCCGCGGCCCCGCCCTGTCCCCTGAGCAGCGGCAGCGCCGCCTCGACCTGTTCGGCCTCCGTCAGCCGGTTGGCGGCCAGCAGCGCGGCCTCCTCAAACGAGCATGTGGGGTGGTGCTGCAGCAGCCGCTGCAGGCGCGCGAGCATGGCCGGGTCGCTCGGCAACCCCATGGCCTGCAGGCGGTGCACCCAGGGGCCCGGCGGGTCACGCTGCACCCCCGCGGCGCCGCCGCCCGCATCCGGTTCGACGGCCAGCCTCACGGCGGCCTCGCTGCGCGCTGTGACCGTCAGCGTCACCTGCTGGCCGGGCGCCAGCGGCAGCTCTCCCTCCACGCGGGCCTGCAGCAGCGTCCCGTCTTCGAGGCGCAGCTGTACGCCCTCCTCCGAGACCCGCAGCACCTCGGCCTGCACGCGGGCGCCCTGCTGCAGCGAGGCGGGCAGCGGACCGGATCGCGGCCCCTCAGGGCCGCCCGTCTGCATCTGCGGCGCGGAAATCAACTCCACCTTCATTGCCAGTCCCCCCTGCCGCAAGTGGCCGTTTCCCGATGAAAAAGGCACAAATTTTTATAAGTCAAAACTTTTTATCACCATTTTGTGATTTATGTGCTTGAAGTTTTTTGTCGCTTCAGCTAAGATATCGGTAAAAACATCCGAAACTTAAGAATGGAGCCGCCTCTCCCCGTGACCGCAGGGTCCTGGCGAGGGGGGTTGCCTGTCTGCCATTTTACAGGGCGGCCCAGACGGCTGCCGCCCATGTTTGCCGGAGGTGACAATGTGATCGACGAGAGGGACCAGAACGAATCACAGCGCATGGACGTCTTTAAGGAGATCGGCAACATCGGCGCCGGCAACGCCGCCACGGCCATGGCCAGCGTCCTGAACACCGAAATTCGCATGGAGACGCCGACCGTCCAGTTTGTGCCCTTCAACGACATTGTCAACATCCTCAACGGGCCGGAGACGCTGGTGGTCGGCCTGCTGGTTGGCATGTCGGGCGACCTGAACGGCTCCATCATGCTGGTGCTGGAGATGGGCGACGCCTACGAGATGGCCCGCACCGCCACCGGGCAGCGGAACGGCCCGCCCTTTGACCCCCGGAACCCCGCGCTCAGCGCGCTGGAGCAGTCGGCGCTCGAGGAGCTAGCCAACATCATTGTCGGGACTTACCTGTCGGCCATCTGCACCATGACCGGGCTGACCGTGCGCCCCGCCGTCCCCCAGATGGCCATCGACATGGTGGGCGCCATCATGAGCATTGTCGCCATCGAGTACGGCAAGATCGGCGACTCGGTGCTCTTTTTGAAGACCCGCTTCACCGACGTGAACAAGGCCATGACCGGGCACTTCTTCCTGATCCCCGACTTTGACTCCTACCACGTCCTGATCCGTTCGCTGAGGCTCGACTGACCGTGGCGGTTATCCTGGTCGGCATGGCGGACCTCAACATTGCGCAGGCGCCCGACACCCTCACGACGCTGGGGCTGGGTTCCTGCGTCGGCATTGCGCTGTTCGACACGATCCGCAGGATCGGCGGCATGGCGCACATCATGCTGCCCAGCTCGGGCGGCCAGGTGGGCGCGGGCGTCAACCGCGCCAAGTTTGCCGACACCGCCATCGTCGACCTGCTGCAGAAAATGGGCAATGCCGGCGCACAGCGGACCGCGCTGGTCGCCAAGCTGGCCGGCGGCGCCCACATGTTTGGGAACAGCGGCGGCGCCAACGTCCTGCGGGTGGGGGAGCGCAACGTCGCCGCCACGCTGCAGGTGCTGGAGTTTCTCAAAATCCCCATCCTGGCAAACGACACCGGCGGCAACTACGGCCGAACCATCGAGCTGTTCACCGAGGACGGCCGGCTCAAGGTCCGCTCCCTTGGAAAGGGCGAAGCCTTTATTTGAAGGCACTTAACCTGCGTGCATCCCGATGTTTTATATTTGACCGATCATTACTGGGAGGGAACAACACCATGGCAACAGTCCTGATTGTAGACGACGCCGCCTTCATGCGCATCTCGATTAAAAACATGCTCACCAAAAACGGCTACGAGGTCATCGGCGAGGCAGAGGATGGCGAAAGCGGCGTTGAACGCTATAAGGAGCTTTCGCCCGACATCGTGACCATGGACATCACGATGCCGGGCATGAACGGTCTGGACGCCCTCAAGGAGATCATCGCCTACAATGCAAAGGCGCAGGTGGTCATGGTCTCGGCCATGGGGCAGGAGGCGATGGTGCGCGACGCCATTCTCTCGGGCGCCAAGGGCTTTATCGTCAAGCCCTTCAAGGAAAACGGCATCATTGCCGCCATCAAGAAGCTGTCCTGACCGGGCACCGGCCGGACCGCCCTTGTGAACGCACAGGCATTTTTAGAAGGCAGGTGACCGCGTAATGAACCCTCGCGACCCGATGCTGGAGGTCTATCTCTACGAGAGCGAACAGCTGCTCGAGACGCTCGAGAGCACCCTGCTGCAGGGCGAGAAGGACCGCTCACTTGAAGACGAGCAGATCAACGAGATTTTCCGCATCATGCACACCTTTAAGGGCTCCTCGGCCATGATGGGCTTCGACAGCCTGTCGAAGCTCTCCCACGCCGCGGAGGACCTGTTTTCCCAAATCCGCGAACGGCGGCCGCCCGCCGGCGCCTGGGGGACGATCTTCGACATCGTGCTGCGCGCCGCCGACATCCTGCGCGCCGGCATTGTCGGCCTCTCGGCCGGCCGGGCGCCGGAGGCCGACGACCCCGCGTCCCACGCACTGATCGAGGAGATCCACCGCATCCTCGGCGGGCAGGCGGAGGGCGGGGGCCCGTCGGCCGCCCAAGAGGCCGAGGCGCGGGCCGAGGAGGACCTCTCCTACGACCCCGACACCCCCTTTTACAAGATCAGGATCACCTTTGCCCCCGACAGCCAGATGGAGCACCTGCGGGCCTTTGGCCTGGTCAACGACCTTGCGCCGCACTGCGTCCGCCTGGCCCACATCCCCGAAAATCTGATGGACAAGGAGGCCTGCGAGCAGGTGGCCAGCGGCGGCTTTCTGCTCTATGTGCAGAGCGCCGAAAACCCCGACGACCTCAAGGCGCTGCTGGACCACGTCATGTTCCTGCAGAGCGCCAGCATCATTGCGCTGGAGCCCGACAGCGACGAGCTGCCCGAGTCGCTGCGCCCGAAGACGGGCGCCCACCCCGCCGCCCGCGCACAGCAGACGGCGGCGGAGGCCGTGCGGACGCCGGGCGCCGACGCGCTGGCCAAGCAAAACTTCATCAGCATCAACGTCAACAAGCTGGACAAGCTGCTCGACCTGGTGGGCGAGATCGTGACCACCGAGTCCATGGTCACCAAGAACCCCGAGGTGCTGCGGCTGAACCTCGAGAGCTTTGACCGCTCCAGCCAGCAGCTGCGCAAGCTGATCAACGAGCTGCAGGACATCGTCATGTCCATCCGCATGGTGCCGGTCTCGGGCACCTTCCACCGCATGAACCGCATTGTGCGGGACATGAGCAAAAAGGTGGGCAAGGAGGTCGACCTCGTCATCCTGGGCGAGGAGGCCGAGGTGGACAAGAACATCATCGACCACCTCTCCGACCCGCTGATGCACCTGATCCGGAACGCCGTTGACCACGGCCTTGAGCCGGCCGAGGAGCGCCTGGCCAAGGGCAAGCCCACGCAGGGCAAAATCACGCTGGAGGCCAGCAACGCCGGCGGAGACGTGGTGATCTACGTCACCGACGACGGCCGCGGGCTGGACCGCTCGGCCATCATCAAAAAGGCCACCGAGCGGGGCCTGACCACCAAGCCCGAGGCTGACTTCACCGACAGGGAGGCCTTCTCGCTGCTGTTTTTGCCCGGCTTTTCGACCCGGGATCAAGTCACCGAGTTCTCGGGCCGCGGCGTCGGCCTGGATGTGGTGCGCCGCAACATCGAAAAGGTGGGCGGCACCGTCTCGATCGAGCGCGCGTCGGGCGAGGGCACCTCGATCCAGATCCGCATCCCGCTCACGCTGGCCATCATCGAGGGCATGAAGCTGCGGGTGGGCGACCTGATGTTCATCGTGCCCATGCTGCTGATCCAGGAGTCCTTCAAGCCCAACCTCAAGGACGTCTTCCTCGACCCTGACGGCAACGAGCAAATCATGATCCGCGGCGTCTGCTACCCCATCGTGCGGCTGCACGAGATCTTTGACATCCCGCCCGAGTTCACCGACCTCGCCGAGGGCATCCTGATCCTGATCACCACCGAAAACTGCAGCTACTGCCTGTTTGTGGACCAGCTCGTGGAGGAGCAGCAGGTGGTGGTCAAGCCGCTGCCGACCTATCTGCAGCGCCACAACGACAACATGCATGGCATCAGCGGCTGCGCCATCATGGGGGACGGCTCCATCAGTTTGATTTTGGACATCAACAGCCTGTTTGTGGTGCAGTGAGAAAGGCCTAGCATGGGGCGTCCCCGGATGAGGGGCCCGGCGGGGCAACTCTTGTGCGTCTTCCGTGTTGAGTGACTGCGCGATTCCGGTGGGGGTGCTCACATGATCCCGGTGGGGAACGCTGAGATCCCCGCAAGGGTGCTCACGCGATCCCGGTGGGCTTCGCCTGTCCGCATCCATCCGCTATATTTTAAAGAGCGCCCGGCGGGCGCTCTTTTTGTTGTCCTGTTGAAAGGCCGAGACCCGGATGGGTACCCGGTAAATCCCGGGAAGGGTCCCGGAAGGGCTCTGCAAAGGATATCAAAAAGGGCGGCGAGTACGACCTCGAAAAGGGACCCTATGGAGAGATGTTACAGCCCGGACGAGGCACCGCCTGGTCCGCTGTCTTTTCAAAAGGTCGCGGTTATAGGCCGCGACTTCGGTTGGCATCCTGGTGAGGTGCTGTCTTCATCATGGAGAGGCCTTACCGTCCGGACGAGGCACCGCCCTGGTCCGCTGTCTTCTCAAAAGGTCGCGGCCTGTTGGCCGCGACCTTGGTTGGGATCGTGGGTAACGGAATATCCTATTGGAAAGCCAGGGTCCCGCCAAAGGGACCGCTCGGCAAAACAGCGCCCTTGCAGGTGAGCGGCAAGTCCATGAGAGGGGCGCCTGAAAACCTGCGCTCACCCCGGGCATCGGCTGCGCCAAAAAGCCCTTTCCGGGGCACGCCCAAGAGACCCTTTGGCAAGCCCAAATCCGGGCGCCCCGGCCCACAGGCCCTCGCCTCAGTCGTCTACCGGGATGCCGCGGGGTTTGGCCGGCGCGGGCGCCGGCTTTTTCGGCGGCGCCTTTTTACCCTTGTTCATTCTCTCGAGCTCCATGGCCAGGACCTGCTCGTTGCGCGTCCGCACCGCCTTGATCACGACGGTGACCAGCGCGATGGTGCCGAACACCAACACCGAGAAGCAGGCCAGCAAGATGCCGATGCCCTGCAGATCCCCCTTGCCCAGCACGCCGCTGGCATTGTACATGTTGCCGGTCAACGCCGGCCCAACCGAGAGCACAACGACTAAAATGGCGCCAAAAATCCAGCGCTTGTAGCCGGATTCTCTCAGGTACTTGAAAAACAATCTGACGCACCCCCCAGCAGAATTGATCTGTCCAAAACGAGCACCGACCGCGCTCCCCTCCCTTTTCCGGGCGGGTGCGATCCGCGCTCCTCTGTAAAGACCGTATGCACAAAGGCCTTAAACAAGTACAGTATATACGAAACGACGACAAATATCAAGGCGAAGCGCGCCGCGGTCAAGCGGCCGCCCAAGGGCGCGCAGCGCCGGCAACGGCGGCCCGAAAACGGGGAAATCGGCCTCTGTCAGAGCCTGTCGCGGCGCTCGCACCCCTGCGGCGTCCCAACATTTTCCGATTCCGCGACCCTCAGCAGGCCGGGCGGCCGAAATGTAAAAAGTGGGATTTTTTAATGTCTGTCCCTCACATGAAGCGAACCATCTGCCAATCCTGGGGAGGGCCGACGGCACGGCGGCAGACAGATCGCCTCACGAGAACCACCCAGATTACCTGGTTTTAAGGGCAGAAAGGCGTTCCCGCTCCAAAGACAAGCAGACTACCCTGCCCCAAAGACATCCAGACGGCTCTGCCCGAAGACATCCATACAACCCTACCCGAAGACATCCAGACGGCTCTGCCCCAAAGACATCCAGACAACCCTGCCCCGAAGATATCCAGGCGGCTCTGCCTTGAGGGTGGCCAGACAATCCTATCTTTAAAAAGATCGCCAGATTACCCCGCCTTGAAAGCGAACAGACGGCCCTGCGGGGAGACCGGCACGCCGGTCTCCTTGCAGAGCCAATCCATGGGTCCCCAAACTCTCCTGCCACCCGGAAGTAAGGCAAGGCGGCCTCTTTTTGCCACCGCAGCCGCGTTGCCCGCCGCCCGCCCGGAAACAGGTCGCGGCGGCCTCTTTTTCCACCCGGCAACCGGCTTCACCCAAACGAGGAAAATTCGCTGCGGGCACTCACCGCTGTCAGCGCCTTCACCTCCGGGGTGAGCCCGACAAAGGCCATGCCCGCTGCTGCGGCCGTCCCCCGCCGTCAGCCCCTCAGCTTTCGGGGATGAGCCCGGCCGAGCTCAAAAAGCTCCGCGCCACCTCCTGCGCGGTCTTGCCGTCGACCTCCACCTCGTAGTTGAGCTGCGACATCTGGAGGTTGTCGATCTTGACCTTGTTCAAAATCTCCACCACGTCGGGGTGGTCTCTATAAAAATCGCCGCGCAGGATGTAGACGGCGTCAAAGCGCATGACGGCGTTTTTGTCGTCCTGCAGCAGCACAAGCCCCAGCCGGGTGATGCCCGAATCGGTGGTGTAGCAGTGGACGATGTCGGCCTCGCCATTTTCAACCGTCGGATACTTCAGCGCCACCGCCACGGCCAGGATGTCCTTGAATTCAAAATCGTAAAACTCTTTGAGCAGCGGGTAGCAGTCGATGCGGTCGTAAAAGTTGTAGTCGGCCACCAGCGTATAGTCGGCCGACACCCGGGCGAGGTCGGAATAGGTCTTGAGGTTGTGCCGCGCGGCCAGCTCGGGGGTCACCGCCAGGTCGTAGTTGTTGTAAAAGCCCATTTTATCCAGCAGCTTGATGTCGTACTCCTGATCGGCTTTGGCCTTTACATGCTCGTAGATCTCGTCGGATTCGCGCAGCGTGGACGACTCCTCTCCAATGACGGGGAGCAGGCTGGAGGCGTAGCCCTGCCACAGGTCGGCGTGCCCGTTTTCAAGCGCCTCCCACACCAAGACGTCGCTCTCCAGTTCCACCACCTCGACCGTGTAGTCGGTGTTCTCTTCGATGACATACTGCGTGACATAGGCCAAAATCGTCGCCTCGGTCCACACCTGGGCCGCCAGATGGATGACCTTTTGGTCCTCCTCCTCCTTCTGCCCCTCCCCCGAGCAGGCCGGAAGCAGCAGTAAAAGGGCCATGAGAAGCGCGATGGGTCGGATCCTGCTGTTCACCTGATATCACTCCCCCGTTGACTTGTGCGGCAAATTTCCCTGTCGCCCTATTGCGTATGGGTCCTCAACCCCTTGGGTGTAATCGCGTATTCGATCACCGAAAACAGCCCGTCGACCGCCAGCGCCAGCAGCGCCGAAAACAGGGCGCCGGTCACGATCAGATCGATTTTGATCTGCGAAATCCCCCTGTAAATCAAAGAGCCCAATCCGCCAAATCCGATCAGGGCCGCAAGCGTGGCCGTGCCCACGCAGATGACGGAGGCCGTCCTTATCCCCGCGATGATGATCGGTGTGGCGATGGGCATCTGTACCTTGAGGATAATTTGTGCGTTGGTCATCCCCATGCCCCGCGCGGCCAGCACCAGCTCGTCGGTCACCTCGTTGATGCCGGTGTAGGTGTTGCGCAGGATGGGCAGCAGCGAATAGAGAAAGAGCATGACGACGGAGGGGGTGAAGCCGATGCCGAACAGCGGGATCATCATGGCCAGCAGCGCCAGGCTGGGGATGGTCTGCAGCAGCCCTGCGAGGCCCAGCAGCGGTGCGGCCAGCTTTTTCTGATAGGCCAAAAAAATGCCCAGCGGCACAGCCGCCAGGATGGCCGCGACAATGGCGACGCCGGTCACCTCGAGGTGCTGTCGGCACAGCCCCAGGATTTCGGGCAGGTTGTCGGTGATATAGTGCAGGGTCTTGGTCCAGACGGCCGCCAGCGCGGCGTTACTGGATGGGGTGATCAGCGCCTGCATCTTGCAGCCCCTCCTCGCTTTCCATAAAGGTATCGCCAAGATACTCCCTAAGGTGTGCTTCGGTCAGGAGGCCAAGCAGCGTGCCCTTGTCTTCGGCCACGGGCAAGTAGTTGTTGGCATCGGCAAACAGCGGCAAAAAGCTGTCAAACAGCGTCCACTTCTTGCCCAGGACCTGGGCGTAGGGCAGGATGCGGCGTTGCCAGTCCCGCCCGGCCTGAACCTCTTTGAGCGGGACATAGCCCAGCAGCCGGTGCGCCCCGTCGACCACGGGCAGGCTGGACAGCGCCTGTCTGCGCATGCGCCGGGCCACCTCGGGGCCGTCCGCGTCGAGCGTACAGAAGCAGTCGGTGTGGTCCATCACCTCCTCGACCCGGATCAGCTTGAGCCACTTCATTTTCCAGCCGGTGCCCATGAACACCTCGACAAACGCATCTGCCGGGTGCGAGAGGATGTCCTTGGGCGTACCGGACTGCACCAACCGACCCTGGTTGAGGATGCCGATGTGGTCCCCCATCTTGAGCGCCTCGTCGATGTCGTGGGTGACAAACACGATGGTCTTGTTGATCTTTTCCTGGATCTCCAGGAACTGGTCCTGTAAACGCACGCGCGTGATGGGGTCGATGGCGCCAAACGGTTCGTCCATCAGCAGGATCGGGGGGTCGGCGCCCAGCGCCCTGGCCACGCCCACGCGCTGCTTTTCTCCGCCGCTGAGCTGGGCGGGGTACTTGTCGGCATATTGGCCGGGGTCCAGCCCGATCAGGTGGAGCAGCTCCTCCACGCGCGCGGCGATGCGCCTCTCCTCCCACTTGCACAGCCGGGGCACGACCGCAATGTTTTCCCTGACCGTCATGTGCGGAAAGAGCGCCGTCTCCTGAATTGCATAGCCGATGCTGCGCCGCAGCAGCGTGGGCTCGATTTGACGGCTGTCCACGCCGTCGATCAGAATCCGGCCCCCGGTGGCGGAAATGAGCCGGTTGATCATGTTGAGGATGGTTGACTTCCCGCAGCCCGAGGGGCCAATGAGGACGTAGATCTCTCCCTTCCGGATGCTGAGGCTGACGCCTGTGACCGCTTTTACACCGCCGGGATATACCTTATCCACGTCGTCCAACAGAATCATGATGCCCTTTTCTCTCCTTAAAAATATACTTTTAGGAGCCTTCGGTGATCCGGTGACATGCCGTTAAACGCGGCCAAAACATGGGGCTTCAAGGCCAATCTGCCCCTCCCGCGGCAAGGCCAAATTTGATTCTAACTTAGCACACTCTTCACCGGGAATCAATGCGTTTTGCAAAGATAAACCCGGCAAATTGGAAATGATTTTCACGGGCGGCCGGCAGGGGTTCGCCTTCGCAAACAGGGTGTTACACCGTCTTTGTTTTGCGACAAAGTGCCGCCGTTTTCGCGGGCGCCTGCGGAGGTTTTTCACCCCGCGGCAACCGGGCGGGCGCCGCCCGGTTGGGGCCAGGCTTGAACCGTGCGCGCACCGCCTTCCCGTCACCGTCATAACATGAATTGAATAGGGAGGTGTCGCCCCATGTCCATGCCCGAATTTCCCAAGCCGAATCCTGACCTCACCCAGGAGCAGGCGCTGACCATGATCCTGTCCTCCATTGCGCTGGAGGAGGTGGCACTGAGCCACATCATCAACGCCGAGGGCGAAAAAATCCAATGTGTGCTGAACCAGCTCGAGTGCGGCGACGGGCGCTTCAGCTTGCAGGGCCTGCTGGAGGTCAACAGAAGCGTGTCCAACCTGTTGGACATCGTCCTGCAAAACCAGCTCATCCTGAAAAACAAGATGGACCGGGTTTTGGAGTACCTGCCCAAGCCTCCCTGCCCGCCCGACTTCCCCTGCGTCCCCGGAGAGGACTGCGGATCCTGTACGTGCTGCCCCTTTAGGGCCTCGACCTGCTTTGGCATCGTGCCAAGGGTGTACGGCTACAACGACCCGCTGCTCCTGACCCAGAGAAACGACGGCTGTGATCTGCCGGCCGGGGCCTGTCCCTGCTCCAAGATCGAGCTGCCGGGCAACGCCTCCTTTCTGATCAACTTCTGCGCAGAGCTTGCCGAGATCGGCTGCTCCACCCCCGAGGTGGAACTGGTCATTGCCTGCCGAGACCGAAACCCCATTCGCGTCCCCATCGAACTCAGCGGCCCCTCCTGCCCTCCGACCCTGTTTATACAGACCGTCCTGCAGATGCCCTGCTCCTGCACACCCTGCCATGCATCTGTGTTTGTACGTACATTGGAGGGGCTTGATCTGAGACAGGGCAGTCTGTGCTTTACAAAGCTCTAGCCAATGTCGCGCAAAATCCAATTGTTTCGGGCCCACCCATACGATGGGCCCTGTGTATGTATTACAAGTCCACATCAGAAGGGTGATTCACTTGTCAAGACCTACCTTTCCGGATAATCCCGACATTACGCGGGACGACGCAGTCAACCAGATCCTGTCCTCCATCGCCATGGAGGAGCTTGGACTGAGCCATATCATCAACGCCGAGGGCGAAAAGCTGCAGTATGTGCTGGGCACCCTGCCGGGCCTGACCGGACCTCCGGCAACCATCGAGGACCTGCTGAGCACCAATGAGAGCATTCAAAACCTGCTGCAGAATGCCTCTTACAACCAACTGCTGCTGAAGTCCAAGCTGCAGCAGGCGCTGTCGGCATCCGAGATGACCGGCGCCACAGGCCCCACCGGACCCCAGGGGCCGGCCGGCGATCCCGGCGGGCCAACGGGCCCCACCGGACCCGAGGGCCCCGTCGGACCAATGGGCCCTGCGGGACCGCAGGGGCCGACCGGTGAAGCCGGACCCACGGGCCCGGACGGGCCGGAAGGTCCGGTCGGCGCCGTGGGCGTCGTCGGCCCCACCGGGCCGACCGGGACCAATACAACGGCCACCTCCGCCTATGCGTACGCCTCGTCCTCTACGCTCTCCGCCTCGCTCACAGGCACGCCCGTTGCGCTGCCAAACGGCCAAATCCTGCCGACCGGCATCTCGGTGGACGGAACCAATACAAACTTTACGGTCTCTGTGCCCGGCCGCTACCGAATTGCCTATGCCGTCAATCTCACCGCCGGGCTGTTGGTGGGCACGCGCATCACCTTGGGCGGAGTCCCGAGCACGGCCTCCACGGTCGACCCCATCCTCAGCCTCTCCAACTACTCCAATGAGATCCTCGTGGATTTGACGGTTCCAACCGTTGTGCAGCTGCAGATCATCGGGGCACCCGTCAGTCTGACCCTGGCTGATGGCGCGGGCGCCACGCTGATGATCACACGGCTCAGTTAGGGAGGGAGATCGCCATGTCAATACCGCAATTTCCGCAGACGCCCGATCTGAACAGACCGGATGCCATCAACCAGGTCATCTCCTCCATTGCCTCGGAAGAACTGGCCCTCAGCCACATCATCAATGCCGAGGGCGAAAAGATCCAGTATGCCATCGGCACCCTCCCCGGACTGGAGGAGAGCCCCACGGTCGAGGAGGTCACCGGTGTCAACGACAGCGTGAGCAACACGCTTGGAAACGTCCTGGAAAATCAGATCATCCTGACCGGAAAACTGACCCATGCCTTACAGGCGCCTGTCTTCTATGGCGCAACCGGCCCGACGGGGCCCGCCGGACCGACCGGTTCGGCCATCGGACCGACCGGCCCGGCCGGGCCAATGGGCCCTGCGGGCCCCACCGGACCGGAGGGATTGCCGGGCCCGATCGGCCCCACAGGCCCGACTGGCGCCGTGGGCCCTGTCGGTCCGGACGGCCCGGCGGGTGCCGCCGGCGCAACCGGTGGCCCCGCACCGCTGCCGCCGCCGTCTGCCATCTCAGCTTTTGCCGCCAACACCGCGGGGGGACTCATCACCGTGCTGGTTGCCGGCACCAACCTCTCCTTTCCGAGCGTACAGCTGTTGTCGCCGGGGATCACCCTGACAAGCGGCAACACCCTGTTTACGGTGGCCACAGCTGGACTGTACCGCATTTCGTACCACGTCAACACCACCGCGGCCGTGTTGCTGGGGACACGCCTGGTCATCAACGGGGGCGTCGTCATCCAATCCAGAATTT
>JAAYBB010000019.1 GCA_012719075.1 Clostridiales bacterium | reverse complement strand
TACTCCATCACGGCCCGGCCGACACGCCCCCTGACCCAGGTGGGCACCTGGTTGTAAAAGTGGCCGTGCGCATCCTCCCCCAGCGGAGTGATGGTATAGCTCCCCTCCTCCCCCACCGCAATGTGCCCGGTGGAGAGCAGGGCGTCCAGCGCCTGCGCATAGTCGAAGTAGGAGGCGCTCTCGGTCATCATGGCCACCTCTCCCAGCGCGCTCTTGGCGGTGCTGCCGCCCAGCGCCTGCAGGACATAGAGCACAAAGAACTTGAGGATGGTGGGATCGCTGATCCTGCCGAGCTCCCGGTATGCGGCCATGGGACATCTCCCCTTCCGTCGTCTTGTGGCGGGCCTGGCTGCCGCCAGCATGCCCTGCGCGCAGGCAGAGGGTATCCTGCTTCCCGTCTTCCGGTCGTCCGCGGCTTACCGTCAACATGGAGCCGCCGCGCTGTGGCCAGCATACCCTGTCGGCACAGCCGACGGGCATACTGCGTCCTCCCTCGCCGGTTCCGCGAGAAGCGCGGGAGGCGATGGGGACATCACCGGTATCATCGCCGCGCTGCGGCTATTATACCACATCGCGGCGACGACAGAGAACTATTTGCACAAAAAAGCGGCCCCTTTGAAATCGGGAGCCGCTTTTCAAAGGCGCCTTACGAGCCCTGGGTGAACTTGCTCTTGACCTGGTTGATCTGTTTGGCCTCGGCCTGCTGCTGGGGATACCAGCCGTTCTGCTGCATGGCGCAGAAGATGTTGTGCTGCATGGCCAGCGAGTCGTTGAGGTTGGTCTTGAACTGGCTGTGGACCTGCTCGGTGGACGACTCCTGTGTGGCGTAGTGGTATACGCCGGTCAGCGTCTTGGCGGTCATCAGGACGTCCTGCATATACTCCTTGTCGGACATGTTTTGGTTGGCCGGCATGGGTTCTCCTCCTTTTTTGTTGGCTAGTTGAGCTGGTTGAGTAGATTGTTGTAGCGCTTCTGGTGGTCCTGTGCGAGCTGTGAGAGCAGGTTCTTGAGCTTGGGGTCCTGCATCTTCTCGGCGTAGTCGGTGCACTTGGTCTGGAGCTGCTGCTCCATGCCCATCGCGTCCTCCAGATACATCAGTTCCTTGGGCGTCATCGGTCCATACCTCCTTCTTTGTTGAAACCATTGCGGTTGTACCCTTAGTATGGACCGGGCATTCCAAAATCATGCAGGTGGACGCCACAAAAAAACCGGCGCCGGAGACCAGGGTCTCCGGCGCTGCAGCGGGCTGATTGTTCAGGAGGGGCGCTGGCCGATGTCCCGGCGGCAGCGCCCGCCCTCAAAGGAGATGCAGTCGGCCGCGCGGTAGGCCCGCTCGACGGCCTCCTCGAGCGTGTCGCCGGTGCAGGTCACGCCCAGCACCCGCCCGCCGGCGGTCACAAAGCCCTCCTCCGCCGCGCGGGTGCCGGCGTGGAAGAGCAGGGCTCCCTGTACCTGTGCCTGCGCAAGGCCACAGATCGGGTGCCCCGTCGTGTAGTGCCCGGGGTAGCCCCCGCTGGCCAGCACGACACAGGCGCAGGCCCCCTCTGCCCACTCGACCGGCTGGCGGTCCAGCCGCCGCTCCATCACGGCCAGGCAGATGTCCACCAGGTCGCTCTGCAGCAGCGGCAGCACGGCCTGGGTCTCGGGGTCGCCAAAGCGGCAGTTGTACTCGATCACCATGGGCTCCCCGTCGACGATCATCAGCCCGAAGTAGAGCACCCCCTCAAAGCGGCGGCCCTCCGCCTGCATGGCCTCGACGGTGGGTCGGAAGATGCGCTCCATGCAGCGGGCGGCGACCTCCTCGGTGTAGGCCGGGCTGGGCGAAAAGGCCCCCATGCCGCCGGTATTGGGGCCCCGGTCGCCGTCGAAGGCCCGCTTGTGGTCCTGGGCCGACACCATCGGGACCAGCGTCTCACCGTCGGTGAAGGCCAGCACGCTGACCTCGGGGCCCTGCAAAAACTGTTCCACCACCACGCGGGCGCCGGCGCGACCAAAGGCGCCCTCGAGCATCATGGCGCGCAGCGCCTCCTGCGCCTCGGCGGGGTTTTGTGCGATGATGACTCCCTTGCCCAGCGCCAGCCCGTCGGCCTTGATGACGACCGGCCAGCACGGCTGCTGTGCGAGGTGTTCCTGAGCCTGCGCGTAGTCGTCAAAGGCGCGGTAGGGCGCCGTGGGGATGCCGTACTTCTGCATCAGGCCCTTGGAGAAGACCTTGCTGCCCTCGATCTCGGCCGCGGCCGCGGAGGGGCCGAAGGCCGGGATGCCCGCTTCCCGCAGGCGGTCGGCCAGCCCCAGCACCAGCGGGTCGTCGGGCGCCACAAAGACAAAGTCGGGCGCAAGCGCCCTGGCCAGTGCCAGCTGTCCCTCGAGGTCGGTGCTCTTGACGTCGTGGCAGACGGCCAGCTGCGCGATGCCGCCGTTGCCGGGCGCCGCGTGCAGCTCGGGCGCGTGGCGGCTCTGCGCCAGCTTCCAGAGGATGGCGTGCTCGCGGCCGCCGCCCCCCACCACCAGAATTTTCATGCGCTAAACCTCTCTTTCTGCACCTGCTCTGCTGTTCGGGCAAGCCCGCCCGGGCGGGTGACGGCCGGTTGAACCGGCCCACACGTTTGGCGGTACCCCGTAGAGTAAATTAATTTTGCCCGAAGGCGAATTCACTTCGCCGGAGGGCTGACAAATCGTCCTTAAAATAAGTGCCCTTATTTTAAGGGCATCGCCAAGGCATCCCGCCTTATGGCGGGTGCCCAAACGGGCCAAAGCCTTGGTCCGTTTGCCGGGGGTATCGCGGCGTCAGCCGCGTATCCAGGGGGTACGGGTACCCCCTGGACTTTTAATGCTTGAAGTGCCGCAGCCCCGTGAAGACCATGGCGATGCCGTACTCGTTGCACTTTTCAATCGAGAGCTTGTCGTTGACCGAGCCGCCCGGCTGGATGATGGCCGTGATGCCGGCCCGGTGGGCGGCCTCGACGCAGTCGGGGAAGGGGAAGAAGGCGTCGCTGCCCATCACCGAGCCGGCCACGCGGTCGCCCGCATAGCGAATGGCCAGCTCCAGCGCCGTGACGCGGTTAGTCTGTCCCGGCCCGATGCCGACCGTGGCGCCCCCGCTCGCCAGCACAATGCCGTTGCTGCGCACATGCTTGACCACCGTGAAGGCAAACTTCAGCTGCTCGAGTTCGGCCTCGCTGGGCGCGCGGTCGGTCACCACGCGCAGGTCCGCTTCGCGCAGCACCACGTCGTCGGTCCCCTGCACCAGCAGGCCGCCGGCCACCCGCTTGAGGTCCAGCCCGCCGGCCGGGGCCCCGTTTAAGAGGCCGGGCAGCTCGAGCAGGCGCAGGTTTTTCTTTTTGGACAGCAGCGTAAGGGCCCCCTGTGAGAAGGCCGGCGCGACGACGATCTCGAGGAAGATCTCCGAGAACAGCTGTGCCATCTCGGGGCTCACCTCGCGGTTGGCGGCCACGATGCCGCCGAAGATCGAGACCGGGTCGGACGCGTAGGCCCTGCGGTAGGCCTCGGCGATGTCGTCCGCCAGGCCGACGCCGCAGGGGTTGGCGTGCTTGACTGCCACGACGGCCGGCCCCTCGAACTCGCTGAGCAGGGCCAGCGCGCCGGCGGCGTCGTTGATGTTGTTGAAAGAGAGTTCCTTGCCCTGCAGCTGTCTGGCCGCCGCAACCGTGCCCGAGAGGTCGCGGCCCAGCTCGCGATAGAAGGCCGCCGCCTGGTGCGGGTTCTCGCCGTAGCGCAGGTCCTGCAGCTTCTCGTAGGTGCGCGTGAAGGTCTGGCTTTGCAGCGGGTCCTCCCCCGCCTGTGCGGCCAGCCAGTCGGCGATCAGGGCGTCGTAGGCGGCGGTGTGGGCAAAGACCTTGCGGGCCAGCGCGGCCTTTTTCTCCAGCGTCAGCCCGCCGGCCTGCAGCGCCTGCAGCACCTCGCCGTAGTCATTCGGGTCCACCAGCACCGCCACGTCCTGATAGTTCTTGGCCGCCGCGCGCAGCATGGTCGGCCCGCCGATGTCGATGTTTTCGACGGCCTGCTCCAGCGTGACCCCCGCCCGCTCCACCGTGGCGCGGAAGGGGTAGAGGTTGATGGCCACAAGGTCGATGGGCGCCAGCCCGAGCGCCTCGAGCTGGGCCATGTGCGCGGGGTTGCCGCGCACGGCCAGCAGCCCGGCGTGGATGGCCGGGTGCAGCGTCTTGACCCGGCCGTCGAGGCACTCCGGAAAGCCGGTGATCTCGGCCACCTCGGTGCAGGGCAGCCCGGCCTCCCGCAGCGCCCTTGCGGTGCCGCCGGTCGAGACCAGCTCATAGCCGATCGCCTGCAGCCCCGCCGCAAACTCTGCCACGCCGGTCTTGTCCGAAACGCTGAGCAGCGCTCTCTTCTTCGTCATTGCTCTTCCTCCCGTATGTGTACGCGATTTCCCTCCACCGACAGACGCCCCGTGCAGAAGTAGCGCACGGCTTTGGGCAGCAGCAGCCACTCGGCCTGCTCCATGACCCTCCGCTGCAGCGTCTCGGGCGTGTCGGAGGGCAGCACCGGCAGGCAGTGCTGAAACACGATGGGCCCGCCGTCGGTCTCCTCGTTGACAAAGTGGACGGTGGCGCCGGTCACCCGGACCCCCCGCGCAAGCGCCATCTCGTGCACGCGCAGCCCGTAGCAGCCCCGGCCGCCAAAGGCCGGCAGCAGCGAGGGGTGCACGTTGAGGATGCGGTTGCGGAAGGCCTCGATGAACGCGGGCGCCAGCACCACCAGAAAGCCGGCCAGCACCACGAGGTCGATGCCGGCCCGCTCCAGCTTCTCACACAGCAGCGCCGAGTAGGCCGCGGAGCCGATACCGGGCTGCTTCTCGAGCACCTCGGCCGGGATGCCGGCGCGCCGCGCGCGCTCGAGCGCATGGGCGTCGGCGCGGCTCGAGACCACCAGCGCAAGCTCCCCGCCCAGCTGCTCCCGCCGGTCGATCAGGGCCTGGAGGTTGGTGCCCCCGCCCGAGACCAGCACGGCGATCCGGGTCATACGATGCGCACCCCGCGCTCGCCCGCCTCCAGCCGGCCGGCCACAAAGGCCTCGACCCCCTCGGCCTGCAGCAGCGCCAGCGCCTCTGCGACGTGTTCGGGCCGCAGCGCCACGGCCATGCCCAGCCCCATGTTGAAGGTGCCGTACATGTCCGCCGGCGGCAGATTGCCGGCCTGCTGTAGAAAGTCGAAGATGGGCGGGCGCGGAATGGCCGCCGCCTCGACCACCGCCGTCAGCCCCTCGCCAAAGGCGCGGGGCAGGTTTTCGTACAGCCCGCCCCCCGTGATGTTGGCGACCGAGACCGGCAGCTTCTCTTCCAGCAGGCGCAGCAGCGGCTTGACATAGATGCGGGTGGGCTCCAGCAGCTCCTCGCCCAGCGGGCGGCTCAGGCCGCTGCCGATCGGGCAGGCCGTAAGGTCGTAGCCGCCCTGTTCCACCAGCCTGCGCACCAGCGAGAAGCCGTTGGAGTGCAGGCCGCTCGAGGGCAGGCCGACCAGCAGGTCTCCCGCCCTGGCCTGCGCCGGGTCCAGCATGTCCTCGCGGTTGACCAGGCCGACCGCAAAGCCGGCGATGTCGTACTCGTCCTCGCTGTAAAAGCCGGGCATCTCGGCCATCTCGCCGCCCACCAGCGCACAGCCGGCCGCCACGCAGCCGTCGGCCACGCCCCGGACGATCTCGGCCGTGCGCTCGGGCCGGTTTTTGCCCATCGCGAGGTAGTCGAGGAAGAACAGCGGCCGGGCGCCGCAGCAGACGATGTCGTTGACGCACATGGCCACGCAGTCCTGCCCGATGGTGCCGTGCCGCCCCGTCGCAAAGGCGAGCTTGAGCTTGGTGCCCACGCCGTCGGTGCCGCTGACCAGCACCGGGTGAGGGCAGCCGGTCAGATCCAGTTCAAAGGCGGCGCCAAAGCCGCCAAGGCCGCCCAGCACGCCCGGGGTGGTGGTGCGCGCCACGTGGGCGCGGATCAGGTCCACGGCGCGGTAGCCGGCCTCGACGTCGACGCCGGCCTCGCGGTAGCTTTGGTTTTGATCCCGGTTCATCTCAAACGCTCCTTCCCAGTTCACAGGGCCCCTCGGCGGTCGCCGCCCTCATTCCCTGCCGTTCATGCAGTAGGTGCAGATGCAGTCGCCGCCCAGCCCGATGGCCCGCTCGAGCCCCTCGACGGTCTGGTAGCGCAGCGAGTTGACGCCGGTCACCTCGGCGGCGCGCTGCTCCATGGCCAGGTGCTCGGCGCTGCCCGGGTCGAGGTAGCGGGCCATGACCTCGGCCGGCGGGTCGACCGTCCCCTCCCGCTCGGCGATGATGCGCCGCCCCAGCAGGTCGCCCAGCGCACTGGAGCGGCTGAAGTTCAGATACTTGCAGTTGTACAGGATCGGCGGGCAGGCCAGCCGCATGTGCACCTCGGCGGCGCCGCTGCGCTTGAGGTAGCCGATGGTGTCGGGGATCTGGGTGCCCCGCACGGCCGAGTCGTCCACCAGCAGCAGGCGCTTGCCGCGGATCAGGCTCTCGATGGGGGCCAGCTTCATGCGGGCGATCATGTCCCGCACCTGCTGCCCCTGCGGCATGAAGCTGCGCGGCCAGGTCG
This sequence comes from Clostridiales bacterium, assembly GCA_012719075.1. Taxonomy (GTDB): domain Bacteria; phylum Bacillota; class Clostridia; order Oscillospirales; family Feifaniaceae; genus JAAYBB01. The sequence continues at coordinate 41,447 of JAAYBB010000019.1, read as the reverse complement.
GGGTGTACTTGATCAGCGGGCGCTGAAAGGGCTTGTCCAGCGCGTTGGCAAAGCCGATGGCGTGGGCCGTGCCCGAATCCGGCACGGCGCTGACGCTGTCGGCCTCCACGGTCTCGCGCTCGGCCAGGATGCCGCCGCAGCGGTAGCGCATGCTCTCGACGTTGACGCCCTCGTAGCAGGAGGTGGGGTAGCCGAAGTAAATCCACAAAAAGGAGCAGATTTGCATCTGTGCATCGGGCGGGCGCAGCTGGGTCACGCCCTGCTCGGTCAGCAGCACGATCTCCCCCGGCCCGAGCTCGCGGTCGTGCTCATAGTCCAGGTTGAAGTAGGCAAAGCTCTCAAACGAGACGCAGTGGCCCCCCTCCTTGCGGCCGAGCATCAGCGGCGTGCGCCCCAGGAGGTCCCTGGCCGCATAGATGCCCTCGGGCGTCAGCGCCAGGATGGCCATCGAGCCGTCGATCAGCTCCTGCGCGTAGCGGATGCCCTCGGCCATGCTCTGCTTGCGGGCGATCAGCGCGGCCACCAGCTCGGTCTGGTTGATGCGCCCGCCCGACAGCTCGAAAAAGTGCCCGCTGCCCCCGTCCAGCACCATCGAGGCCAGCTGGTCGACGTTGTTGACCCGGCCGACCGTCGCCAGCGCAAAGGTGCCCAGGGCCGAGCGGATCAGGATGGGCTGCGGCTCGAGGTCGCTGATGCAGCCGATGCCCATGTGGCCGTGAAACTCCCGCAGCTCCTGCTCGAACTTGGAGCGGAAGGGGGCGGTCTCGATGCTGTGGATGGAGCGCTGAAAGCCGTTGTCATAAAAGACCATGCCGGCCCGCCGCGTCCCGAGGTGGGAGTGGTAGTCGGTGCCGAAAAACACGTCGCTCACACAGTCGCAGGTACACACTGCGCCAAACATTCCGCTCATAAGCTCTATCTCACCTTTTATGTTTTATCTGTTATTTTTCCTGCAAAAGGCCGCTCACAAAGGGGTCACCGGAACTCGGCCAGGCGGTCCTGCAGCGCCCCGCTCTTTTGGAGCACCTCCTGCGCCATGTCGCGCTTGGCCTGCGCCAGCCGCTCGGCCAGCCGCCCGTCCGAAAGGGCCAGCATCTGCACGGCCAATAGCGCCGCGTTGTCGGCGCCGTCGATGGCCACCGTCGCCACCGGCACGCCCTTGGGCATCTGCACGGTCGACAGCAGCGCGTCCAGCCCGTCCAGCGCAGAGGACTTGATCGGCACCCCGACGACCGGCAGCGTGGTGTGGGCGGCCAGCACCCCCGCGAGGTGCGCCGCCTTGCCGGCCGCGGCAATGATGACGCCAAAGCCCTCGGCCGCCGCCTCGGCCGCGAGCGCCTGCGCCTGCGCCGGCGTCCGGTGGGCCGAGCAGACCGCCGCCTCGAACGGGACGCCAAACCGCGCGAGCTGCGCAAAGCAGCCCCGCATCACCTCGTAGTCGCTGTCGCTGCCCAGGACCACCAACACCTTTTTGTGCACGACGAAAATCCCCCTCCCCTTTCCATCCTGCCCCCGCGGGGACACCGCAGGTCCGCCTGACTGGCAACTGCAAAGCAAGAGCATCCGCTTGCACGGATGCTCACACAATTTGGATCGGGCCCGCCGCATGCAGCTTGCCCTTGGCGGCAGACTGCCCCACAAGAGAGGCCTTGCGCACGGCGATCACCCCCATTTCTGCGATGCGAATACGCCTTCCATTATAACGAATTTTCGCCTTAAAATCAAGCGAAGTGCACAAAATTGTGCATGCGGACAAAAAGGAGCCGCCAAAGCGGCGACTTTTGGGCGTTTTTCGGCCCCCAATTTCAAAATCCACAGGGCAATTTACGGGGCATGACCTTGCAATTATCTTGCCAAATCAGTATACTAACTTTGTCTGTATAGTGAACTCTTTTGTTTTAATTTTAAATAATGAGGTGAAATCAATTGACAGTCCAGGAAAACGTGATGCGCAAGACCAGAACGGTCCAGGAGATCCTCGACATGATTCCGGACGGTGGCGTTCTCTGCAGCGGCGGCACCGGCATCCCGCAGGTCTATGAGCAGCTGCACACCATCGCGGACCGCCTGACCAAACCGGTCAAGGTCTACCAGGGCAACGCCGGCAAGAACTGCAAGTACTTCTGGGACGACGCCTACAAGGACAAGTTCGAGTGTACCTCGGAGTTCTACGGCGCCCCGCAACGCGAGCGCGAGGCCCAGGGGGGCAACATCTCCATCACGCCGCTCCACCTGCACGCCTACATGGACCGCTTCCTCGATGTCCACACCCCTTCGATCGTCTTCCTCGGCACCACCGCGGTCGACCGGCACGGCTTTGTGCGCACCCCCCTCAACACGCCGCCCCGCCGCGCCATGGGCATGGCCGACATCGTGGTCTGCTGCCCCAACCCCCAGGCCCCGATCGTCTACGGCGACAACGAGATCCACATCGACGAGATCGACTACTTCATCGACGGCGGCGAGGGCCATGCGGTCAACTCCTTTGACCCCGTGCCCTCGGGCGAGACCGAGCGCACCATCGGCCAGTATGTCGCCACGCTGGTCGAGGACGGCTCCACCTTCCAGCTGGGCATCGGCGCCATTCCCGACGCCGTCGCGCAGGCCTTTATGGACAAGAAGGACCTCGGGGTCCACACCGAGATGGTCACCTCCTCGATGGCCGACCTGGCCCTGGCCGGCGTCGTCACCGGCCGCAAGAAGTCGATCCACCGCGGCAAGCTGATCGGCGGCTTTGCCTCCGGCAGCACCAAGCTGTACGACTACCTGGCCGACAACCCCAGCGTCTACTTACTGCCGCTCGAATACGTCAACCATCCAAAGACCCTGGCCCAGAACTACAAGATGTGCTCGATCAACACCTGCATCGAGGTGGACCTGGTGGGGCAGATCGCCTCCGAGACCATCGGCCCGCGCCAGTTCTCGGGCACCGGCGGCCAGAACGACACGGCCGAGGGCGCCATCCACTGCCCCGGCGGCAAGTCCATCATCGCCTTTGCCTCGGCCATCACCAAGAAGGACGGCACCCGCGTCTCCAAGATCAAGTCCATGCTGACGCCCGGCTCGGTCGTGACCATGAGCCGCAACAACATCGACTTCATCGTGACCGAGTACGGCATCGCGCCGATGAAGGCCCGCAACATCCGCCAGCGCGTGGACAACCTGATCGCCATCGCGCACCCCGACTTCCGCGCCGAGCTGCGCGCCGAGGCCAACAAGCTGATGCTGTGGTAGACCAGCACATACGCAGGACCCGACAACAATTAACTTAGGGCGGTGCAATATGACCTTACAAGAAAAAATCAACGCCAAGACCATCACCATGGAGGAGCTGTACACCAAGATTCCGGACGGTGCCGTCATCGGCTCCAGCGGCGGCGGCGCCGAGCCCCGCAGCTTTTACCGCAACCTGCACACCATCGCCGACCGCCTGACCAAGCCGGTCGTGCTGCACGGCGGCGTGGGCGGCGGCGCCGAGAAGTACCCCTACTTCTGGGACGACGCCTACAAGGACAAGTTTGTCACCTGGAGCGGCTTCTACGGCCCGACCCAGCGTGAGAACCACGCCAGGGGGGTCGTCTCGCACGTGCCCACCCACCTGCACGCCTCCTCCGACCGCTGGCTGGACGAGTACTCCTACGACGTCTACCTGCTGGGCGGCTGCCCCTTCAACCGCCACGGCTACTCCTTCAACGGGCTGGGCACCCCCAGCTACCGCGCCATCAAGAATACCCCCCTCGTGGTGCTGCTGCTCAACCCCAACATCCCGATCGTCTACGGCGAGACCGAGATCCACATCGACATGGTGGACTACATCGTGGAGGAGAACAGCCCGATCAACACCTTTGAGCCCGGCCCCCTGACCGACGTGGACCGCACGATCGGTGAAAACGTGGCCTCGCTGGTGGAGGACGGCTCCACGATCCAGCTGGGCATCGGCGCCATTCCCGACGCCGTTGCGCAGGCCTTTTTGGTCAAAAAGGACCTTGGCATCCACACCGAGATGGTCACCTCCTCGATGGCCGACCTCGTGCTGGCCGGCGTGGCCAACGGCAGCAAAAAGACCATTTTCCCCAACCGCCTGATCGGCGGCTTTGTCTCGGGCAGCCAGAAGCTCGTGGACTTTGTGACCGAGAACCCCAGCGTGCACCTGTACCCCTTCAGCTTTGTCAACAACCCCTGGCTCATCTGCCAGAACTACAAGATGTGCTCGATCAACACCTGCATCGAAGTGGACCTGACCGGCCAGATCGCCTCCGAGACCATCGGCCCGCGCCAGTTCTCGGGCACCGGCGGCCAAAACGACACGGCCGAGGGCGCCATCCACTGCCCCGGCGGCAAGTCCATCATCGCCTTTGCCTCGGCCGTTACCAAGAAGGACGGCACCCGCCTCTCCAAGATCAAGTCCATGCTGACGCCCGGCTCGGTCGTGACGATGTCCCGCAACAACATCGACTTCATCGTGACCGAGTACGGCATTGCCCCGATGAAGGCCCGCACCGTGCGCCAGCGCGTGGAGAACATGATCGCCATTGCGCACCCCGACTTCCGCGACGAACTGCGCGAGCAGGCCAAGCAGCTGATGCTGTGGTAGAGCCGGATCGTTAAATGCAAAATAACAGGGCGGGCCCCCGCGGGGGCCCGCTCTGTTGCTTTGGGGGCTGTATTTACAGCGGATAATTGAGGGATCGGGAAAGGCAGCCCTTATAACAAGTCCGCGGCAAGGATGGATGTGGATCGCCGTTTGGATCCCCAAGCGGGCTTGTGCGGCGCAATTGCCAAAAGGGTGCGGCACAGGTGCGAACGAGGGTCTTTTCCTGCCTGAAAACCGTCGGAGTTGGACAGGAGCGGGCGGGGGATTGGACCGGAGCGTTGCTGCCCCCGCTGGAGCGAGCGCTCGCCAAGCTGACCTGCGATGATGGGTTCAACATCGGCGCAGGGCGGGCCCCCGCGGGGGCCCGCCCTGCTATTTTAGGGGCTGCATCTGTTGGTTGAGCGATCGGCTGGAGTGGGAAAGGCGCCCCTGTAGTTGCTTTGCAGCCGGAAGGCCGCCGCCCAACGGGGCCGGAAACCGGCCCCGTTGCCGGGCCGACCGCGGCGGCGCACCCCGGCGGGGTGCGCCGCCCGATGCGGGGGAACGGACAGCCTCCCCCGCATCGGGGCAACCGGGTGCCGCGGTCGGCCCGGCACAGGCCCGCCTGTGGGCGGCTGCCTGCAAGGGCCGCGCCTGCCGCTTGGCTTTTGTGTAGAATGGCTAAACATATCACGACACTTTCGTGAATTTCAATAAATTCCAGAGGACGGCGGTTGACATTTTGCGCCGGAGATTCTATACTGTGGTTAAAGGTCAAATATAGTCAAAGTCAAAAGGGAGGGAAGCTGCGCCATGCGGATCAGCGACCTGATTGCCTGCTTCATCAACGACGCGCTGGCGGGCGAGGACGGCTGTGCCGAACTGCAGCGGTCCGAACTTGCCCAGCGCTTTAACTGCGTGCCCAGTCAGATCAACTATGTGATTGCCACGCGCTTCTCGCCCGAGCACGGCTACATCGTGGAGAGCCGGCGGGGCGGCGGCGGCTACATCCGCATCCGCCGCATTCGGACCGACCCGCGCAACCTGGTCATCCACACGGTCAACGCCATCGGCGAGGAGATCGACTGCGGCACGGTCAGGGCCTTTTTGTCCAACCTGCTGGGCACCGAGGTCATCGACCAGCAGTCGGCCCGCCTGATGGAGGCGGCACTCGGCGACCAGGCGCTCAAGCTGCTCCCGCCCGAACTGCGGGACGCCGTGCGGGCGGATGTTTTTCGGCAGATGCTCATCCAGACCGTCTATTGACCCGCCGGCGGGGCGCACCGCGCCGCCCAGCCATTTTTGCAAACCCAGGCGCAAAGGAGTGATTTTTGATGCTGTGCAACCACTGCAACAAACACGAGGCGACCATTCGCTTCCAGTTCAACTATATGGGGCAGTCCGGCGAGATCCACCTCTGCGAGCACTGCGCAGAGGCGCTCAAGCAGATGTCCGCGGCGGCCCTCGCCAACTGGCCGGCCCTGATGGCCCAGATGGCGGGCTGGGGCGCCCCGGTGCCCGGACAGGAGGCCCCCTCCGCGGAGATCCCCGCCCCGCTCCCCGTTGTGGACGAGGACTTCCGCCGCCGCCGCAGGCTGGGCGAACTGCGCGCAAAGCTGAGCAGCGCCGTCGCCCTTGAGCAGTACGAGGAGGCCGCCCGGCTGCGCGACGAAATTACACGATCCGAAAAGGAGGCCTGCACCCATGAATCCTAACCAGGCGTTTTCCGAGTGGGGCAAAGCCGCCATGCACAACGCCTTCTGGCTGGCTTCGTCCCTGCGCCACAACCTGGTCGGCAGCCTGCACCTGCTCTGGAGCGTCGCCCGCGACGAGCGGAGCACCGCCTCGCGTGTGCTGGGCGGCGCCGGCCTGGACCACCCGCTGATCCAGGACTGGATCGAGCGGTACGGCCAGAGCGCAAGTGCCGGCCCCATGCCCATGATGTCGCTCTCGCCCGAGGGCCAGAAGGTGGTGGAGCTTGCGCAGGCGCAGGCCCGCAAGCTGGGCCATGCCCAGGTCGAGCCCGAGCACCTGCTGCTGGCCATGATGGAGCTGCCCGACTGCGGCGCCGTCCGGCTGCTGGACTCGACCGGCGTCGACCGCTCCCGCATCACGGCCGACCTGCTGGGCGCGCTGGGCCACACCTGGCCGCGCAGCGGGATCGCGGCCGCCAGGGCCGCGGCCGAGCCGGCCTCGACCGAGACGCTCGACGCCTACTCCACCGACCTGACGGCACAGGCCGCGCAGGGCCGGCTCGACCCGGTCATCGGCCGCGAGGAGGAGATCCAGCGGGTCATCCAGATCCTCTCGCGGCGCACCAAGAACAACCCGGTGCTGATCGGCGAGCCGGGCGTGGGCAAGACCGCGGTCGCGCAGGGCCTGGCCCAGCGCATCCAGGACCACGACGTGCCGGACAACCTGGCCGGCTGCCGCGTGCTCTCGCTGGATTTGACCAAAATGCTGGCCGGCACCAAGTACCGCGGCGACTTTGAGGAGCGCATCAACGCCTACCTCGAGGAGGCCATTGCGGCCAAAAACGTCATCCTGTTCATCGACGAGCTGCACATGCTGATCGGCGCCGGCTCGGCCGAGGGGGCGGTGGACGCCGCCAACATCCTCAAGCCGGCCCTGGCGCGCGGCGAGATCCACGTGATCGGCGCCACCACGCTGAACGAGTACCGCAAGCACATCGAGAAGGACGCCGCGCTCGAACGCCGCTTCCAGCCGGTCCAGATCGACGAGCCGACCCAGGAGCAGTCGATCGAGATCCTGCTCGGCCTGCGCTCCCGGTACGAGGAGCACCACGGCCTCTCGATCACCGACGAGGCGGTCGAGGCGGCGGTCACGCTGTCGGCCCGCTATATTCAGGACCGCTACCTGCCCGACAAGGCCATCGACCTGATCGACGAGGCCGGCTCGCGCGTGCGCACGCAGCGCCTGTCGGCGCCGCCCCACCTGCGGGCGCTCGAGCAGGAGCTCGAGTCGGTCGAGCAGGAGAAGCAGCAGGCCGTCGAGGCCCAGAACTTCGAGCAGGCCGCGCTGCTGCGCGACAAGCAGAACGCCCTGCGCCAGCAGCTCGAGCTCAACCGCTCGGGGCTGCAGGCCGGCCAGGCGGCCGAGGTCACGCCCGAGGACATCGCCGCCGTCGTCTCGGCCTGGACCGGCATTCCGGTGACCATGCTGAGCGAGGACGAGAGCGCCCGCCTGCTGCGGCTCGAGGACACGCTGCACAGGCGCGTCATCGGGCAGGACGAGGCGGTCACGGCGGTGGCCAAGGCCATCCGCAGGGGCCGTGTCGGCCTCAAGGACCCAAAGCGCCCCATCGGCACCTTCCTGTTCCTCGGCCCCACCGGCGTCGGCAAGACCGAGCTCTGCAAGGCGCTGGCCGAGGCCATGTTCCAGGACGAGGACGCCATGCTGCGCATCGACATGTCGGAGTACATGGAGCGGCACACGGTCTCCAAGCTGATCGGCTCGCCGCCCGGCTACGTCGGCTACGACGAGGGCGGCCAGCTGACCGAAAAGGTCCGCCGCAAGCCCTACAGCGTCATCCTGTTCGACGAGATCGAAAAGGCCCACCCCGACGTCTGGAGCGCCCTGCTGCAGATCATGGACGACGGCCGTCTGACCGACGCGCAGTGCCGCACGGTCGACTTCAAGAACACCGTGGTGGTCATGACCTCCAACCTGGGCGCGCGGGACATCACCGAGCGGCGCGCCACCCTCGGCTTTGCCGATGCGGGCGATGGCGGCGAGCGGCGCGAAAACGAGCTCATCCGCGACCGCGTGATGACCGAGCTGCGCCGCACCTTCAAGCCGGAGTTCCTCAACCGCATTGACGACATCATCGTGTTCCACCAGCTCAGCCGCGACCACATCCGCGCCATTGCGGGCAACATGGTCCGCGACCTGGCGCAGCGCATGGCGCCCATGGGCGTCACGCTGGAGGTGGAGGAGAGCGCCGTCGACCTGCTGGTGCAGAAGGGCTTTGACCCGATCTACGGCGCGAGACCGCTGCGCAGGACGCTGCAGACCGAGGTCGAGGACCGCACGGCCGAGCTGCTGCTGGAGCGCAAGATGCAGCCAGGCGACACGGTGGTCTTTACGGCGCGGGACGGCGAGATGTGCGCGACGCTGCGCCCCGCGCAGGCGCCGCAGCCCGAAGCGGCGGTCCCGCTGCCGGTCGTGTGAGCCGGGGGGTTTTCCCTGGTTCGGAGAAGTTTTAAACGACACGACAAGTCCAAGGGTGTTTATTTAAAGTAATATTAAAAAGCCGGCCCGCAGGGTCGGCTTTTTAAGTGCGGTAAAGGCAGCAAAAAAACCGGCAAACCGCCGGTTTTTTTGTGGCTGGGATGGTTGGACTCGAACCAACGGAATGCAGGAGTCAAAGTCCTGTGCCTTACCAGCTTGGCTACATCCCAGTATATTGAAAAATGAGGGCGCTCCCCGCGCCCCCATCTTTCGTTTGGGGTGGATAAACGGGTTCGAACCGTCGGCCTCCAGAGCCACAATCTGGCGCTCTAACCAGCTGAGCTATACCCACCGCATATCGTAAGCATTTTAGCACAGAACCGCCGATGATGCAAGCCCTAATTAATGTCCAGGGGGTACCCGTACCCCCTGGATACGAAATCGCAAAGCGGTTTCGATACCCCCGGCAAACGGGCCAAGGCTTTGGAGCGTTTGGGCGATCGCCATAAGGCGATACGTCTTGGCGGTGTCCTTAAAATAAGCGCGCTCATTTTAAGGACGGAGTTAGTCCAGGGGGTACCCGTACCCCCTGGATACGAAACCGCAAAGCGGTTTCGATACCCCCGGCAAACGCTCCAAGGCTTTGGAGCGTTTGGGCACCCGCCACCAGGCGGGATGCCTTGGCGGTGTCCTTAAAATACGTGCGTTTATTTTAAGGACGATTTGTCAGCCCTTCGGCGAAGTGAGCTCGCCTGCGGACGTAAAGCCCAGGAAGCACCCATACCCCCTGCATACGCGGCTTAGGGGGCACCCACACCTCCTGGATACGCGGCTTGCGCCGCAATCCCCCGATAGCGGTCCAAGTGGTACGGCTTGAACGCAATACCCCCTTGCACACGGAAGGTGCACATCATCGCCCGCCGGGTCCCAGGTGGCTGCCCTGCGCTGCTCCACTTTATGCACAGGGTACGTATCCCACACAGCCCTCATGGCCCGCAAGAAGGCGCGGTGCCGCACAGCGGCCGCCCAAAGGGGCCGGGAACCGGCCCCTTTGCCGCCGGCCACGGGAGAGGGGCCCGCAGGGCTTCCCCGGCATCCGGCCGGGGCTTTGGTCGGATGCCGGGCGCCTTTGGCGCCTCCGGGGCCGGCGGCACATGCGTTTGCATGTGGGCGGCCGCGCCGGAGGGGCGGCCTGTACGCTCGCCTGGGCCGGTGGGTCGCGGCCATCCCCAGGAGGGTCCGGATCGGTCCGGATCGACCCGCGTCTCCCTGCTCAGTGTCGCAAATCCCCTGCAAAAAACAAAGGGGGGAATTCCCCCCTTTGTGATCTCATCCTGGCTGGCGAATTTGCTTCGCTGTGATCTTGCTGGCCTGTTGTGCACCTGCTTTTTACGACCCTACTTTCGGATGCCGAGCTTTTCAATGATGACGCGGTAGCGCTCGATGTCCTTTTGGATCAGGTAGTCCAGCAGGTTGCGGCGGCGGCCGACCATCTTGAGCAGGCCGCGGCGGCTGTGGTGGTCCTTCTTGTTGATCTTCAGGTGCTCGTTGAGGTGGTTGATGCGCTCGGTCAAAATGGCGATCTGCACCTCGGGCGAGCCGGTGTCGGTCTCGTGGACGCGGTAGAGCTCGATCAGCTCCTGTTTGGATCTCATCATGTTTGTGGTCACCTCGTTTTTAAATTCGGCCCTCCACCGAGCGAAAGGGGGAGGTGATGGCGCAAAGTTCGCGCCGATATCCCTTCACCAAGCGGCGGCCATACTGGGGTAGTATATCACGGCAGGGCAGCGCCTGTCAACGTCCCCGCCCGCCGTTCCCTTTAAAATTGCGCTGTAAATCAAACGGTCCTGTCGCTAGCCCCTCTTTTTGAAGATGTTGAGGATCGAGTCGATGTCGTTGATGTCGTCGTCGCTGATCAGCCTGCGGGCCTTGTCCTCGGAGTCGGCGGCCGCCATGCCGGCGGCCACCGGTGCCCCCACCGGCGTGGTCGCCGCCGGCGCAAAGGGGGTGGAGAAGGGCTTGACCGTGGTGGTCGACCCCTGCTGGAGGACGGCGCCGGCCATTGCACTCCCGCTCGAATGGGCCTGGGCGGGCTGCGGCACCTCCCTGGGCTCGGCGGTGGCCAGCGTCTCAAAGCCGGTCGCGATGATGGTCACCCGCGCCTCGTCGCTGAGGTCCTCGTCGAACGAGACGCCGAAGATGATGTTGGCGTCGGGGTGCACGGCGGCCGTCACCATGCTCACGGCGTCGTCCACCTCGGTCAGCCCGATGTCTGGCGGGCTGAAGATGTTGATGATGACGCCGCGGGCGCCGTTGATGGTGGTCTCGATCAGCGGGCTGTTGATGGCCTCGAGCACCGCCTCGGTCATGCGGTCGCGGCCGGTGCCGTGGCCGACGCCCATGTGGGCGTAGCCGGCGTCCTTCATGACCGAGCTGACGTCGGCAAAGTCGAGGTTGATGTAGCCCGGGATGTTGATGAGGTCGGAGAGGTTGGCCACGCCGAGGCGCAGCACGTCGTCGGCCTTTTCAAAGGCGTTGGCCAGCGTGATCGGGGTGTCCGAGACCAGCTTGAGCCGCTCGTTGGGGATGATGATCAGCGAGTCCACCTGCTCGCGCAGCATGCGGATGCCGTCCTCGGCCTTGCTCATGCGCGACTTGCCCTCGAACAGGAAGGGCTTGGTCACAATGCCGACGGTCAGGATGCCCATCTCCTTGGCCAGCGCCGCAATGATCGGGGAGGCCCCGGTCCCGGTGCCGCCGCCCATGCCGGCCGTGATGAAGACCATGTCGGCCCCCTTGAGCGCGGCGGCCAGCTCGTCGCGGTTCTCCTCGGCGGCCCGCGCTCCCTTTTCCGGGATGGAGCCTGCACCCTGCCCCTTGGTCAGCTTTTCGCCGATCTGGATTTTCTGGGTCGCGCGCGAGGCGTTGAGGTCCTGCTTGTCCGTATTGACGGCAATGAACTCAACGCTCGTAATGCCCGATGTGATCATCCGGTTGACGGCATTGTTGCCGCCGCCGCCCACGCCAAGCACCTTGATGTTCACGGGTGTCGGAGAGCTGCTGTCGAAGTCAATGATCATCCTGATGTACCTCCTGTTGTATTGAAGACGCGATAGGGATGCATCAGGCGATGCCCCCGCGAAGCAAACCGCTATATGTTGCGTTTTAACGTAAATTCTTATTCCATATTGTATATTAGTCGGGCTCCAAGTTCAATAGGTTACGTCTCAAAATCGCCAAATTCTGATAAATTCTGGTTGTAAATACGACCATTGCGGCCAATTCGAGCTGCAGGTTGATGCGTTTTCCGAAATATGTCAGCAATGCGGCCAGCAGGGCGTTGATGAAAAACCCCGAAATGAACACCGATTCGCTGTAGGTCCCCCGCATTTTGGCCAGCAGTCCGCCGATGATGGAGTCCACACAGGCGATCAGCGCCACCCCCATGTAGAGCGACAAGCTGTCCGGAAAGTAAATCGGAAAGAAAAAGCCGATCAGCAGCCCCAGCACAATGCCGGCAAATCCAATGAGCATCTCCTTTGCCCCCCCTTATGAAGCGGGCGCTTCGGCCCGGTACTCTTTGGCGTACTTAAAGCTGGTCTTGCCCGTGTACCCCTTGATGATGATCGAGTCGTTCTGCTGGATGTCCACGCGGATTTTAAAGGCGTAGAGCTGCTCGAGCACCCCGCCGCGCATGGTCAGGGCCGAGTGCAGCGTCTGGGGGTCTCCGATGGCCCGGATGACGTAGGGCGTGGCGTAGCGGTTGTTGTTGATGCTGACGATCGAGCCGGCGCAGCGGATTTCGCTGGTCGAGATCAGCCGCTCGCCATTGATGCTGATGGCCTCGGCCCCGGCGTCGCGCAGCTCGTTGATGACCCGCAGCAGGTCGTCGTCGTGGATGATGTAGTAGCTGGGGTCCAGCAGCGGGTCGATCTCGATGGTGTCCAGGCTGTCCTGCATCGTGACCGTGATGCCCGGCCCCTCGACGTCGATGATGCCGGCGATCAGCTCGGCCCGCTCCAGCTCCCGCGCCATCACGGCCGCGTAGTCGCCGTTGACCAGCGCCATCTCGCGGTAGCTTGCAACGTCGTCCTTGTACTGCAGCAGCTCCTCATAGAGCTCCTGGCTGCGCTGCCGCTCCTTGTTGAGCAGCGTCTGCAGCTCTTCGGCGCGCATGAGCTGGTCGGTGACCCTGGCCCCCTCCGAGAGCTCCACGCTCTTGAACTGGATGGCCAGCAGCAGGCCAAACACCAGGCAGACCACAAAAATACCGACCCCGCCGCTGCGCCTGGCCGGGATGACGGGCGCCCCGGCCTCCTGGGCGGGGCCCTCCTGCGGCCGACCGTCCTCCGGGATCAGCACCTCGCCATCCAGCACCTCGCCGTTGGGGTACGTCCTGTTGTCGTTGTTGTTCACGCTTCAATCTCCTTCTGCACTGTCTCTCTCTCGGTTGCCCTGCTTCGGACGTCCCTCCCCTAACCGGCCGGCGGCAGCTCCTCTTCGGCAGGGGCCTCCTGCTGTGCGGAGCCCGGCTTGCGGGCGGCCGGCTTGAAGACTGCGCGGCCGACCGCAGAGGCGTCCAGCCTGCCCGATTTGCCCTCGAGCTCGGGCAGGCTGGCGACCGCCAGCCGGATTTTTTCCCGCATGGAGATGCTGTCGCCGAGCTTGACTTCTATGCGATCCTCCACCACAAAGCCGAGTGCAAGCGTGTCCCCCATCTCGACTGCCGTTACGCGTTGTAGGATATCATTATCTTGCAGGGCGTCAAAAATGTCAACGCTTATCGCGCCGTCGTTTTTTGCCAAAAAGGCCAAATTTTGCCCATCCCGCACCGGTTCTTCAAAATTCGCGTTCAGCCTTGGCAGCGCCGAGGCCGCCCCGTTGAGGGCGGCGCTGCCAAGCACCCGCCAGCTCTGCGACACCACGACCTCCCGCCCGCCGACCACCGCCCGAAACAGGGGCAGCGCCGGCGTTACCGTGATGCGCAGCGCCGTCGGCAGCCGCCGGTCGACGCTGACCTCCTCGAGGTAGTGCAGCTGCTCCAGCAGCGCCCGCTCGGCCGCCCGTGTGCGGATCAGCAGCCAGCGCTGTCCCACCGCCAGCCCGCTGGCCGACAGGATTTGCTCCTGCGTGTAGACCGGACACTCCCCCTCGAGCTCCACCGCCGAGACCAGGATGGTCTGGGACAGGTAGTAGCAGAGGGCGCCGAGCCCCGCACAGAGCAGCAGCAGTGCCAGTCGCTGCAGGCGGCGCCGGAAGCGGCGGCGGGCCGCCGCCCGGCGGTGCGCCCGCTCGGCCGCGGTGCCGCGCTTACCGGCTTGTCCGCTTTTGGCGGGGACGGCACTGAGCGCCGAAGACCGTCCGGCCGGCGGCCTGCGCTCCGCGGCCGTCCCTTTGCCCCTGTGCTGCTTTCCCACGGAGCGCCCCTCCCCTCCTGTGCGCATGGATGCGCCATGCTTTCTCCGCGGCCGAGCCGCTCAGCCCCGATCGCGCTCCTCCTCGGGCGGCAGGGCCGGTGGATGCCCCTCCAGCGCCTCGATCTTTGCGCCCAGCAGGCGCAGAAAGTGCTCGGGGGTCTGGTACCCCCTGGCGATGTGGCCGTTGTCCAGCACCCGCGTCTCGCCCTGTGCGGCCAGGCCGGCCAGGATCAGCGCGGCGCCGCCGCGCAGGTCGTCGGCCCTGACCGTTGCACCGTACAGCCAGGGCACGCCGGTGATGACCGCCATGCGCCCGTCCACGACGATGTTGGCCCCCAGGCGCCGCAGCTCGGGCACGTGCTTGAAGCGGCTCTCAAAAATGGTCTCGATCATCACCGAGCAGCCCTGGGCCAGCGCGGCGTAGGTCATGAAGATGGCCTGCATGTCGGTCGGAAACCCCGGGTGGGGCATTGTGCGCACCACGCCCAGCGGGCGCGGGCGCTCGGGGGCCTTTAAATAAAGCCCGTCCGGCAGGCGCTCGATCTGGCAGCCGCTCTGGGACAGCAGCGTGGTGGCCGCGTTCAGGTGGCGCTCCTGCACGTGGTTGAGCTTCAGCTCCCCGCCGGTCACGGCGGCGCCGATCAGATAGGTGGCGGCCACGACGCGGTCCGGAATGATGGTGTGCGAGACCGGTCGCAGTTTCCCGCTTCCGCGGATGACCAGCACCGGCGTCCCCGCGCCGCGCACCCCCGCGCCCATGCTGCACAGCATGGCCTGCAGGTCCTCGATCTCGGGCTCTCTGGCCGCGTTGTAAATCGTGGTGGTGCAGGGCAGCGCCGCGGCCAGCAGCATGATGTTCTCGGTGGCGCCGACGCTTGGGAACTCCAGGTTGATGGTGGTGTCGTGCGGGTGCTCGAGCACGCCGTGCAGACAGCCGTGCCGCTCTTCGATGACCACCCCCATCTGCTCAAAGGCCGAAATGTGAAAATTGATGGGGCGCGGCCCGAGCTCACAGCCGCCCGGCGAGGAGATCTCGCCGCTGCGCAGCCGCCCGAGCAGCGCGCCGAACAGGATCACCGAGGAGCGCATCTTGCGCATCAGGTACTCCGGGATCGAGTCGCCGTCGGCACTCGCGGTGTCGACCAGCAGCCGGTCCTCCTCCCAGGTCACCTTGCAGCCCAAGTGCTGCAGGATGTCGAGCAGCACCTCGACGTCCAGAATGCGCGGACAGTTTTCAATGATATTCAACCCCCGCGTGAGCAGGGTCGCAGTCAGAATCGGCAGCGCCGCGTTTTTGGCCCCCTGGGCATCGAGTTCTCCACACAGCCTTCGGGCGCCGGAAATTTTATATGTAACCATTGCGATCAACCTTTCCACACTACTGCCCCATGCTATGCGCGGCGGAGAATGAGAGTGAAAAGTTCGCAGGTTTTTGCATATTTCTCCGGAAAGCCCCTTTTGTAGCCCAATGCGCCGCTCAGTGTCCGCGCAGCAGCGGCATCAGGCTGTCATAAATGCGCTGGGTCGAGTCGAAGACGGCCAGGCGCCCCGCCGCCTGCCCCATCTGCTTTAGGCGGTCGGGATCGGAAAGAAGTTCCATTGTCTGGGCGAGCAGCTGCTGGCCGTTGCAGGTTGCCTCCTCCACCAGAAGGGCGGCCTCGGCGCGCGAGAAGACCAGCGCGTTGTAATACTGGTGGTTGTTTGTGACGTTGGGGGAGGGAATTAAAATGGCCGGCTTGCCGAGTACCGCGAGCTCCCCGAGCGTGATGGCGCCCGACCGGCAGATCACGAGGTCGGCCGCCGCCATCACGTCCTGCATGTCAAAGATGTACTCGCGCAGGTCGATCCACGGGCACTGCTCGAGAGAAACCCCGCGGGCGGCCAGGTCCTGCGGCATCCACTTGATGCCGAACTGCCCCGCCGCGTGGATGTGCCGAAAGGCGCGCTGCGCGCTGTGCGCCGCCATGTAGTCGAGGATGTTCTCGTTGAAGCGGCGGCTGCCCATGCTGCCGGCAAAGGAGACCACCAGGCGCTCTTCGGCCGGGATGCCCAGCCGCGCCCGCGCCGTCTCGCGCGTCGCAAACAGCATGTCCTGCCGCACGGGGTTGCCCACGGTCACGAAGTGCTTGCCGCGCAGGCGCGGCTGCGCGTCGGCAAAGCCGAGCAGCACCAGGTCCACCCGCCGGGCAAGCTGCCGGGTGGTCAGCCCCGGAAAGGCGTTTTGCTCGTGGATGGCGGTGGGGATGCCGAGCTTTGAGGCCGCAAGCACCACCGGCCCGCTGACATAGCCGCCGGTGCCGATGACGAGGTCGGGTTCAAAGTCTTTGAGAAAGCGCCGGCTCTCGCGGTAGGCGCCGACCGCCTTGGCGGCGTTTTGCAGGTTGCGCAGCGTCAGCTTGCGCTCCAGGCCGTTGACGTCGATGAGCTTCAGCGGGTAGCCGGCCGCCGGCACCAGCACCTGCTCGATACCGTAGTCGGTCCCGAAAAAGCGAATGTCGGCGCCGCTGTGGCGCCCTTTGATGAAGTCGGCAATGGCGATGGCGGGGTTGACGTGCCCCGCCGTGCCTCCGCCGCTCAAAATGACCTTCACAGGAGTTCCCCCTCCGCGCTGCGCTCTCTTCAGCGCCGCGTTCGTCGCGAGATGTTCAGCAAAATGCCCATCTCAAACATCAGCATGATCAGCGAGGTGCCGCCGGCCGAGAAGAAGGGCAGCGAGATGCCGGTGTTGGGCACCAGGTTGGTGACCACGCCGATGTTCAGAATGGTCTGGATGGCCACCTGGGACATGATGCCGACCGAGACCAGCGCCGAAAAGCGGTCGGGCGCCTTAAAGGCGATCGTGAAGCCTCGCCAGATCAGCAGCACAAAGAGCAGGATGATGAGCAGCGCGCCCACAAAGCCGAGCTCCTCGCAGGCGATCGAGAAGATGAAGTCGTTTTGCGGCTCGGGGATATAGAGGTACTTCTGCCGGCTCTTGCCGATGCCCAGGCCGAACAGCCCGCCCGAGCCGATGGCGTAGAGGCTCTGGATGGTCTGGAAGCCCGCGTCCAGCGGGTCCAAAAAGGGGTCGAGCCAGATCTTCATGCGCTCCATCGCGTGGGGGCTGACCAGGATGATGCCGGCCACGCCCAGCACGCCGGTCACGCCAAAGCCCAGCATCCAGCCCAGGTGGGCGCCGCCCACAAACATCATGACCGCGCCGATGGCAAAGACCAGCACGGTGGCCGAGACGTGCCGCTCCAGCGCGATCAGGCCGCAGAACAGCACCAGCAGCGCGCCGCAGGGCAGAATGCCCTCGCGCAGCGTGTTCATCTTCTTCTGCTGCCGGCAGATCAGCCAGGACATCGCCAAAATCACGGCGAACTTGGCCACCTCGGAGGGCTGAAAGCCAAACAGCCAGCGCTTGGCCCCGTACTTGACGGTGCCGATGAACAGCACCAGCACCAGCGTGGCGATTGAGAAGACAAAGGTGGGCAGCACCGCCATGCGCAGCAGGCGGTCGGTCAAAAAGCGGGCGGTCAGCAGCATGACCAGCGTGCCGAGCGCCGCCCACATCAGCTGGGAGCGGATGAAGTAGTAGCTGTCGCCAAAGCGGTAGAAGGCGTTGGCATAGCTGGCCGAGTAGACCATCACCAGCCCCATGGACACCAGCAGCATGACCAGCACAAAAAAGGGCAGGTCCATGTCGGTCATCTGCATGCGCGCCGGCCTGGCCTCGGCCGATCGGCCGCCCTTGGCCTCCCGGCTCCGCCCGCCCTTGCGCAGGCGGCCCGCAGCCTTTGGATTGTTCAACCCGGTTCACCTCCCTTTGCCGCCCGATGGCGTGACATCTCCCCTGCCAACGGACCCGGCTTAAAAAAAGTCGGTGTAGGCGAGGTAGGCCAGCAGGCAGCCGGCCGCCGAAATCAGCGTGAAGAGCACATCCACTTGCTTTTCGCTCAGGCCCTTCATCTCGTAGTGGTGGTGCAGCGGCGCCATCTTGAACAGCCGCTTTCCGCCGGTGTGCCTGAAGTAGAGGATCTGCAGCAGGTCGGAGCAGGTCTCGAGCACATAGACGATGCCGCAGAGGGCCAGCAGCACCGGCATCGAACACATGAAGGCCAGCGCCGCGACGCAGCCGCCGAGAAAGAAGGCGCCGGTGTCCCCCATGAAGACCTTGGCCTTGGGCAGGTTGAAGGGCAGGTAGCCCAGCAGGCCGCCCAGCAGCGCGGCCGACACCAGCCAGAGCGCGGCGTTTTGATAGCGGTAGGCGATGGCCATGAACAGCAGCGAGACCGGCAGCGTGACCAGCGTGGCCAGGCCGTCCAGTCCGTCGGTCAAATTGACGCTGTTGACCGTCCCCACGATGATGAAGGCGGCCGCCGGGTAGTAAAAGACGCCCAGCGGCAGCGAGACGCGCAGCAGCGGAATTAGCAGCGTGTGGGCGGTGTCCCCGCCCGCGTAGCGGGAGGCCAGAAAGGCGGTGGCGGCCAGGACCTGCAGCAGCAGCTTCTGGCGCGGCGTCAGCCCCAGGTTGCGGCGGCGGACCACCTTGATGTAGTCGTCCACAAAGCCGATGAAGCCAAAGGAGAGGGCGCAGAGCAGCGCGATCAGCGCCTCGTTGCGCACGGCCGCCGGCAGCGAGGGCAGCAGCACCAGCACCGCGGCCGAGATGCCGCCCAGAAAGGCAACGCCCCCCATCGTGGGGGTCTTGCCCTTTTGGTTGTGCCAGACCGGGCCGTCCTCGCGGATGGTCTGGTCGGCCCCGAGCTTTTTCAAGTAGGGGATCAGCGGCAGCAGGATGCCGGTCGTCACCAGCAGCGAGATCGCCACCGGCAACAGCAGTTCCGGGTGCATGTTCGGCCGGCCTCCCTTCTGTGGTGTCCTTTCATCCTCGGCATGCAGCCCGTTCTCTGCGCAGCTTCACTTGCTCAAAGACCTTGCGGCGGGCCGCACAATTGAAGGGCGCAGGCGCCCTCTGCTAGAGCTTGCCGTTTAAAATGTCCCGCACAACCTCGCGCTCGTCGTAGTGGATCTTGCCGGTGGCCAGCACCTGGTAGGTCTCGTGCCCCTTGCCGGCGATCAGCACGATGTCGCCGGCCCTCGCCTCGGCCAGCGCGTGGCGGATGGCCTCGGTGCGGTCGACAATGACCTCGTGCGGCACCGCGGTGCCCTGCACGCCGACATAGGCGTCGTCAACGATGCGCTGCGGGTCCTCGGTGCGCGGGTTGTCGCTGGTCAGCACAAAGTAGTCCGAAAAGTCGGCGGCCGCCCTGGCCATTTTGGGGCGCTTGGTGCGGTCGCGGTCGCCGCCGCAGCCGAACACCGTCAGGATGCGCCCCGTCGCAAAATCTTTGAGCGCCCGGCCGATATTGACCAGGGCGTCTGGCGTGTGCGCGTAGTCTAAAATCACGGTGTAGGGGACGTCGACCGGCACCACCTCGATGCGGCCCTTGACCCCCTCGCAGCTGCGCAGCGCCTCGGCCGCCCGCTGCTGCGGGATGCCGACCGCGACGGCGGCCGTCAGCACGCCCAGCGTGTTGTACACGTTGAAGCCGCCCGGCATGGCCACCTGGATGCGGCTGATCTCCTGCCGCGAGACGGCCTGGTACTCGATGCCCGCGGCGTGCAGCGCGATGTTCTTGGCCGTGATGTCGGCGGCGTCGCTCTCGCAGGAGAAGCTGCAGTTGAGGGGCGCCTCCGACGCCTGCATCATGCGCGCCATCTCGGGGTCGTCGAGGTTGAACACCGCGATGTCGGTCAGCCCGGTCAGGCGCCGCTTGACCTCGTGGTAAGCCTCCATCGTGCCGTGGTAGTCGAGGTGGTCCTGGGTCAGGTTGGTGAAGATGGCGCAGGCGAAGTGCAGCCCCGCGATGCGCTGCTGGTCAATGGCGTGGGAGGAGACCTCCATCACGCAGGCGTCGCAGCCGGCCGCCCGCATCTTGGCAAACAGGCCCTGCAACTCCATCGCGTCGGGGGTGGTGTTGTCGGCCTCGAGCACCTCGTCGCCGGTCATGTTGACGATGGTGCCGATCAGCCCCACGCGGTGCCCCTCGCACTCGAGCACGTGCTTCAGGATGAAGGTGCTCGAGGTCTTGCCGTTGGTGCCGGTCACGCCGTAGAGCCGAAGCCCGCCCGCCGGGTTTCCGTAATAGTTGCCGGCCATGCGCGCGTAGGCCTCCCGCGTGTCCTGCACCAGCAGCAGCGGCAGCGCGGTCCTGACCGGGCGCTGTGCCACAATGACGGCGGCGCCGGCCGCCTCGGCCTGGGGCACATAGTCGTGCCCGTCGATGCGGGTGCCGGCAATCGCGACAAAGCAGCCCCCCTTTTGCACCTTTCGGCTGTCGGCGGTCAGGCCGGTGACGTCCAGCGCGGGGATCTCGCCCTCCACCTGGATGTTGTCGAGCAGCGCTTGCAGTTTCATGGTCGTCCCCCACTTTTCACGAAAATTTCGGTCTTCGGGTCTGCGCCGCCGCGGTCACCCGGCGTTCTCCACGCCGCTGACCGCGACCCACTCCGACTCGGCCTCGTGGATGAATTCCACCTCGACCACGCTGCCCACCACCGCCATGTCCCCGGCGGCCGGGAACTGCATGCCGGCCGTGACGTTTTGCTCGGTAATATCCTTGCCCGTCGCGCGGAGGTTAAACCCGGCGCGGCTCAGTTTTTCGCCGGCCGCCTCGGCCGAGAGGCCGCGCACGTCGGGCACCTCCGCCGAATAGGAGGTCTCCTCAAGCTCGGTGTAGAGCAGCACCTTGCCGCCCTTGGCCAGCTTGAGCGCGGCGCGGGGCACCTGCTCGAGGACCTCTGTGCCCTGCCCCACCACCTGGGGCGTAAAGCCGGCCTCCCGCAGCGTGGCGCGCGCCTTTTCGACCGGCAGCGCCGTCACGTCGGGCACGCTCTTCTCCAGCGAGGCCAGCTCCTCCTCGGTGTACTGCGGCATCAGGCCAAGGTAGGGCAGGATGTCCTCGAACATCTTGCGCACCACCGGCGCCGCGATCAGGCCGCCGGTGACCTGGCCGACCTGGGGTTCGTCTAAAATCATCAAAATGGCAATCTGGGGGTTGTCGGCCGGCGCAAAGCCGCAGAAGGAGGAGATGCGCTTGTCGGCCACGCCCTGCTCGTTCTTCTCGTCGATCTTCTCGGAGGTGCCGGTCTTGCCGCCGATGCGGTAGCCCTTGATGTAGGCGTTGCGGCCGGTTCCGTTGGCCACGACGGCCTCGAGCATCGAGGCCACCTTGTTTGAGGTCTCCTCCGAGATGACCTGCCGTTTGACGACGGGTTCAAAGTCCTTGATGACGTTGCCCTCGTCGTCGACGATCTTGCTGACCAGGTAGGGCTGCATCAGCTTGCCGCCGTTGACGCAGGCCGAAATGGCCGTGATCATCTGGATCGGAGTGACCTTGAAGGTCTGGCCGAAGGCGGTGACCGCCACCTCCACCTGCCCCTTGGATATGACGTCCTGCCGGTGGAAGATGCCGGCCGCCTCGCCGTAGAGGTCGATGCCGGTCTTGTGCCGCAGCCCGAGGGCCTCGGCGTACTGGTAAAAGGCCGCGCCGCCGATGCGGGCGCCCAGCTCCATGAAGACCGGGTTGCAGGAGTTCTGCAGCCCCTTGAGCAGGTCCTGGCTGCCGTGCCCGCCCGCCTTCCAGCAGGAGATGCGCCGGCCGGCCACGATCTTATAGCCGGGGCAATAAAAGGTCTCGTGGGGGTTCACAACCCCCTGCTCCAGCGCGATGGAGGTCGTGACGATCTTGAAGACCGAGCCCGGCTCGTAGGTGTCCACAATGGGCTTGTTGCGCCACATGCTCTGCCAGATCTCCATCTGCCGCTTGTCGTACTCCTCGCCCTCGAGCTGCGCGAGCTCGGCCAGCAGCGCCTCGTCCTTGATGACCCGGGGGTCGTTGAGGTCGAAGTCGGGCTTGGTGGCCATGGCCAAAATCGCGCCGGTGTTGACATCCATCACGATGGCGGTGGCGCGGTTTTGCACGTTGTATTCGGTGACGGCGTTCTCGAGGTGCTTTTCAATGAAGTGCTGCACCGCCTCGTCGAGGGTCAGCACCAGGTTGTAGCCGTGCTGCGCGCTGATCATCTGCTCGTAGCGGAAGGGCATGTCGGTGCCCTTGGCGTTTTTGGCCGAGATGATGCGCCCCGGCATGCCCACCAGCACGTCGTCGTAGTAGCTCTCGATGCCCTCGATGCCCTTGCCGTCGATGTTGGTAAAGCCGATGATGTGGGAGGCAAAGCTGCCGTAGGGGTAGTAGCGCTTGGAGTCCTCGGCCAGCGCCAGCGCCGCGAGGTTGTGCTCCTTTTTGAGCAGGCGCACCTCGTCGGCCAGCTCCTTGGTGACCTGCCGCTTGACGATCTCGTAGTAGTTGTTGGCCGCGGTCTTTTTGAGGATGGTCTCCTCCGACACGCCGAGGATGCGCGAGAGCTCCCGCGCAATCAGCGCGGCCTCCTCCTGGTTGCGGATGGACTTGGGCGCGATGTAGACCGTCTCGGTCGAGGCGCTCATGGCCAGCACGATGTTGTTGCGGTCATAGATGGTCCCGCGCCGGGGCGCCACCGTCGTGTCCCGCACCTGCTGGTCGATGGCCTTGGCCTGGTAGTAGTCGTGCTGCAGGATCTGCACCTGGAACAGGCGGGCCAGAATGGCCAAAAAGCAAACGCCGACCAGCAGGGCCAGCAGGAACATCATGCGCCGCTGCATCGTCCCGGCCAGTGCGGTGTTTTTTCGCCCTTGCTCGCTCATGTCTCCCCTCCGCCTCAACCGGACCGCCGCCGGTCCCGGCCGGCGGCCCGCATGCTTTTGCTTCCTTCGTATATATAGTCCGCAATCCGCCGCCTTATGAGGCAACCTGACAAAATCTTGTGCAACAAAAGCTTCGCGGCCTGTCGGCCGCGGGGATTTCCACCCTTATGCGGCGGGCGCGCCCGCCTTTGTCACCGCCTACTCAAACAGGCTGAGCAGCGCGAGGGTCAAGTTTTTGACCGAGCCGACCAGCCGCTCGGGCAGGCTGCGCTGATCCTCCACCACCCGGCCGCCGTCCCGGCCGGCCAGGTCGACGTAGACGATCTGGTCCTGTTCGATGCGCTGCATGTCGAGCTGGTTGACCGCCCGGTCCTCCACGGTCTTGAGGTCCATCTTCATGTCGTGCAGGGCCTGCAGCCGCTTTTGCTCGTTGACCAGCTCCTCGTGCCGGGTCTGCAGCGCCGCCGCGCGGGCGGTCAGCTCGTTGAGCCGCGAAGAGCCCACTAGGATGCCGCCCAGCATGGCGATTAAGAACAGGCAGACCGACAGGTTGGCGGCCATGCTGCGCAGCATGGCCTTGCGGCGGCGCCGGCGGACGATGGAGAGCACCTTGGCCCTGGCCGGCTCCCGCTCCTTGACGGCCGCATCAAAGGCCGAGAGGTCATAGGCGACGCCGACCCCGCCCGCGCGCGCAGTGGCTGCCGAATTGTAGCTGCGTGCCTCCATTGCCCTTCCTCCAAACCATGTTGCGATTGCTGGCCCTCTGGCCCCCTGCAGGCTGCGCGGCCTACAACTTTTCGGCCACCCGCAGCTTGGCGCTGCGGCTGCGCGGGTTGGCGGCCAGCTCCCCCTCGCCGGGGGTGATGGGCTTTCGGTTGACCAGCCGGACCGCCGGCACCCGGCCGCAGACGCAGACCGGGAAGTCCCTTGGACAGGTGCATCCGGCGGCCAGGTCGGCAAAGGTGCTCTTGACGATGCGGTCCTCGAGCGAGTGAAAGGTGATGACCGCCATGCGCCCGCCCGGCGTCAGCCGCTCGACGGCGGCGCGCAGGCTGCCCTCCAGAATGCCCAGCTCATCGTTGGTGGCGATGCGCAGGGCCTGAAATGTGCGTTTGGCGGGGTGCTGCGCCTCTCTTCTGGCGGCGGCCGGCATGGCGCCGGCCACCAGCCCCGCGAGCTGCAGCGTGGTCTCGATGGGCTGCCGCTGCCTGGCCGAGACGATGGCGGCGGCGATGCGCCTGGCGTAGCGCTCCTCGCCGTAGCGGAAGATCAGGTCGGCCAGCGCCCGCTCGTCCAGCCCGTTGACCAGCTCGGCCGCCGTCATGCCGCACGAGCGGTCCATACGCATATCGAGTGCTGCGTCTTTTTGATAGGAAAAGCCGCGCGCGGCGTCGTCGAGTTGGAACGAGGACACCCCAAGGTCGAGCAGCATGCCGTCGATCGCGGGGATCGAGAGCCTGTCCAGGATGTCGGCGATGTGCTTGAAGTCGTCCCTGACAAAGGTCACCCGGTCGGCGACCTCCTGCAGGGTCTCGGCTGCGCGGGTCAGCGCATAGTCGTCCTTGTCGATGCAGATCAGGCGGCCGCCCGCAAGCCGCCTGGCGATTTCAAGGCTGTGTGAGCCGCCGCCGGTCGTGCCGTCCACATAGCAGCCGCCCGGCCTGACCGCAAGCCCCTCGAGCACCTCGTCGAGCAGCACCGGACGGTGAACCAGTTCCTGCCCCTCCACCGTCACATCCCGCTCTTTCTGAGCGCTTCGAGCACATCGCTCTCGGTGGCCTTGCGGGAGAAGTCCTCCCAGGCCGCGGGGTCCCAGACCTCCATGACCGACTCGACGCCGACCACGACGACCTCCCGCTCGATGCCCACCATCTGCCGCAGCTCGGCGGGCAGCATCACGCGCCCCTGCGCGTCCTGCTCGGCCTCTTCGGCGTGTGCAAAGAAGTAGCGCTGCATCGTGCGCCCCTCGGACATCGGGGCGGCCTTGATCTGCTCGACCAGCCGCCCCCACTCGGACAGCGGGTAGACCGTGAGGCAGCCGTCCAGCCCGCGCGTGATGACAAAGCGCGCCCCGAGGTCGGCGCGAAAGCGCTGGGGGATGACCAGCCGGCCCTTGCCGTCGATCGTGTGTCTGTACAGTCCGATCAGCACCCAGTGCGCCTCCCCTCTCGACATGGCCTGTCCGCCTTTTGGGCAGGCCGCCTTTTGAATAAAACGGAATAATTGGAGAACATTTGTACTAATTTTTATACTTTACAAAATTTGACAAATATTCTCCCTTTCAAACCCTTCTGACCCCTTTAGAAACACTGTGGAACCATTCTACCATAAAAAATAGAAAATGCAATGCCCCTTCAATTTTCGAAACGGCTTACAGACAGTATAAAAAGGCGTCATTGCCACAATATTTTGTGGCAATGACGCCTTTTTATCCCAGATGACCATAGTGGTTGTGGAAAAAAATTATTATGTTGACCACTGAATCATTTGAGTGAATATTTATGAGGGTTTTCGCCGGAATTTACGCATACCTCGAACAATTTCCACCGATCGACGGCAGCCGAGGGCGCCTGCCCCCGATTCCGGGCCGCGCCGATCCCCCGGCCCCGCCTGCGGCCGCCACAGGGCAGGGGACTCAGAGCTTGACCGACTTGAAGTTCTGCTGGGCCTGCCGCACGTCGCCCAGGGCCTGCGACAGACTCTTGTCCACCGAGGTCAGCAGCGCCTCCACGTACTCGTTGGTGGTGCTGCGCAGCTCCTTGACCCGGGCGTTGGTCTCGGCCACCAGCTCGGCGGCCTGGCGGTTGGCCATCTCGAGGTGCTCGGTGGCCTGCTCGGTCGACTGCTTGACCAGTTCGTTGGCCTGCCGCTTGGCCTCCAGCAGCATCTCGCTGGCCTCCCGGTTGGCGGCGGCCACCACCTCCTCGCGCGAGACCAGGAAGGCGGCCTTCTCCTCGGCGTTTTTGAGCTTGATCTCGGCGTCCCGCTTGGCCTCGGCCATGATCTCCTTGCGGTCGACCACGATCTGCTTGGCCTGGTCGATCTCAACCGGCAGGCTGTCCCTGATCTCGCGGATCAGCTCAACGGCCTCCAGCGAGTCGACCAAAACCTTGCCGTTGGAGAGCGGCATGCGCCAGGACTCTTCAAACAACTCGAGCAGACGCTCAAACAGCTCCTCTGTATTCATGTTGTCTCCCCCTTATTGATCGGGTCGTTTTTCTCGATGCCCGTAACCGTCGACGGCGGTGCAGCCATGCGGTAGGCCTGCGCCACCTCCTGCGCGACGCCGTCCGGCACAAAGGGGGCGATGTCCCCCCCGTGGGAGGCGATGTCCCGCACGAGGCTGGAGCTCAGGTAGACAAAGGGCTCCCGGGTCGGCAAAAACAGCGTGTCCAGGCCGCCCAGCAGCTCGCGGTTGGCAAAGTACATCTGCGCCTCGCCCAGCAGGTCGTTCTGGTTGCGCAGCCCCTTGACGATGGCCGAGGCGCCGGCCGCCCGCACAAAGTCGGCCAGCAGGCCGCCGTGGTGCGACACCGAGAGGTTGTGCAGGTGGGCGGTCGCGCGGCGGATCCACGCGGCCCGCCGCTCGGCCGGGACGCTGTAGGCCTTGAGCGGGTTGTGCACCACCACCACCACCACCTCGTCAAACAGGGCGGCGCAGCGCTCAAAAATATCCAGATGTCCCCTCGTGACGGGGTTGAAGCTGCCCGGGCAGACCACCCGCATCATGGCGACACCTCTGCAGTCTTGTAAAGATGGGTTCTGACGTTGCCGTACCTGGCCGTCTTTTGCAGCGCAAGCGGCCCAAAGCGCTCGGGCAGCTGCTCGTCGGCCGCCGTCTCGCACAGCAGGATGGCGTGGCGGGCCAGCAGGCCGTCGCAGAGCCGCTCGACCGCCTTTTGCACAAGGCCCTGCCCGTAGGGCGGGTCGAGAAAGATCAGGCTGTAGGGCCCCTTTGCCTGCCGCAAAAACACCTCGAAGGGGAGCTGGAAGACGCCGGCCCGGTCCAAAAAGCCGCAGCGCTCGACATTGGCCTGCACCACCCGGATCGCGGCGGCGCTGTTGTCGACAAAGTCGCAGCGGTGGGCGCCGCGCGACAGCGCCTCGAGGCCCAGCTGTCCGTTGCCGGCAAACAGGTCGAGCGCGGTGCGGCCGTTGATTTCAAACTGGATCGAGCTGAACATGGCCTCCTTGACCCGCTCAGCTGTGGGGCGCGTGTGCGGCCCCTCCAGCGCCAGCAGGCGGGTTCCGCGGGCTGTTCCGGTGATGACCCTCATGATCCGCCCTCCTCAAGGCGCCGGTTTCTGTGTGATTACGAGCTTATTCTACCCGTTTTATCAGGCCCGGTCAACCGTCTCCAAAAAATCCTTATGGCCGGTCGAGTCGGGCCGCGTCAGACCTGTCCGAAGTGGCTGCGGATGGCGGCGGCCGCCGCCCGGCTCATGCCGGGCACGGCGCAGAGCTCCTGCTCGGTGGCCTTTTGAATGCGCTCGATGGTCTTGAAGTGGGCCATCAGCGCGGCCGCCCGCTTTTCGCCGATGCCCTCGATGCCGGTCAGCTGCGAGGAGAAGGTCTTCTTGCCGCGCAGCCGCCGGTGGTAGTCGATGGCGTAGCGGTGCACCTCCTCCTGAATTTTGCCGACCAGCACGGCTGCGGGGCTGACCGGCGTGGGCGTGATTTCGCCGCCCTCCCCCACCAGCCCGCGGGTTCTGTGGTGCTCGTCCTTGACCATGGCGAAGACCGGGATGTCGACCCCCAGCTCCCGCAGCACCTCCTGCACGGCCGAGAGGTGTCCCCGCCCGCCGTCCAGCAGCAGCAGGTCGGGCAGCTGTTCAAAGCCCTCCTCCCCCTGCCGGAAGCGGCGCATCCTGCGCCAGATCACCTCGCGCATGGACTCGTAGTCGTCCTGCCCCTCCACCGATTTGATCTTGTACCGCTTGTAGTCCTTTTTACTGGGCCGGCCGTTGACAAAGGTCACCATGCCGCCCACCGACTCGCTGCCGGCCGTGTTCGAGATGTCCACGGCCTCGATGCGCAGCGGCGGGCGCTCGAGGCCCAGCAACGCCTGCAGCTCCTCCACGCTGCGCCGCAGCTTCTCCTCCTGGCTGCTGTGCTGCTCGAGCAGCTGCGCGGCGTTGACCTCGGCCATCTCGACCTTGCGGCGCAGCGCCCCGCGCTGCGGCCGCCGCAGGTGGACCCTGTGCCCGGCCCGCTCGGAGAGGTACTGCTCCAGCAGCCCGTCGTCCTCGGGCAAAAGCGAGAGCAGGATGTCCCTCGGCAGGTCGGCGCTCTGCAGGTAGTGCTGCTTGATGAAGGCCGCAAGTCCGGCCTCGGGCGGCTCGAACTCCTCCTTGCCGAAGCGGAAGCTGTCCAGCGAGATCAGCCGCCCCTGCCGCACGGTCATGACGGCCACCGCCACCGCCCGCCCCTGTTCGGCATAGCCGATGACGTCCTGCGACACGTTTGGCGCGTCCACCACCTTCTGCCGCTCCCGCAGGCGGGTCAGCGCCTTGAGCCGGTCGCGGATGCGGGCGGCCTCCTCAAAGCGCATCTCCTCGGCCGCCTGCGCCATGCGCTGCTCCAGCTCCTCGATCATGGTCGAGTAGCGGCCCTCGAGAAAGGCGATGGCGTCCCCGACCGCCTCGCGGTACTGCGCCTCGCTGACCTGCCCCGAGCAGGGCGCCATGCAGGTCTTGATCGAGGCGTTGAGGCAGGGGCGGGCCTTGCCGATGTCGCGCGGGAACACCCGGCTGCAGGAGGGCAGTAAAAAGGTCTTGTTGACGGTGGCGATCATCTCCCCCACCCGGCCGCTGTAGGGGCCGAAGTAGAGCGCGTCGTCCCGCTCCCGCCGGCGCACCATGGCCAGGCGCGGGTAGGGCGACGCGATGTCCAGCTTGATGTAGGGGTAGGCCTTGTCGTCCTTGAGCAGGATGTTGTAGTGGGGCATGTGGTGCTTGATCTGGGCGCACTCGAGCACCAGGGCCTCGAGCTCGGTGGCCGTCACGATGGTGTCGAAGTCCTGCACCAGCGCCACCATGCGGAAGACCTTGGGCGGGTGGCTCTCGATGCCGGTGAAGTAGCTGCCCACGCGGTTGCGCAGCGCCTTGGCCTTGCCGACGTAGATCACCTTGCCGCGCGCGTCCTTCATGAAGTAGACGCCCGGCAGCAGCGGCAGCTCCCGCGCCTTTTTCCGCAGCCGCCCGATGCGCTCCTGGTCCATTTTGCACCCCTCCCGCCCCTGGCAAAATCCCTTTATACGTCACGAAGGACAGGCTGTTCGCCTGCCCTCCCACTGCGTTGAAACTTCCCTGCGCCTGTCAGTCACCTGCGCTCACTCGCAGAAGTTGCGCTCGATCAGCGCCACCAGCGCCGAGACCGCCTCCTCCTCGTCGTCCCCCTCGGCCGAGATCAGGACGCTGTCGCCGTCCCCGATGCCGAGCGAGAGCACGCCGAGCAGGCTCTTTGCGTTGACCCTGCGCTCATTTTTCTCCACCCAGATGGAGGCCCGGTGCCGGTTGGCCTCCTGAATAAAGAAGGTCGCCGGACGCGCGTGTAACCCCACTTCGTTTTTGAGCACGACTTCCTGTTTGACCATAGCTCGCTCTCCCAAAATCCGTATTCCTGACCTTTATCATAGCGAGTTTTTTGGTGGAAGTCAACAAAAGAGGGGAAGTTTTTTCATCTCTACCGACAAAATGGCCGCTGCACTGGAGGGCTTTTCCAAGGTCGCCCTCACTTGAGGGTGCGGACCTCGACGGTGTCGAAGCTGCCGTTGCTGGACAGCCGGGTCGAGCCCAGCTTGATCAGGCCGCCGGGCGAGCACAGGCGGGAGCCACCCAGCATCGGGCCGTACTCCGAATTCCTGCCCGAGCCGACGCCGTGGACGATCACGGTGTAGTACTCGGGGTCGGGGCTGAGCAGGATGCTGCCGTTCGAGAGCGTGACCTCGCGCATGTAGGGCGTGGCCGTGAACTTGGTGATTACGCCGATCTGCATGCCGGTCTCCTCGTCAAACAGGGGCTGGTCCTTCTCGAGCGCCATGTAGGTCATGATGCGCACCGGCTCAAGCCGCACCGAAAAGTGGATTTCCACATCGGGCGAGGCGCCGCCCAGCCGGTCCCGCAGGCTGCCCCGCATGACCAGCACGACGGCCAGCGCCGCGATGAAGATCACGACGGTCAGGTCGAGAATGTTAAACAGGCCAAACAGCTTGCCCCTCCGCTCGGTCCGATTGCTCACGGGCGCTCGCCCTCCTTTGTCCTTGTCGGTCCTGATTGCGCGCCTTTTCGGGCGGGCCTCACAGCGGCCGGGTCTCAACCGAGATGCAGTAGCCCGAGCCCGAGATGCCGGAGGACTGCACCGACATCGGCAGCCCCACCGCCAGCACATAGTCGCCCACCGTGATCCGCCCGCCCGCCAGCGAGCCCTCGGCCTCGCAGGTGATGACCACGTTGTACCGGTCGTCCACAATGCCCTTGACCACCTCGCCGGTCTCGGCGTTGCCCTTCATGCGGTAAAAGTTGTAGTAGCGCACGCCGACGATGCTGCCCAAGTGGGTCTTGCGCACGCCGTCCCGCACCGAGACGCCGCTGACCGCCGCGTCGCGCACCCGGGCGCTGACGTTTTCGATCTCGACCTGATAGGTCACCAGCACGCGGGTGTCGGAACTGGCCAGGCCCCGGTTGCCGCCGATCAGCGTGAAGGCCAAAAAGCCCACCGCCGCCAGCAGCGCCAGGACAAACAGGTCGAAGATGTTGAACCGGCGACGCCTCTCCTCGGCTCTGTTCATGTCAGTCCACCAGCTTTCTGTAGAGAAGTTCGGTCTGCCGTGCAAAGCTGTCGGCCGTGAAGCGCTCCTGGAAGCGCCGCTGCGCCGCCCCGCCCAGCCGGGCCAGCTCCCCGGGTCGGGCCATGAGCCGGCGAATCGTCGAGGCCGTGCGCCCGATGTCGCTCACCTGCACAAAGATGGCGGTCTCGCCCTCGACGGCGGCCTCCTTCATGCCGCCGACGTCGGTCAGCAGCGCGGGCAGCCCGGCCGACATGGCCTCCAGCAGCGTCAGCGGCAGGTTCTCGCTTTCGGAGGTCAGCGCAAAGAGGTCGGCCGCCGCGTAGACCGGGCGCACGTCCTCAAGCTCCCCCAAAAAGCGCACGGTGTCGCCCAGCTGCAGTTCGCTGGCGCGGCGCTCCAGCGCGCCGGCCTGCGTGCCGCCCCCCGCCAGCAGCAGCTTGACCGGCAGCCCCTCGCCGTGCAGCAGCGCCACGGCGATCAGCAGCTGCTCGTGGTTTTTGACCGGCTCAATGCGGGCCACGCAGGCGACGACAAAGTCGCCCCCGGCCAGCCCCAGCCGCTCGCGCGCCTCGCCGCGGCCGCCCTCGGTGGCGGGGGAGAGACCGGTGATGCCGTTGTAGATCAAATGGATCTTCTCGCGCTCAAAGCCCTGCTCCAGCAGGTTGTCGTAGCCCGCCCGCGAGACCGCGATCACGGCGTCGGTCAGCTTGTTGTCCAGCGCGGCGGCCGCCGCCCCCCTAAGCCCGAGCCGCGGCGGGCTGAGCGTGTGCTTGGTGTAGACCGTCTTGCAGCGCCCGATCCGCCGCGCCGCCAGGCGGCCCGAGAGGCTGCCGTGGGTGTGCACGATGTCGGGCCGGAAGGTCTCGATGCAGGTCATCAGCACGCCGATGTCCCGCCGCTCGAAGGAGGCGTCTCCCTTGAGGTCGCACTCCACCACGTGGGCCCCGGCCCGCCGCAGCCTCGGGGCCATGGCCGCGCCCAGGGGAAGCGCGACCACCACCTCCATGTCCTTTGCGCGGTTTTGCACATAGTTTTCAAGGTAGACGCCGGCGCCCCCGCGGTTGGTGTCGGACAGCACCTGTAAAATCCTCATCTGGTCATCGCCCCCTCTGCGTTTAAATGCGAATTAAATCCGGTCCAGCGTCCCGCTGCGCCCGATGCCGACCGCGAGGCCCATCAGCAGCCAGAACAGCAGGACGATGCGGTAGTTGAACCACACGTTGTCGGTCAGGCCCTGCACCAGCAGCGCCAGCACCCCCATGCCCAGCGCCAGGATGATGCTGGCATAGTTTCGGTCCAGGATGTGCTCGTAGCAGTGAAACACCCATTTGAAGAACAGCACCAGCATGACGGCAAAGGTTGCGATGCCGACGACGCCGAGCTCGATGAACAGCTGCAGGTAGAGGTTGTGCGCGTGCAGCGCATAGGCCGCGCCGCCCAGCGCGTAGACCGGGTAGAGCGCCGTGAAGGCCTGCCAGCCGCTGCCGATTCCGGGGCCGGCGACATCCCCGAGCATGCGCACCGACGCGTTCCAGATCGAGACGCGGTAGGCCGTCGAGGTGTCGGCCAGGTTGCCGATGCTGGTCAGGCGCCCCAGAATGGCGTCGGGCAGCAGCGCGACCGCAAAGGGCAGGGCCACCAGGCCGGGCAGCACCAGGTTTAAAAAGATGCGGTGGTACAGCAGCAAAAACAGCGCCACCGCCGCGATGGCGCCCAGCCAGGCCCCGCGCGACCAGGTGTAGATCAGCGCCAGCCCGACGGCCCCGGTGGTGGCGAGCGCGGCCGCCCTGCGACCGCCGCGGTAGATGGCGGCGGCGCAGACCCCCAGCGGCAGCAGCATGATCAGGTACTCGCCAAACACGTTGGGGTTGTCAAAGGGGCCGACCACGCGGGCGCCGATCTCGGCGAACATCTTGGTGTCGATCCAGCTCACCGAGCTCTCGATGCCCACGATGTTCTGGTAGACGCCCATCAGCGCGGCCACCGCGCCCGAGCAGAGCAGGCAGGCCACCGCCCGGTCGGCCAGCCGCTTGCTGCAGATGATGTTGGCCGCCGTGAAGTAGGTGAGGATGAAGACGAGGTAGATGGCGACCTGCGGCAGGCTGGCCCCCCGCCGGATCGAGGTCAGCCCGCCCAGCAGCAACAGCGTGACCGCGAATCCGAGGACGCCAAAGTCGATGGCCTCGATGCGCATGACCCGCTTGAGGCGCAGCCATTTGAACAGGTAGGCGCCGTCGACATAGAGGCAGAGCAGCGCCAGCGGCAGGGTGCCGAGGAAGGGCAGCGCCAGCAGGATCAGCAGCACGCCGGTCTCGGGGATGCTGATCAGGATGCCGGCGCCGATCAGCGCCGCCAGCCCCCCGAGCAGCCAAAACAGCGGCAGGCGGACCGAGAGCAGTGCGAGCAGGGTGCCCAGCACCACCGGGATGGCCACCCACTGGACCGGCCGCTTGACCGAGAGCGTGCTGCTGCGCACGCCGCAGAAGTCCACGAGCAGCCAGCGGAAGGGGCGGCTGTCCAGCAGCATCTCGCCGAGCGCCACCCGCAGGTTGGCGCAGAGCAGCCCGCTGAGCAGGCAGGCGACGGCAAAGCCGGCGTTCGGCGTCAGCATCGAGGGGATCAGGCCCTTGAACCTGCGCCAGGTCTCCACCAGCAGCAGCGTGCTGCCCAGCGAGAGCAGCCCCCCCGCCCAGGAGACCATGTCCAGCGAGAGCATGCCGCGGGTCATGCCCTGCGCCAGCCTGGCCAGCAGGCAACTCTCGGTCTGCGCGGCCAGCCAGAGCCGAAACTGCTTAAAGAGGCCGGCCGGGCGCTCGAACAGCAGCTCGCCAAAGTAGCTGTCCTGCACGGCCGCCTCCGGGTAGGCGGTCAGAAAGCCGGCCAGCTGGCTGGCCCGCACCTTTTTGAACAAAAAGTCGGCCAGGCGGGTGGCCAGCCGGCAAAAAAGGCTGCCCCGGAGCAGGGCGGTCAAAAAGAGCAGCAGCTGTGTCCGACCCTTTTTTTCAAAACCGCGCACGGGCAACCTCCCTTCCGGCCGGCTGTCAGGCCGGCCGCTATGTCGACGGTGGATTCCACCGGCAGCTTGCAGTGTTCATTTGCAGCCCTGATCTACAGGTTTGGGCTGCCAAATTGGTTTACAGACTTTGGTTACAGCCTTGATTTGCAACTCTGGTTGCGGCTTTGGTTTACAGCCCTGGTTTGCAGCCCTGGTTTGCAGCTCTGGTTGCGGCTTGGTTTGCAGCCATTGGTTACAACCTTGATTTGCAATCTCTGGTTATGGCTCTGGTTTGCAGTCCTGGTTGCGGCTTTGACTGCGGCTCTGGTTCACAGCCCTGGTTTGCGACTTTAGTTTGCAGCCCCGGTTTGCAGCTTTAGCCATCGTCGCACAGGCCCTGCTCCCGCAGAAAGCGCCGCTCCTCCTCGGTCAGCCGGACCGCCTGCAGCAGGTCGGGGCGGCGCTGCGCCGTGATGCGCAGCGACTCCCTGCGCCGCCACTTTTCAATTTCGGCGTGGTTGCCCTCCCGCAGCACGGCGGGGACCTCCAACCCCTCGAACAGCGCGGGGCGGGTGTAGTGCGGATACTCCAGCAGCCCCGAGTAAATGGACTCATTTTGAAAGCTCTGCTCGGTCGAGAGCACGCCCGGCACCATGCGGGCCACGGCGTCGAGGATGCACAGGGCCGGCAGCTCGCCGCCGGTCAGCACAAAGTCGCCCAGCGAGAGCTCCTCGTCCACCAGCAGGTCGATGGCCCGCTGGTCGACGCCCTCGTAGTGTCCGCACAGGAAGAGCAGGCTGTCGTGCTGCAGCAGCTCGATGGCGATCTGCTGGTTGAACACCCGCCCCTTGGGCGAGAGGTAGATCGTGTGCGGCTTTTTGCCGTAGTCTTGCACGACGGCGTCGACCGCCGCCTTGAGCGGCTGGGCCGTCATCACCATGCCGCCGCCGCCGCCAAAGGGGTAGTCGTCCACGCGGCGGTGCCGGTCCTGCGAATACTGGCGCAGGCCGCGCAGGTCGGTGCGGATGATGCCCCGGTCGGCCGCGCGGCGCAGGATGCTCTCGCCCAGCACGGCGGCGCAGAGCTCCGGAAACAGCGTGAGCACCACAAAGGTCATGGATCAAACAGCCCCTTCAGCGGCGTGATGCGCATCTCGGCCGCCGCGAGGTCCACCGAGGCGACGACCTGCGCAATGGCCGGGACCAGCAGCAGGCGCCCGTCCTCCGCCTCAATGTGGTAGACGTCGTTGGCGCCGGTCGGCTGCACCTGCACGATGCGGCCGTAGGTCTCGCCGGTGTCCCGGTCCAGCACCAGCAGCCCGATCAGGTCCCGCACAAAGTAGGTCCCCTCGGGCAGCTCAAAGGACTCCCGGTCCAGATACAGCACCGTGCCGATCAGGGCCATGGCGCGGTCGATGTCGTCGTACCCCGCCAGCTTGAGGTTGAGGGCCCCGCGGTGCACGCGGCTGTACTCCACCTGCAGCGGACTCCCGTCGGCGCGGTAGAAGGCCTCCACCGCGAGCAGGGCCTCCGGCCCGTCGCCCCAGACCTCGGCCCGCACCTCGCCGCGCACGCCGTGGGTGGTCACAATTTTTCCGGTCTCGATCAGCTTCATGGCGCGGCCCTCCCCCTTTCACGCGTTCACGCGCGGGCGGCAAAGCCCGCCTTCCGGCCGGAGCGCGCGCTCCGGCCGGCCATGCTGCAAAAGGGCGCTGCGCTATCCGACAATGTCCACCTGGATCCGCTCGCCGGTCTTGGCCGCGGCGGCCTTCATGACCGAGCGGATGGCCTTGGCAATGCGGCCCTGCCGGCCGATGACCCGGCCCATCTCCCCCTCGGCCACCCGCAGCTCGTACAGCGTGGTGCCGTCCTCCTTGGTGGAGACCGCCACCGAGACCGCCTCGGGCTGGTTGACGAGGTTTTTGGCCAGACAAATCAACAGTTCTTCCAACATGTTATATGGATTCCTCCAAGCCTGCGGGCGCCTTGCGCCCACGCATCGCGGACACCCTACAGAACGCCGTGCTTCTTGAGCAGCGCCTTGACGGTGTCGGTCGGCTGGGCGCCGTTTTTGATCCAGGCCTGCACCTTGTCGGCGTCGACCTTGAACTCACTGGGGTCGGTCATGGGGTTGTAGGTCCCGATCTCCTCGATGAAGCGGCCGTCCCTGGGGTAACGCGAGTCGGCGACGACCACCCTGTAGAAGGGAGCTTTCTTGGCGCCCATGCGGCGCAGCCTGATTTTCACTGCCATGCTGTGTTCCACCTTTATGCTAAATTTTTAATCGAACCGCTTGTTGAATGATGTTGCACGCGACCCTACCCGAAGAAGGGCAGGCCCTTGCCGCCGCGCCTGCGCCGCGGGCCGCCGCCAAACTGCTTCATGAGCTTTTTGACCTGCTCAAACTGCCGCAGCAGCTTGTTGACGTCCTCCACCCGCACCCCGGCGCCGGCCGCGATGCGCTGCCTGCGGCTGGCGTTGAGCAGGTCGGGGTGGGCGCGCTCCCGCGGCGTCATCGAGGTCATGATGGCCTCGGTGCGGGCGATGGCCCGCTCGTCAAACTCGGCGTCCTTAAGGGCGGCGGGGCTGACGCCCGGCATCATGGCCGCAATCTGCTCCAGCCCGCCCATGCTCTTCATCTGCCGCATCTGCACCAAGAAGTCGTCGAGGTCGAAGCGTTGCTGGCGCAGCTTCTGCTCCAGCGCCTCGGCCTGCTTTTCGTCAAAGCCCTGCTGCGCCCGCTCGATCAGCGTCAGCACGTCCCCCATCCCGAGGATGCGGGAGGCCATGCGGTCGGGGTGGAAGGGCTCGATGTCGCCCAGCTTCTCCCCCGTGCCGACAAACTTGATGGGCTTGCCGGTGACCTGCCGCACCGACAGCGCGGCGCCGCCGCGGGTGTCGCCGTCCAGCTTGGTCATGAGGATGCCGGTGATGTCCAGCAGCGCGTCGAAGTGCTCGGCGACGTTGACGGCGTCCTGCCCCGTCATGGCGTCGACCACCAGCAGGATCTCGGTGGGCGAGAGCGCCTCCCTAAGCCGCCGCAGCTCCTCCATCAGCGCCTCGTCCACATGCAGGCGGCCGGCCGTGTCGAGAAACAGCATGTCGTTGCCGTTGCGCCTGGCGTGGGCGAGGGCGTTTTTGGCAATGCCCAACACGTCGGTGCTGCCGGGCTCGGCGTAGACCGACACCCCCACCCCCTCGCCCACGACCTGGAGCTGGGTGACGGCGGCCGGCCGGTAGACGTCGCAGGCGGCCAGCAGCGGCCGCTTGCCCTGCTTTTTATAGTGGCCGGCCAGCTTGGCCGTGCTGGTGGTCTTGCCCGAGCCCTGCAGCCCCACCATCATGACGACGGTGGGCGGCGCGGAGGCCATGCGCAGCTTGGCCTGCTCGCCCCCCATCAGGGCGATCAGCTCCTCGTTGACGATCTTGATGACCTGCTGCGCCGGCGTCAGGCTCTCGAGTACCTCGGCGCCGATGGCCCGCTCGGTGACGGCGGCCACAAAGGCCTTGACCACCTTGATGTTGACGTCGGCGCCCAGCAGCACCAGGCGCACCTCCCGCATGGCCTCCTTGATGTCGGCCTCGGTCAGCTTGCCCTTGCCGCGCAGGCGCTTGAAGGCGGCGGACAGCCGCTCGGACAGGGATTCAAAGGCCATGGGGCTCTCCTTTCAGCGGGGGCGGCAATCGGGCGGGCGCGCCCTCAGCGGGCGGCCTCGCCCTCCTCAAGCGCGCCGAGGATGCGCCGGATCTGCCCGGTCAGGTCGGCAACCGGGCGGATGGCGACGTTGGCCAGCGCAAAGCGCTCAATGGCCTCGGCCAGCGCCCGCACCTCGGCGACCGCCTGCTCCAGCGTGCGGATGCGGGCGACCAGGCCAAGCCGGCGCTCCATCTCGAACAGCTGCTCCTCGCCCCGCTTGATGCTGTCGCGGACCCCCTGGCGCGTGATGTGCACATGCTCGGCAATCTCGGCCAGCGAGAGGTCCTCGTTGTAGTAGAGGTCGATCACGCCGCGCTGCTTGTCGGTCAGCATGCCGCCGTAATAGTCCAGCAGCAGGGCCACCTGCATGTTTTTCTGGGGCATGCCGCTCACCTCGCGATTGTAAAGGATTTCACTTTACACCTGTTGCATTATAGCGCAATTTTGGGACAAAGTCAAGCGGTTTTATTCGCTCCTCCCCTGCCGCTTTCGCTGTTTTTCGCGTATATTCCGCATTTTTCGCTTGTCACCCCAGGCGTTTGACGATACAATATCTTACAATACCACTGGTGGGATTTACCTTGGGGAGGTCTACCTGATGATGAGGCGCTTTCTCTGCACCGCCGCACTGCTCCTGCTGCTCTGTCCGGTCCGCTGCCACGCCCTTGTGCCGGAGGGCATTTCGGCCGATGTCCCGGCCGGCCGCATCTACCTCAACGGGCAGGTCGTCACGATTGCACAGGGCGCCTCCGAGGCCCTGACCCGGCTGCTGATCGACGGCGTTCCGCAGGCGCTCGACGGCCTGGCGGGCAGTGCCGCGGAGGGCTACGACCTCTCGGCTTTCTCGCTGTTCGGCGGCGGGACCGAGGCGGTCCCTTGCACCGACGTCCACATGAGCGGCGGCCGCATCGGCAGCCTCTACGGCGGCGGCGACGGCGCGCCGGTCGAGGGGCCCTGCTCGGTCTCGGTTTCGGGCGGGACGGTGCTCAAAAGCCTGTTCGGCGGCGGGGCCGGTCCGGGCGCCGAGGTGGCCTCGACCACAGTCACGCTGACCGGCGGGCAGCTCTGCGCCGACCAGGGCCCCTTTACGTCCTATGCGGTGTTTGGCGGGGGCAACTACGCCGGCGTGACCGGCTGCGCGCAGGTCTCGGTCTCCCAGGAGGCCGAGCTGCTGGCCCCGCTCTATGGCGGCGGCCGCCACGCCGCCGCGGGGGCCGTGCGCGTGCGGGTCGGGGGCGTCTCGCTGCAAAAGCTCTGTGGTGGCGGCCTGGGCGAGGAGGCCGCGGTGGGAGAGGCCGAGGTCACCCTCGAGGACGGGGCCACGGCCGTGGAGCTGTATGGCGCCGGCGGGGGCCGCGCGCCGGCAGGCGGACCGCCGCCCGACATCCGGGTATCCCTGATCGGCAGCGAGGTGAGCGGCGCGCTGTACGGCGGCACCGACGGCACCGACGCCGAGGGCGAGGTCACCCTCTCCCTCTCGGCCGGCGCAAGGGCGGCCCAGCTCTACGGCGGCTGCCGGGCCGGCCGGCTGGAGGGCTCGGTGTCGATCCTGCTGGAGCAGGCTGAGGTCGGCCGCCTGTTCGGGGGCGGCCGGCAGGGCGGCCTCTCGGGCGGCGTGCAGATCAGGCTGCGCGAGGGCGCGCTGGTTTCGGAGGCGCTGTACGGCGGGTCCGACGGCGCCGACGGCCTGGAGCGCAGCTGCGCGGTGGATGCGGTCTGCATCCTGCTCGAGGGCGGCGCCGTGGGCAGTCCGGAGCGGGAGGCTTCGCTGTTTGGCGGCGGGCGCTCGGCCCACGTCACGCAGTCGGCGGTGCTGCTGCTCGGGGACGGCGATCTTTACGGGACGGTCTCGCCCGGCGGCGAGGGCTCGGGCACCATGCGCGGGTCGCTGCTCTACCGGGACCGCAGGGCAACGGTGGAGGGGATCTGCCCGCTGCGGCGCAGCCTGACGGTTGCGGCGGGCGACCGGCTGGTGCTTTACCCCGGCGCCGCACTGCTGCTCGAGGGGGCACACACCCTCTCGCTGGGCAGTGGCGCCACCGTGCAAAACGACGGGCTGGTCGTGGCCGGCCTCGGCGCGCTGCTGCCCGACGAGGCCCCCTTTGGGCCGGTGCGCCGCCCTGAGCGGGTGCTGACCGCGCCGCTCGACCTGCGCGGGGCCGTTGGCAATGCGGGCGACCTGCAGGCGCTGGGCTGGCGGCTGACGCTGGACGCGGGCAGCTACCTGCTCGAGCTCCACGACCTCTGCCTGCTGCCCGACCCCCTCGGCGAGCAGGACGGCCTGCTGCTGCCGGCCGGGACCGGGCGGCTGCGGCTGAAAGGTGACAACCTTGTCATGTCGGGCCAAAACGGCCTTCGGGGCGGCGCGCTGACCATCCTGGGCGACGGCGCGCTGCAGGTGCGGGCCGGCGCCGCCGGCCTGCTGCTCGAGCGGTTGGACCTCAGCGCGGACAGGCTGACCGTCACGGCCGGGGGCCACGGCATCTCGCTCTCGGGCGGGCTGACCCTCTCGGGCGGCGACCTGACGCTCTCGGCCGGGCGCAGCGGCATTGAATCGGGCGGCACCGTCCGCCTCTCGGCCGGCCGCGCGACAATCGCCGCGGCGGAGGACGGCATTGCCGTGCAGACCGGCTCGCTGCTGCTGGAGCGGGCGGCGCTGGACATGGTTTCCAAAAACGGACTGATGTTGTATAATGGCGGAAAGGACAGCGAGGCCCGGCTCGTGCTCTCGGGCGGCAGCGCCGACATCGTGGCCGAAGAGACCGCGCTGTTTGCCTCGGGCGGCGCACTGCTGCTGACCGGCGGCAAGCACAGCCTGACCGCCGACCGGCCAATTGTGGCCGACTGCGCCGGCATCACGGTCAGGGGCGCCGAGGTCACGGCCTCGGGCAGGCGCTTTGGCCTGCTCTCGCTGGGCGCCTTTGATGCGGAGGCCCCCGCACAGGCGGGCGGCCTCTACATCGAGAGCGGCAGCCTGACCGCCAAGGCCTCGGACCCGGGCGGCGCAGCCGTCGCGGTGCTGGTGGAGAACCCTGGCGGCGCGGCACTCTCCGGCCTGCTGACGGCCGACAAGGCCTTGCAGCTCACCACGCTGCCGGCCGGCGCGGCGCTGCTGCAGCGCAGTGACGCGGGCTGGACCGGCTTCACCTACGGCACCGCCGGCCTTGCGCTGCAGCTGGACCTTTCGGGCCAGCCCGGCTTTGCCGGCGCGGCGCGGGAGGTCACGCTCAAGGCCAAGGCCGGGGGCGTCCCCGGCGGCAGCGGCGGAGGAGGCGGCGGAGGCGGGGGCGGCGGAGGCGGAGGCGCGGTGAGCGCCGGCCCGACCGTCGAGACCGGCGCGGGCGGCCGCGCCGTCAGGGACAAGAGCGACTCCGAGCTGCTGCTCAAGCCCGACGAGGGCTACGCTGTCGGCGAGGTGCTGGTCAACGGCATCGCCGTGCAGCCGGACGCCGACCTGCGCCTGACGGGGCTCAAATCGGGGGATGTGGTCAAGGTGACCTTTGTGCCGATTGCCCCGCCCGACGGGCCGGCGGAGGCGTCCA
The DNA here is from genome assembly GCA_012719075.1 of Clostridiales bacterium. GTDB lineage: Bacteria > Bacillota > Clostridia > Oscillospirales > Feifaniaceae > JAAYBB01. The sequence continues at coordinate 513 of JAAYBB010000019.1, read as the reverse complement.
TGCCGCCCTTTGAGGACGTCGCCGGGCACTGGGCCGAGCCCGCCATCGGCTGGGCGGTTTCAAGCGGGCTGTTCAACGGCGTCTCGCAGACCCGCTTTGCGCCCGATGCGCCGATGACCCGGGGCATGTTTGTCACGGTGCTGCACCGGCTGGCCGGCGCGCCGGAGACCGCCCCGCTCCCCTTTGCGGACATCGCCGAGGACGACTACTGCCGGCAGGCCGCCGGCTGGGCGGTCGGCGCCGGCATTGCCGAGGGCGTCGGCGAGGGTCGCTTTGACCCGCAGGCCGACATCAGCCGCGAGCAGGTGGTGGCCCTGCTGTTCCGGTATGCGCAGTATGCCGGGCGGACCACCTGGGCAGAGGCCGATGTGCTGGAGCCCTTTGCGGACCGCCCGGCCCTCTCGGACTGGGCGCTGCCCGCCATGCGCTGGGCGGTCACGACCGGGCTCGTCAACGGCCGCGACGGCGGGCTGGCGCCAAAGGCCCCCGTCACGCGCGCCGAGGCCTCGGCGC
>JAAYBB010000018.1 GCA_012719075.1 Clostridiales bacterium | reverse complement strand
CCGCCAAAATCACGCCGCAGGGGGCCAGCGCACGGATGTCTTCGGGCGGTGTGTCAAACGGGTGCACCTCGCTGTAGACATTCATTTCACGCACTCTTCGCGCAATCAGCTGGCCGCTGTGGCCGCCGAAATCCAGCACGAAGATGGTCTGCTCATCCATCATTGCGCATCAACCCCCGACAATAAAATGAAGTACACGGTCTATTTTTACACAGTCAGGGCAAAAATGCAATTCTTTTGTAGATGCGCGAATTCTTTTAATTACCATGGGGGACGGCGCTCATATTCCGCAACAAAAGATGGAAAACTACCCGTACCAACCGATAGGAGGGGAACAAATCATGAAGCTCGCATCAAGGATTTCCAGGCTGTGCCTGCTCCTTGTGATCACGGCGGCGCTGCTGGTGCCGGCAACGGCCTACGAGGTGACCGGCAGCCGCTATATTGTGGAGGATGCCTGCGATTTTTCGGTCGAGATACCGGAGAATAAGGAGGCGCTGAAGCTGGATAAAAAGCTGCTCAAGGGCCTCTTGGGCAACCTGCTCGAGGAGGTCAACTATATCACCGTCATCGAGCTGCCCCAGAGTGGAAGCATCACGTACGGCAAAGAGGCCGTCGTCGTGCTCGACACCTTTCGCGTGAGCGGGTTCAAGGTGCTGCGCGTCACGCCGGCACGCAACCAGCCCACCGAGTTTTGCTTCATTGCCAGCGACAAGGCCGGCAACACGACGCCGCTCTGCCGCATGACCGTCAATCCGCCGGTCACGGCCTTTTTGCCGGTGGCGGCCAACATCACGCTGCAGACCGGCGTGGACATGCGGGTGGAGGGGCGGCTGCAGGCCAGCGACCCCTCCGGGCAGAGCGTGGTCTACGAGGTGCTGACGGCGCCCCAAAAGGGCGACATCGTCTTTGACAGCAGGAGCGCCCGCTTTATCTATACGCCCCACAAGGGCAAGAGTGGCCGCGACGAATTTCAGTACACCGTGCGCAACAGTGACGGACAGCGGGCCGAACCGGCCACCGTGCACATCCGCGTGGACAAGAAGACCGCCGAGGTGTTCTACAGCGACATGGGGGACAGCCTCAACCACTACGCGGCCCAGTGCCTTGCCGCAGCGAACATTCTGCGCGGCACAAGGGTCGGGGGGACCGACTTCTTCAACCCCACGGGGACGGTCGGACGGGGAGAATTCCTCGTCATGCTGATGAACGCCGCCCGGGAAGAGGTGGAGATTCCGTCCATTGCAAACACCGGGCTGCAGGAGGACGACAGCATCCCCATGTGGATGAAGTCGTACGTGACCGCGGCCTTTGCGACCGGCATTGTGCAGGGGGACCCCACCAGGGAGGACCTGCTGTTTGACGCGCAGGCGTCCATCACCGTCGGCGAGGCGGCGGTCATGACCGCAAACCTGGTTCAGCTTGAGGATGCGGGGCTGCCAATCGACGAGAGCCTGCCCACCTGGGCAGCCCCCTCGGTCGCCGTGCTCGAGCAGCTCGGTCTGCGGCTGCGGGCCGAGGACGGCAGCCTTGACATCGGCCGGCCGCTGGACCGCGACACCGCCGCCGCACTGCTCTACAAGGTCCTGGAACACAGCAGGGACGCAGACGGCTCCCTGTTCTCCTAAGCGGGAATTATTCCACACATTATTTAAGCCCCCGGGCAGGCCGGGGGCTTTTTTACTTAGTGGGGCGGGGCCTCATCCGAGGAGGCCGGTTTGTCGGCACACAGCAAATCCCGCTCCGCGGGGTGCTCGCAAAACCACTTGTCGGCGTAGGAGCAGTCCGCCATCACCCGCCAGCCCTGCGCGCGGATGTGGGCGATGGCGGCCTCCATCAGTTTTCCGGCCACGCCCTGGCCGCGCAGCACGGGGTCCACAAAGGTGTGGCAGATGCTGACGACCCCCTCCGCGACCGGTGGGAAGTCGATAGAGGCCAGCGGCTGTCCGTCCCGCTCATAGATAATTTGATGAGGATGGTAGGTCAGTTCCAATGTCGCTCCGCCTTTCCCGTTTTACGTGGTAAATGTTCAATGGGGCACGCCTCCACTATAGACAATTTTGCGGCAAGATGCAAGCCTTTGCGACCTTTCTTGCGCAATGGGTTTTCCCATGGTAGAATAGAGCGAAAAAAGGAGGCGAATCCAGTTGAAATTGCTGTTTGTAGACCAATACCACCTCCGGCCACAGGAGGTTGAACGCTTTCGCACACTCGGCTTTGACGAGGTGGTGCTGGCTTCACCGGACCAGTCGCCCGCCGAGGTGTGTGACGATCCGGCGTCGATCGAGGTCATGGTCGCGCGCGAGCCCTATCTGACCAAGTACGGCCACCTGCTGCCGGGGCTGCGCATGATGCAGATGTCGCTGGCCGGGCTGGACATCCTGCCCGAGGGGCTGCTCGAGCCCTTTCCGAACCTGAAGCTGTACAGCGGGAGCGGCTGCTACGGCGTCTCGATCGCCGAGTGGAGCATCGCCAAAGTGCTGGAGATCTACAAGCAGCGCGCGCTGTTCGACGGCTACCGCGAAGAGCGCAAGTGGAGCTGGGAGGGCAGCCTCAACAGTCAAGAGCTCTTTGGCAAGACCGCCGTCGTGCTGGGGACCGGCGACATCGGCAGCGCCTGCGCAAAGCGCCTCAAGGGCTTTGACTGCACGGTGCACGGCGTCAACACCGGCGGGGGCGAGCGGCCCTACTTCGACGCCTGCCACCCGATCGAGGCGCTGGCCGAGGTGCTGCCGCTCGGCGATGTCGTCATCGTCACGCTGCCGATGACGCCAAAGACCCGCGGCCTGCTGGATGCCCCGATGATGGCGCACATCAAACAGGGGGCGGTGCTGGTGGTCAACTCGCGCGGCGGGCTGATCGACGAGCGCAAGCTGTGCGAGATGCTGGACAGCGGGCAGCTCTACGGCGCCGCGCTGGACGTGTTCGAGACCGAGCCGCTGCCGGCCGACTCGCCGCTGTGGGATCAGAAAAATCTGCTGATCCAGCCGCATGGCAGCGGCGTCACCAGCGGCCTGCGCGACCGCTACATCGAGTGGTTTTACGAGAACATCAAACGCTATGTCGACGGCGAGCAGCCGCGCAGCCTGGTCGTGCCCGGCCGCGGCTACTGAGAAAGGGGAGTACGCGTGAAAGAAATCAACCTGCTGATGACCGACACCCAGCGCTTTTCGCAGGCGCAGCTGGACGCCATTGCGGCCCTGGGCTACAAGGTCGACGTGCTGCCCGACCGCCAGCCGCTCGACCCCGGCCGCGCGGCCGACTACGAGGTGGTGGTCTGCCACTCGCTCTTCAAGTTCACGCCGCCGAACGCGTTTCCCAACCTGAAGTTTGTGCACTCCTACGCGACCGGCGTCGAGGCGCTGCCGCTTGCGGCGCTGCGCGAGGCCGGCCTGATTGTGTGCAAAGGCAAAGATCTCTACAGCATCCCGATGGCCGAGTGGGCGGTCAGCAAGCTGCTGGACGTCTACAAGCTCAGCGGCCGCTTTGCGGCGCAGCAGAAGCAGCACCTCTGGGCCAAGCCGACCATCGAGCGCGGCGAGCGGCTCATGGACGAGCTGCACGGGAAGCGCATCGCCATCCTGGGTGCCGGCGACATCGCCGCGGCGCTCTGCCGCATGCTGCGCGCCTTTGAGGTGGACCGCATCGTGGGCATGAACAGCACCGGGCGCCCCGTGGAGGGCTACGACGCCTTTTTTGCCCCGGACCAGATGGAGGCCTTTTTGCAGGACAGCGATGTCGTGGTCATCCTGGCGCCGCTGACCGCGCAGACCGAGGGGCTCTTTGACGACCGGACGATCGCCTGCATGAAGCCGGGCAGCATCCTGGTCAGCCTCTCGCGCGGCCGGATCGTCAAAAACGACGCCGTTTTGCGCGCGCTGGACAGCGGGCACCTGCGCCACTTCATCGCCGACGTCTTTGAGGTCGAGCCGCTGCCGGCCGAACACCCCTTCTGGGCGCGGCAGGATGTGACGGTGACGCCGCACAACTCCTTCATCACCGACATGCGGCCGGCCCGCCTGTATGCGCTGATCTACAAAAATCTGGCGCGCTATGCCGCGGGCAAGGCCCCCGAGGACCAGGTGGACCTCGACAAGGGGTATTGAGCCGCACACAGCGGGACCTGCCCGCTGCCCTGTCACAGAGGAAATCAACCGGCCGCCGGGGAAAGCCGTCTTTCCGGCGGCCGGGGTGACCCTGGAGGCGTTCGGGGGAATTGCTCCAACACCGTTTCCCCGGCCGGTATGGCAGACCGCCCATCGGGGCGGAACTGCCATCTCCTGGAAGGCCAAGCCTTGACAAAGGGGGCCGGCCTTGCTATAATATGGCTTATGTTTATGCGGATGTAGCTCATCCGGTAGAGCGCGACCTTGCCAAGGTCGAGGTAGCGAGTTCGAGCCTCGTCATCCGCTCCAAACCTGCCGCTCAGATCCTGTGTCTATAAGGAGGTCTTTCTATGCCGGATTACAAGGCGATGTACTACCACTTGTCGGGACGGATGGCGACCGCCTTGGAGGCATTGGAGGCGACCACCGGTGCGCTGGTCGTCATGACGGAAAAACTCAAGCTGGCGCAGCAGACCACGGAAGAAATGTTTATGGACAGCGCAGATGAAGATCTGGAAGACCATCCCGGGGAAGCGGAATAGCGCGTTTTGAAAGCCGCAGCCCTTTTGCGCGGTAAACACAGGCATGGCCCACGCAGGGGTGTGGGCTGTGCTTCTTTACATATGCCGGTATTCGTTTGACGATGTGTGAGAGGAGTGGAACACATGGAGAAGAGGCATTTTAAAAACACGGGGGAGCAGGTCTCCCTGCTCGGCTTTGGCTGCATGCGGCTGCCCAAGCTGGAGGGGAGAGAGGAGATCGACACCGGGCTCGCGCAGCGGATGGTCGACTACGCCTACGCAAACGGCGTCAACTACTACGACACCGCCTACCCCTACCACGAGGGGCTGTCCGAGACCTTCATCGGAGAGGTGCTGAAAAAGTATCCGCGGGACTCCTTCAACCTGGCCGACAAGCTGCCCACCTGGCTGATTGAGCGCGAGGCCGATGTGCCGCGCTACCTCGAGGAACAGCTGGTCAAGTGCCAGGTGGACCACTTTGACTACTACCTGGTCCACGCGCTCTCGGCCAGCCGGTTTGAAATCCTCAAAAAGCACCGCATCTTTGAGCAGCTGCAGCAAAAGCGCGAGGAGGGCGTCATCCGCCATCTGGGCTTTTCGTTCCACGACCAGGCCGAGGTGATCGGGGACATCCTGGCCCCCTACGACTGGGACTTTGCGCAGATCCAGCTCAACTATCTCGACTGGGAGGGCGAGCAAAACGCCAGGCGCCAGTACGAGCTGATTGAACAAAAGGGCATTCAGTGCGTCGTCATGGAGCCGGTGCGCGGCGGCACGCTGGCCAGGCTGTCGGAGGAGGCGCTCGCGGTCTTTCAGCAGGCCGACCCCAAGGCCAGCGCGGCCTCCTGGGCCATCCGCTATGTCGCGTCCAAGCCCAACGTGCTCACGGTGCTCAGCGGCATGAGCAACTTGGACCATGTCGTGGACAACGTCGCCACCATGTCCCCCTTCAAGCCGCTGTCGCCGGAGGAGGAGCGGGTGGTCGCGCGGGCGCTGGAGGCATTTCTCCAGTCGGCCGTCGTGCCCTGCACCGGCTGCCGCTACTGCATGGACTGCCCCTCCGGGGTCGACATCCCGAAGGCCTTTGAGGCCTACAACCTCTATGCGACTACCCGGTCAAAGCGCCGCTTCATGGAGGCCTACACCGCGCTGGCCGAGAGTGCCCGCGCCGACCGCTGCACCGCCTGCCGCGCCTGCGTCGACAACTGCCCGCAGCAGATCGACATCCCCGCGCGGATGGCCAAGGTCGCCGAGCTGGCCGAGCGCTGAGCTGCGGCCAGGGGGGAGATCCGGGCAGCGTACACCGTCACAGTCAAAAGGCCGCCGGCAAACGCCGGCGGCCTCTTTGCAGTCTGCCGAACAGGGGTTGCCGCCCCGCCCGCCAGGCAAGGTGGGGGAGGGTGCCGCTGCTTTCAACGCCCATGCAAGCAAATTTTGTTGCCAGATTGCAAATTGGGTTTTAACCGTCACAGTCAAGCGGCCGCCGGCGAACGCCGGCAGCCGCTTATTCGTTTGCGCCGCAAGGGGCTTTTCCCTATCGGAGCAACCGACCAGGCCAGTGGAGAGCTGCCGGCCTGTCCATCCCGTTTGCGGTGGGCGGGGGTCGGGCGGTTGGCTAAACGCCTCCCTCGGGTCCCGCGGCCTGCGCCGGGACGGCGTCGGTGGCCAGCAGGCTGGCTTCAGCCGGGCAGCAGGAAGCCTCTGCCGGTTCGCCCTGATCGGAGCAGGTGGCCGCTGAAAGGTCCTTTTCGGTCGATCTGGCCTCCTTGATCCGGTGGTACACTTCCTGAATCGCGCAGACGATGCAATACATGTCATTCTCCTCCTGTCCTGATGCTGAGAACGGCAGAGACAAAGGGGGCGGCCAATCACAGACCGCCTGTTGACCCTGGTACTGCCATTCTCCCGCAGAGAATTGTTCTCAATAAGAGCATAACAGGATTGTCTGTACCATGCAAGCGCCCTGTGTGACTTTGTACCAAAGGAAGCCAGACCGCCTGCCTATGGCCACGGGCGGCCGGCACAGCCCTCTTGGCCCGGCTGTGGCCGTGTGCTTTTTGGCGCTGTTCAGGCGCTGCACGCCTATGGGTGGGAAAACGGAGGCGGATGGGCATGGAGTTTGCCGCTTGCACAATCCGGCAGCTTTGCGCCGCCCGACCCGCTGCGGGCCCGGCACCTGTACAGATCCCGAAAAGGCGCTTGATCCCCAAGCAAGAGTCTTGTCTCATCCCTGCGCACGAAATGATCATGGTGCAACATCCGTTTCGCTGTTTTGGGTCTTGCGTAATGGCCCTTGGGCCTGCGTCATGTCCGCCGACGATCGGGAAAAGTGCTGCACAGCCCTTCGGGATGGGGCATGTGCAGGGAAGTTGACTGCCAAAACAGCGGACAACGAAAAAAGGCGCAGGGCCAAACATTGGCCCTGCGCCCATGGCAGGCAATCCTTTTAGACAGTGTCGGAAGCAGTGCCCAAAACCATCTCGGAAGCCGTGGCGGAAACCATGCGGCTGAATGATACCCGCACCCTTGGCGGCAGCCGTCCTCAATCCTCGTCGTCGTCCTCGTCATCCTCGTCATCGTCGTCATCATCGTCGTCGTCTTCCAGCTCGATTTCGATCTCGGCATCGCAGGCGGGGCAGACCGTCTCACCCTCTGTCGCGGTCTCCTCATCGATGAAGAAGACCTCTCCGCAGACCGGACACTCCACCTCGTAGTAATCGTCGTCCTCGTCGTCGAGCATGTCGTCGTACACGAGCTCCTCGAGCATGCCGAGGTCCTCGTCAATCACGTCGAGGGCATCCTCCACCTCGAGCACCTCGTCCTCCAGGTCGCTGACCGAGACGGCGATCTCGTCCAGCATCTCAATGATGGCTTTAAACAGCTTTGTATGGTTGTTGTTCTCCTCGAGGTTCATGCCGTCCATGAGGCCCCTCAGATAGGCCGCCTTTTCGGTTAAGTTCATTTTTACATGTCTCCCTTCGACAAGGTGTTGTCAGGCGCGCTCCATGTACTCCCCGGTGCGCGTGTCAATGCGGATTTTCTCCCCCTCTTCAATGAAGAGCGGGACCTTTACCTGGGCGCCGGTCTCCAGCGTGGCGGGCTTGGTGCCGCCCTGTGCGGTGTCCCCTTTAAAGCCGGGCTCGGTGTTGGTGATGACCAGCTCCACAAAGTTGGGGGCCTCGACGCCGAATACGTTGCCCTTGTAGGAGAGCACCTTGACCTGCTCGTTCTCCTTGACGAACTTGAAGCTGTCCGGCAGGATGCCGGCGCCGATGGGCAGGTTTTCGTAGGTTTCGAGGTCCATGAAATAATAGAGGTCGCCGTCGTTGTAGAGGTACTCCATGTCCTTGCGCTCCACATAGGCGTTCGGATACTTTTCGTTTGGGCTGAAGGTCTTTTCCACGACGCCGCCGGTGATGACGTTGCGGATTTTGGTGCGCACAAAGGCCGCGCCCTTGCCCGGCTTGACGTGCTGAAACTCGACGATCTGATAGACGTTGCCATCCATCTCAAAGGTCACGCCGTTTCTGAAATCTCCCGCTGAAACCATTTGCGATTTCAACCCCCTTATCACTTGGGGGCGGCCGGGCCGCCCTCCGGGTCACCGCCTCTCCGAGGGGAGGCGACGCCGTTCTTTTTCAGCTTGGTACACATACGCATTTTACCCTATTTTGGGCCCCTATGCAAGCGGCCTGCACAAAATAGGGGCCTCGAACGGGTCAAAAGTTGAAAAGCGGCGTGGGGTGGGGGTGGCTATCTGCGCAGCGCGCAGAGCGCCTTGGGTCCGGCCGTGAAGTTGCGGCAGCCGTCCTGCGTGATCAGGATGTCGTCCTCGATGCGGACGCCGAAGCGCCCGGGCAGGTAGATGCCGGGCTCCACCGTGATGCAGACACCGGGCTGCAGCACCTCCTGGCAGGTGGGGGAGAAGCGCGGCTCCTCGTGGACGTCGATGCCGATGGAGTGCCCGAGGCTGTGGGAGAAGTACTCGCCGTAGCCGGCCTCGGTGATGACGTCGCGCGCCACCCGGTCGATGTCGCTGCACAGTGCACCCGGCTTTGCGGCCGCAATGGCGGCCTCCTGGGCGCGCAGCACCGTCTCGTACACGTGCGCCATCTCGTCCGAGATCCGGCCGATGGCGAAGGTGCGCGTCATGTCGCTGACGTAGCCGCCGTAGACCGCGCCGAAGTCCATGGTCAGAAAGTCGCCGTCCCGCAGCACATAGTCGCTGGGCCTGCCGTGCGGCAGCGAGGAGCGCGCGCCCCCCACCGAGATGGTCGGGAAGGAGAGGGCCTCGGCACCGTGCCGGAACAGCGCCTCCTCGAGCACCTTTGCGCAGTCCCGCTCGCTGCGCCCGGCCCGCACGAAGTCGAGGACCTCCAGAAAGGCGCGGTCGGAGATGTCCTGTGCCTGCTGGATCAGCGCGATCTCCCGCGCGTCCTTGTACATGCGCATGCGGACGATCAGATCGTCGACCGGCAGCAGCTCCACGCCGGGCAGGGCCTGCTGGTACTGGTGGTAGGTCGCCACCGTCACCTCGCGGTCCTCAAAGCCGAGGCGCCGGACGCCGTGCTGCGCGCAGAGCTCGGCCAGCTTCCCGGTCTGCGGCAGGCCGCCGAGCTGCACCGTCATGTGGCGCACCTGCTGGCTGACCGCCTCGATGTAGCGGCCGTCGGCGATGTAGATCGCCTCGTCCCGGGTGATGAAGAGGGTTCCGGCCGTCCCCTTGAAGCCGCTGAGGTAAAAGCGGCTGGAGGGGGAGGCGATCAGCAGGGCGTCCATCGGCGAGAGGGCGGCGCGCAGTCGTTCGAGTCGTTGCTGCATTAAAAAAAGCCTCCTTCATAGGCAAGTATCCCTTTGCAGGGGTGATTTTAATCAATATCGAGCCAGGGCTTCAAGCATGGCCACGGCGTCGAGGTCCTGGTGCCCGGCCGACTCGCAGATCAGCGTGGGGGCGAGGCCGCGCTCCACGATCAGCTGGGCCAGCGGCTCAAAGTCGGGACCGGGGCTGGGCTGGTCTTCAAAGTTGAGGTGGCGCTTTTCGCCGCCCGCCGTGTACTCGATTTTGGAGAAGTGGCTGTGGAAGACCCGCAGCCGCTCGGGACCGAGCGCCCGCTCGACGGCGTCCAGCACGGCCGCGTAGTCGGCGCGGCCGACGAGGCCGCCGCCCGACCGGGCGTTGAGGTGGCCAAAGTCGATGCAGGGCAGCATGCGCTCGTCGATGGCGCAGAGCGCCAGCACCTCCTCCAGCGTGCCGAGCTGGTTGAGCTTGCCCATGGTCTCGGGGCAGAGCAGGATGTGGGCAAAGCCGGCCTCGTCGAGGGCCGCGCGGGCGCGGGTCAGTGTCTCTGTGGCCAGCGCGAGGGCCTCGCCGCGGTCGAGCTTGCCGGCCGAGCCGCTGTGCAAGATCACGCGCCGGCCGCCCATCCAGTCGACGGCCTGGGCGCTCTGCAGCAGGTAGTCGATGCTCTTGTCCCGCTTCTCGGGCTCGGTGCTCGAGAGCGAGATGTAGTAGGGCGCGTGCAGCGAGAGGGCCACGCCGTACGCCTCGGCCTCCCGGCCCAGCGCGCGGGCCTTCTCCTCGCCGATGTTGACCCCCCGGCCGCACTGGTACTCGTAGGCGGTCAGCGAGAGCGCGTTCAGATAGCGCGGCACCTCCAGCGCAGACTGGTGCCCCAGGCTGTAAAACCGGTCGGAATTGCCCGCAGGGCCCACCTTAGCGGTCATCCGGCACCTCCTTGTGGTGGAGTTCGAGCCGACGTACGATCGGCCGCTCCAGCAGTCGTTTGAATTTAAAGCGCAGCCAGGGCTCGCTGCGGATCGGCCGGACCAGCAGCGTCAGCATGCCGGCGCGGTTGCCGCCCCAGACGTCGGTGAAGATCTGGTCGCCGATCACGGCAACCCTGTGCGGCGGCAGCGCCATGCGCTCGGCCGCGCGCAAAAAGCCCCCGGGCCTCGGCTTGCCGGCGTGATGGGTGCTGTAAAAGCCAAAGGGGGCGTTAAAGGCGGTCACGCGCTCTTCATACCCGTTGGAGACAAAGGCCACCTGAAGGCCGGCGGCGGTCAGCGCGAGGATCCAGGCCGTGTTCTCCTCGGTCGGGCTGTGCACGCCGTAGTAGACCAGGGTGTTGTCGATGTCCAGGATAACCCCCTCGATTCCCTGCCCAAGCAGGAAGCGGGGCGTGATCTCGTAGACCGTATTGAAGTAGAAGTCGGGATGCAGGCCCCTGCCCATCGGCGCGCTCCTTCCATGCGATGTCAGCGGTATTTTACCATGGGGCCCCTTGCTTGGCAAGCAAAAACCGCGGGCGCGCCGCGGTTTTTGGCCTGCTGTGGGCAAGGGAGGGTCAGCCCACCATCTCTCCAAGCACCACGTCGACTTGGTGCTGCTCCGTGCCGCGGTAGAGCGTGAGCGTGACCGTGTCGCCCGGCTTGTACTTGTCCTTTTCGTTGTTCAGCGCATCGAAGCTCAGCGTCTCGACGCCGTTGAGGGCCACAATGAGGTCGCCGGGCTGGATGCCGGCCTGCTCGGCGCCGGAGCCGGGCGTGACCTGTGCGACAGAGACGCCCTGCCCCGCGCCGGAAAAGGGCACGTACAGGCGGTTTTCCACCGAGATGCCGATGCTCGGGCGGCCGGAGACATAGCCGTGGCTGATGAGCTCTTCGGCCACCGGCAGCGCGATGTTGACCGGGATGGCAAAGCCAAGCCCCTCCACGTCGCCGGAGGAAACCTTGACCGAGTTGATGCCGATGACCTCGCCGCGGCCGTTGACCAGCGCGCCGCCCGAGTTGCCGGGGTTGATGGCGGCGTCGGTCTGGATGTAGGTCATGGTGCGGCCGTAGACCTCGATCTGGCGGCTGGTGCCCGAGATGATGCCCTGGGTGGCCGAGCCCTCCAGCGACAGGTCGAGCGGGTTGCCGATGGCCACGGCCAGCTCGCCTTGGACAAGCCGGTCGGAGTCGCCAAAGGTGGCGGCCTTCAGCCCGGCGGCCTCGATTTTGAGCACGGCGAGGTCGGTCTTCTCATCGGCGCCGATCAGCCTGGCCGCATGCTCGACACCGTCGTAGGTGCGCACCGTGATGCTCTGGGCGCCGGCGATCACGTGCTGGTTGGTCAGGATGGTCCCGTCCTCCCGCATGATGACCCCCGAGCCGGTGCCGGTGCTCCAGGGCCCCTGCACGCGGACCGCCACCACCGAGGGCAGCGCCTTGTCGATGATTTCGGGCACCGTGAGCTGGGCGCCGTAGGAGACCGGCTTGAACTCGACCTGTTGCACCTGCGGCCCCGCCGCCAGCAGGGCGTCGAAGCGCGGCTGCACATACAGCCGGTCGTAGGCGGCGATGGAGCCGGTCGAGAGCAGGACCGCCGCGGCCGCCGTGGCGAGCAGGCGCCGCATCGGCCGGATACGCCGCCGTACGGGGGGCTCCGGCGCGGGGTCCGCGGCCGGTTGTACGTCCTCGGCCGCCTGTGTCTGGCGCCTGGCCTCCTCGGCGCGCGCCTGCTCGAGCTGCGCAGTGATGTCGATTTCCCGCTCGTAAAAATCAATGTCGTGTTGGCTGTAAAACATGAAACCGCTCCTTTCCCCATGGGCTCTACCTTCCATTTTAGCGCGCCATGTGTTGACCCTGTGATCGGACAATCAAGATTCTGGCAAAGCCTGCGAGCGGTTTCAATGTAGTTTCATTGGAAGGCAAAAGGACACCCCCTTCGGGGGCGTCCTTACACCGGGGCGACCAGCGCCGTCAACAGGCCGAGCGTCTGCTCGAGCACCACGCCCTCCCGCGCAGGCGTCGCGAGCGCACAGGTGGCGGCGATCGTGGCCGAGAGGTAGTCGGTGGCGCTGCGCAGCCCCTGCTCGAGCGAAAAGCCGCGCAGCAGCAGGCCGGTCAGCACCGAGGTAAAGAGGTCGCCGGTGCCGGGGTAGCGCTGCGGCAGTAGCGTGCAGCCGGCCTCATAAAAGCGGTTGCTCCGGCTGTCGAAGGCGCAGTTGGCCAGCCTGCCCGGTTCAAAGGAGACGCCGGTCAGCACGGCGGTGCCGGCCCCCAGCGCACAGAGGTCCTTGAGGTAGCCCTTGATCTCTTCACGTGTGAAGGGGCGCTCCCGGTAGGGCCGGTCGATCAGGTAGATGCACTCGGTCAGGTTGGGGGTGATCAGGTCGGCGCCGCTGCAGAGGCGGCGCATCTTGTAGCCCATCTCGGGCGAGTGGGTGGAGTAGAGCGCGCCGTCGTCCCCCATCACGGGGTCGACGACCTTGAAGGTCCCTTCGCCGCTCTCTGCGAAAATGCGGTCGAGGATGTCGATCTGGCGGATGGAGCCTAAAAAGCCCGAGTAGATGCAGTCGGGCAGCAGGTCAAGGCTGCGCCAGTGCGCGTAGATGGGCAGCACCTCGTCGGTGAGGTCGCGGAAGGTGAAGTGTTCAAAGCCGTCGGTCTGGGTGGAGAGCAGCGCGGTCGGAATCGGGCAGACCTGGACGCCGAGCGCCGACATCGCGGGGATGATGGCGCACAGCGCACAGCGGCCGATGCCCGAGAGGTCGTGCACGGCGGCGACGCGCGGGGGGCGGGAGCGGGGGGCCGGTATGTCCATCGGGAGCACCTCATTTGCGGCTGTTTTGACCACGTCCGGGCCGGGGACGCCCGGTGTGGAGATAGCTTTAGTATACCATGTGCGACCCTGTGCGCAAAGCAAATGGCAGCATTAAATGCCTTGGGGTCTGTCTTCCGGCGGCCCCTTCCGGCCGACGGGAAGGGTGGGGCAAATGAACACCTGCCGGTTGCGCTGCTTGCGGCCGCTGCCGCCTGTCAACAGGGGACATTGACAGGCGTGCCGCTTTGGTGTATACAAAAGACCAGAAGAGATGGGGGTGAGGACCTTGAAGCACGTGTATGCGCTCAGCGGCGTCTGTTCGACCGAGGTCTCGTTTGAGCTGCGGGAGGGGGCCGTTTACGGCCTGCGCTTTGCGCATGGCTGCGACGGCAACCTCAAGGCCATCGGCCTGCTGGCCGAGGGCATGGAGGCCGCCGAGCTGATCCGGCGCCTCAAGGGGGTGTGCTGCGGACGCAAGGACACCTCCTGTCCCGACCGGCTGGCCCGCTGCCTCGAGCAGGCGCTGGCGCTCGAGCGCGAGCCGGCCAGGGCGCAGGCGGCCCCCTTGTAAATCCCATTTCGCGCGTTTGTCAGCCCCCAAAGAGGGTTTCGATTGAAAATCAATCGAAACCCTCTTTTTTCATGCATGAATCCCCAGAAACAGACACATACTGAGGATTATGATAAAACATAATTGCCAAATTAAGGAATACTTGGGAGGAGGGGCCATCGTATGAACTTGAAGCTCCTGGAGGAGGAGAATGTGCTGCACGCCGTGATCACCGGCGAAATTGACCACCACAACGCCGTTGTGCTGCGCGAAAAAGTGGACAGGCAGATCGCCGCGATGCGGCCGGCCGGGCTGGTGATCGATCTCTCGGGCGTCACCTTTATGGACAGCTCCGGGCTTGGCTTTGTGATGGGGCGCTACCGCAGCATGGCCGGCATCGGCGGCCAGGTCACCGTCAAGGGGGCGACCGGGCGGGTGGAGACCATCCTGCAGATGTCGGGGGCCTATCGCTATGTCAAGCTGCTGGATGAATAAGGAGGAGATGTTGTGAAAACGGTCAACTTTGTCAGGATGACCCTGCCTGCCAAGTCGGTCAACGAGGCCTATGCAAGGGTGGCGGCGGCCGCGCTGGCCTCGCAGGTCGACCCCACCATCGAGCAGATGGCCGACATCAAGACGGCGGTCAGCGAGGCGGTGACCAACGCCATTGTCCACGCCTACCGCGGCCAGGAGGGTGGGCTGGTTTACATAACCATGAGGCTGATGGAGGACGGCAGCTTCATCGTCTCGGTGCGGGACCGGGGCTGCGGCATCGGCGACGTCCGGCAGGCCAGGGAGCCCTGCTTCACAACCGCCCCCTCGGAGGAGCGCAGCGGCATGGGATTTTCGATCATGGAGGCCTTTATGGACAAGCTGCAGGTGCGGTCCGCCCCCGGCAGGGGGACCACCGTGACCATGACCAAGCGGCTGGGCAGATGAACGCGACAGAGCTCGACCGCATGGAGCTGCTGCGGCTGGCCAAATCGGGCGACCGGGCGGCCGAGGCGCTGTTTTTTGAGCAGAACCAGCGGCTGGTGCGCATGCTGGTCAAGCGCTTTCTCGGCCGGGGCACCGACTACGAGGACCTGTATCAGATCGGCTGCCTGGCCTTTGTCAAGGCGGTCAAAAACTTTGATCTCGAGGCCGGCGTGCAGTTTTCGACCTATGCGGTGCCGGTGATTTTGGGGGAGCTGCGCAGGCACTTCCGCGACACCGGCGCGCTGCGGATCAGCCGCAGCATCAAGGACCAGGCCAGGCTGCTCTCGGAGCTCAGGGAGCGGCTGACCGCCTTCAGCGGCCGGGAGCCCACGCTGCTCGAGCTGGCGGCCGAGGCCGACATGGAGCCCTCGGCCGTGGCGCTGGCGCTC
Organism: Clostridiales bacterium; assembly: GCA_012719075.1. Lineage (GTDB taxonomy): Bacteria > Bacillota > Clostridia > Oscillospirales > Feifaniaceae > JAAYBB01. The sequence continues at coordinate 6,173 of JAAYBB010000018.1, read as the reverse complement.
GACTCGCTCGCGCCGGTGCTCTCGCTCTCGCACAGCAGCGAGGAGGGGAGCTCGGAGTTGATCGATTTGCTCGGCGAGGACCCGACCGAGCGCATGATCGACCGCGTGGCGGTGGACAACCTGCTGGGGCGACTGCCCGAGAAGGAGCGCAAGCTGCTGCTGCTGCGCTACTTTCGCTCGCGCACCCAGCAGGAGACCGCCGAGGAAATGGGCATTTCGCAGGTGCAGGTCTCCCGGCTGGAGCGCCGGCTGCTCGAGCAGCTCCGGCAGGCGTTTGACGAGGGCGAGGAGGCGCTGCCCTTCCCGCCGCTGGCAAAGACAGAGGGTCACCTGTGAGACGGTCAAAAAAGCTTCGGTTTTTTGACAAGAGGGCCTGTGCGCTCGCGCCTTCGTTCCCTGCCCCTGCGGGGCTCAAAACGCGCAGGCCCGTTTAGGCGTTAGGAACGTCGGTACATGTCCGCCGCTCCTGCGGATTTGATTTTGGGGCGCTTTTGCCATCCACGCTGGATGAGACCACCTTTTTCGACAGACTGCAAGGGCCACCTGTGACCAGGTGGCCCTTGTGTCGGACGATAAAACAGCTCGCTGTCATCGGGGAGGCTACGACTTGTAGACCTCGCCCTCCTTCATGACAAAGACGCAGTTCTTCATCGTGGTGATGTCCTCGAGCGGGTTGGCCTCGAAGGCCACGATGTCGGCAAACTTGCCGGCGGCCACGGCGCCCAGCTTGTCGTTTTTCAGCATGCCGGCGTTGGTCTTGGTGGCGGCCACCAGCGCCTGCATCGGCGTGAAGCCGCACTGGACCATCAGCTCAAACTCGTAGCCCTGCTTGCCGTGGAAGTTGGAGGGGGTGCCGGCGTCGGTGCCGAAGCAGTACTTGACGCCCCGCTTGAGCCCCTCCTGGAGTCCCCAGTGGTGCCGGTCAAGGGCCTGCTTGGCCTTGTCCATCATCCAGTCGGCCAGCCCCATCTCGGGCCCGCAGGTGATGATGCGCTCGGCCGCGATGATGGTCGGGACCTGGTAGGTGCCCTTCTCGCAGAAGATGTCGATGGCCTCGTCGTCGAGGATCATGCCGTGCTCGATCGTGGTGATGCCGGCCCGCGCGGCCGCCTTGATGCCCTCGGTGCCGTGGGCATGCGCGGCGGTGTGCACGCCGTACATGTTGGCGATCTCCACGACGGCCGAGAGCTCCTCAAAGGTCAGCTGCTGCGCGCCCAGCGTGGTGCCGCGGGACATGACGCCGCCGGTGGCCAGCACCTTGATGAAGTCGGCGCCGTGCTTGATGTAGTAGCGGGACATCTTGCGGCACTCGTCGGGGCTGTCGCAGGGCTGGCTCGAGAGCGTGGAGTGCAGGTAGGGGTTGTAGTGGGTGTCGCCGTGGCCGCCGGTCGAGGTGATGCTGCCGGCGCAGGCATAGATGCGCGAGCCCGGGAACTGGCCCGAGGCCACGGCCTTTCTGGCCGAGATGTTGATGAAGCCGTTGCCGCCGCAGTCGCGCACCGTGGTAAACCCGGCCTCGAGGTTGGCCTTGGCGTTTTTGGCTGCAAAAAAGGCCAGGTCGCCGATCAGCGCGTACAGGTTGTTGGTGAGGTCGGCATTGGTGCCGCCCGATCCAAGGTGGACATGGGCGTCGATCAGCCCGGGCATCACAAACCGGTCGGAGAGGTCGATGACCTCGTAGCCCTCCGGGAGCTGTTCGGGGCAGGGCAGTACGTCGACAATATCCTTGCCGTCCACTAGGACCAGGCGGTTCTCCAATACAGATTCCGCCTGCGCGTCAAAGAGCTTGCCGCATTTGAGTGCCTTTTTCATCCTGTTTCCACCTTTCGCAACCCGGTGATGGGTTCGGCCCGGCCGGGTGTAATTGTGTACCATTATAAAGAGTGCGGATCCCATTTTCAAGTGGGCAAATTGTATGAGATCCCCATCTGCGCCGGCTGCGGCTTTGGTCATTTGTCCCCCGTTGCGGCCGCCTTGCAAAAAAAGCAGTTTTTCCCACAACATCTTGCGTTTGGCAAGCGGTTGATGGTATACTGAATCGCTGCATGAATCGAGTGGCGCAGGCGGGTGGGAAGGAGAGGTCGTCTATGTTTGGAAAGGGGCCGGTTTCATTTCCGGGGCTGGGCATCTTTGAGCTGCCGATTGACCGCGTGGCCTTCACGGTGCTGGGGCGGGACATCTACTGGTACGGCGTGATCATCGCCCTTGGCTTTTTACTGGGCACGCTGCTGGGCCTCAAGCTGGCCGAGCGGAGCGGCGTCGACCAGGACGATCTGCTCACGGCGGTCCTGATCTCCACGCCGGTCGCCATCCTCGGGGCCAGGCTCTACCACGTGCTCACCTCGCTTGAGCACTACCACAGCCTTTACGACGTCCTCGCGATCTGGGAGGGCGGCCTGGCCATTTACGGCGGCATCCTCGCCGGCGGACTCTGCTTTGTGCTCTGCTGCCGCTGGAAGGCCCTGCCGCCGCTGAAGTGCCTCGACTGCGCGGCCCCCGCCGTTATCCTCGGACAGGCCATCGGCCGCTGGGGCAACTTTTTCAACCAGGAGGCCTTCGGCACCGTCACCGACCTGCCCTGGCGCATGGAGCTGCTGATCGGCGGCGTCAAAACGGCGGTGCACCCGACCTTTCTCTATGAGTCGATCTGGAACTTCGCCGGGCTGCTGATGCTGCTCGCGCTCTTTAAGCGCAGGCGCTTCGACGGCCAGGTGTTCTGGGCCTATATGGGCTGGTACGGCTTTGGCCGCTTCTTTATCGAGGGGCTGCGGGTGGACAGCCTGTACGTGGGGAGCTTTCGCATTTCGCAGGTGCTGGGCATCGCGCTCTTTGCGCTCTCGGTCGGCGTCCTGCTGCTCGGGGGCAGGCGGGTTCCGAAAGAAAAGACAGAGACAGGCCCCGAGGGGCCGAAGGAGGAGACCATTGGCGGTGATCATTGACGGCAAGGCGGTCGCAAAGCAGCTGCGCGCCGAGCTTGCACAGCAGGTGGCGCAGATGGCGCCGGCGCCGGGGCTGGACGTGGTGCTGGTGGGGGAGGACCCCGCCTCGCAGGTCTATGTGCGCGGAAAGATCAAGGCCTGCAAGGAGATCGGCATCCGCTCGCGGGAGCACCGGCTGCCCGGGCAGACCACCGAGCGCGAACTGCTGGACCTGCTGGCGCAGCTCAACGCGGACAAAAGTGTCCACGGCATTCTGGTGCAGCTGCCGTTGCCGGGGCACATCGACGAGCGGCGCATCCTGTCGGCCGTGTTGCCCCAAAAGGATGTCGACGCCTTCCATCCGGAGAACGTCGGCCGCATCGTCTCGGGCGACTATCTGCTGGCCCCCTGCACGCCGGCCGGCATCCTCGAACTACTGGACCGCTACGACATCCCGATCGAGGGCCGGCACTGCGTCGTCGTGGGGCGCAGCAACATCGTCGGCAAGCCGCAGGCCATCCTGATGCTGCACCGCAACGCCACGGTCTCGATCGCCCACAGCAGGACCGCCGACCTCGGCGGCCTCACGCGCCAGGCCGACATCCTGGTGGCGGCCACCGGCCGCGCGCACCTGATCGGGGCCGACATGGTCAAGCCGGGCGCCGTGGTCATCGACGCCGGCATCACCCGCGGCGAATCGGGCAAGCTGGTCGGCGACGTCGACTTCGAGGCCGTGGCGCCAAAGGCCTCCCACATCACGCCGGTCCCCGGCGGGGTGGGGCCCATGACCATCGCCATGCTGATGAAAAACACCGTGCTGGCGGCGCAGCTGGCCAAAAAATAAACCGACAAATAAGCATTTGACAGACCGCGTTGCCGCTGGTATAATAGATTGGCCGCTTGTGGCCGGCCCCGTTTTAAAGGATGCCTTGGCATCTGCCGGATGCAGCGTGACTCTACGAAACGAAAGAGAGGTGTTACCGGGAATGTACGCCATTCAGGTAACCGGAGGGAAGCAGTACAGGGTCGCCGTGGGCGACACGCTGTTCCTCGAAAAGCTGGACGCCGAGGCCGGCGAGGAGGTCACCTTTGACCAGGTGCTCGCCGTCGGCGCGCAGGACGGCCTTCGGGTGGGCAAGCCGCTTGTGGAGGGCGCCACCGTCTCGGCCAAGGTCATCAAAAACGGCAGGGGCAAGAAGATCATCGTCTATAAGATGAAGCCCAAGAAGAACTACCGCAGAAAGCAGGGACACAGGCAGCCCTACACCAAGGTTGAAATCACCGCCATCAACGCCTGAGTCTGTGGCGGATACGGCATACGCGCATACGACGATGAGGAGGTGCACCTGAGATGGCACATAAAAAGGGCGTGGGCTCCACCAAGAACGGCCGCGACTCCGCCAGCAAGCGCCTTGGCGCCAAGCGTGCGGACGGCCAGTTTGTCAAGGCCGGAAACGTGCTCTATACCCAGCGCGGGACCAAGATTCACCCCGGCAGCAACGTGGGCAGAGGGTCAAACGACACCCTGTTTGCGCTGATTGACGGCGTGGTTCGTTACGAGCGTTTCGGAAAGGACCGCAAGAAGGTGTCGGTTTACGACGTCCAGTGAGGTCGCGTTTCCGTCGGGGTCCCGGGCCGTTTCCGCCCGGGGCCCCTTCATTTTCAGTGAGGAGCAGAGCATGTTTATCGATGTGGCAAACATTCATATCAGGGCCGGCAGCGGCGGCAACGGCGCAATCTCCTTCCACCGCGAGAAGTATGTCCCCGCGGGGGGGCCGGACGGCGGCGACGGCGGGCGCGGCGGCGACATTGTCTTTGAGGTGGACGACAACCTGTCGACGCTGCTGGACTTTCGCTACCGCCGCAAGTACGGGGCCGAGAACGGCGCCGACGGCCGTGGGAACAACATGACTGGCCGCAGCGGCAAGCCGCTGGTCATCAAGGTGCCGCGCGGAACCCTGATCCGGGAGGCCGCGTCGGGGCTGCTGCTGCGCGACATGTCGGACGGCGAGCGCTTTACGGCCGCACAGGGCGGCCGGGGCGGCTTCGGCAACGCCCGCTTTGCGACGTCGAGGCGCCAGGCGCCCCGCTTTGCCAAAAACGGCATGCGGGGCGAAGAGGCCGACGTGGTGCTGGAGCTCAAGCTGCTGGCCGACGTGGGGCTGATCGGCTTTCCGAACGTCGGCAAGTCGACGCTGCTCTCCATCGTGTCGGCGGCGCGGCCCAAGATCGCCAACTACCACTTCACCACGCTGGTCCCGCAGCTCGGCGTCGTCCAGGTCGACGAGGGGGTCTCTTATGTGATGGCCGACATCCCCGGCCTGATTGAGGGCGCCAGCGAGGGACTTGGGCTCGGCCACGAGTTCTTGCGCCATGTCGAGCGATGCCGGCTGCTGGTGCACATGGTCGACGTCTCGGGCAGCGAGGGGCGCAGCCCGGTCGAGGACTTCAACATCATCAACCACGAGCTGGGGGCCTTTTCACCCAGGCTTGCGGCGCTGCCCCAGATCGTGGTGGGCAACAAAATCGACCTGCTGCAAAACCACGACTTTGAAAACGACCTGCGGCGCCGGGCCGACTCGCTCGGGTATCCCTTCCTTGAGATGTCCGGCGCGACGACGCAGGGCCTTCCCGAATTGCTCCAGGCCATCTGGCAGCAACTCAGGGAGCTGCCGCCCGTGCAGACCTACGAGGCCGAGACCACCCTGACCCGCCGACGCGAACAGGAGAAGGTCACGACGGTCACGGTCGAGGAGGGCGTCTACGTCGTCGAGGGGGAGTGGCTCTACAACCTGCTGGGCAGCGTCAACTTCAGCGACCACGAGTCGCTGCAGTACCTGCACAGGGTGCTCAGCGCCAACGGCATCTACGAGCTGCTGCGCCAGGAGGGTATCCAGCAGGGCGATACGGTATCAATTTATGACATCGAATTTGACTATGTCGACTGATTTTTGGGAATATCAAAAAGAGTGCTTGACAATTCGGCTCGGCTGCGGTATCCTGAATAAGCTTTGGCTCGAAAAGGATGTGGCAGGTTCTTGACAGGGCTTCAAAAATCCTGTATACTGAACCTCCACCCCTGAAGAGGTGGCCAAGCAAACTGGACCTTGAAAATTAAACAACACGGGAAGAAAAAGGCCCTTGTCAAAGTGCGGGGGGCGGCATTGAGCTGCCTTTTGCGCGACAAGAAAGATAAAGCCGCAGGAGCGCCCTTAGGGGGAGCACCTGCGCAACATGAGCAGAGAAAAACACTCT
>JAAYBB010000001.1 GCA_012719075.1 Clostridiales bacterium | reverse complement strand
TATGTGAAAAATATCTATTCCAAATTTGGAGTTCAAAACCGCGCGGAGCTGATGAACATCGTGCTTCAAAAAGAGGATGCGCCCCCTCCCGCACAATACCCCTGAAAAACCTGTTATTTTAGGCCCCTACCCGAAAAAGGTGGGGGCTTTTTTTATGCAGACTACCCGACCGGGTGAAGAAATTCAGACGGAAAAGTGCTACGGTATAACAGAGAAATTGAAAGACGTGCCAATCAAACCTCCGTCGGAATTTGGAATCGGTTTATTGGCACGGCTCCATAGCGACACAATAAAAGGGAGGCGATTGTAATGGACAAGAAGAAGGGAAGAAAGAAGGCATTTTGTGTTGTGATGGCGCTGGCGGTGCTTTTGTCGGTGGGACTGTTTGGCATGGCGGCGTCGGCGGCCGCGCCTGATCTGCTGGGAGAATGGAGTATTACGGCAAATTCCTCGCGCGGGCACATCAATATCACCACTCAATCGGGAAGTGAATTCAGCGGGACTGTCCACATTGACTCCGGCAGAACCGAAAAGCTGATAAACGGCCAAATCGATGGGGATACCGTTACCTTCACCCGGGCATGGGATTCAGGCACGCTGCGTCAGGACTATACCGGCATCTTAACGGTCAGCGGAGACGGCAGCGCCACCATGAGCGGTACATTTTCACAAAACGGCAGCTACAGCTATAGCTGGAGCGCAGCCAAAACGACGCCAATGTCATTGGCGTCCACGCCCACACCGCCCCCGAGCGAAAGCTCCGGCGGTCTTACCCCCATATCGGGCGCGGTGCTCAATGACCAGCTCAGCTTTAAGCTGGACGGCAAAGCCGTGGTGCCCGTGGGGGATGACGGCACGCCCGTGCTGCCCATCAGCTACAACGGCACCACATACCTGCCCGTTCGGGCCGTTGGCTATCTGCTGGGGCTGGGCATCGACTGGGACGGCCCGACCAACACCGTTCTGATTGCCAGTACGACGACGAAAGCCGCGCCCAAGGCCGCCGCGGGCACGAAAAGCAACACGCTGATCCCCATCTCCGGGGCGGTGCTCAACGGCAACCTGAAGTTCAAGCTGGACGGGAAGGCCGTCATCCCCGTGGGGGACGACGGCACGCCGGTGCTGCCAATTTCCTACAACGGCACGACGTATCTGCCCGTACGGGCCATGGGTTATCTGCTGGGACTGGGCATCGACTGGGACGGTGAGACCAGAACCGTGCTGATTACAACCGTACCCTCCAAAGCCAGCGCTCCCGGCTGGTATTTTACCCACTGGGAGTATATCATCATGTCCCAGGACTATTCCCTTGTCGGCGCGGTCAAGGGTAGCGTGATCGCCAAGACGGGCAATATCTGGGACTACTATGTGGGAACAGGGGAAAAGAATGATTTCAAATATGAGCATCGGCGCACATACGACGACGGCAGCTTAGTCGCTTCCGGCGATTCTGTAACAAAATGGACCGATCCGCCGGACTATTTCAGCGGAACCGACCAAGTCGTGCTTAACGTTGACCGGGAGATGGGATCCAGTTGGGACTCCGGAACCTTCAGCGCCAGCTTTGACGCCCACGATCTCAGTCCCGGCGGCGCGACAGCGGGCATAATCCGATTTGCGACGCCTGACGGAAAAACGTGGGTGTCGGAGTCATACCAGGGAACCTTCCAGATGGAAAAAGCCCTGAAAGGCAGCTCCGGCCAAAAAAAGGCGATTATCCTGTATATAGGCGGCTACGGCTTTAAGTATTACTACGAGTGGCGGGAATAGCCGGCAAAAAACACAGGATGCCTCGCGTATCACGCAGTCGTACTGCGCAAAGACCCCTACCCGAAAAGGGTGGGGGCCTTTTTGCGCAAATTGCCCGATTTGGGTGCTCTTTTTTGTTTGCGTTTTTGCCATGCTGTTCCTGACGGATAAAATCCTGCCGGAAGGGGGGTACGTTTGAAGGCGATCAAAAGAAAAAACGTCGTTTTGGCAGCGCTCACCGGCTTTGGCATCCTGACGGGTGTTGTGCCTCTTGCCTTCGGCGGCGGGATGTCTGAAATCTGGGCGCAGATACTTCTGGTAGGCGTCATGATTGCCAGCGCAGTTGCGGCGGGGTTTTGGCAGCGGGAACTCGGCAAGCTGCAAATCGCGCGGCGCATCGCGGAAAATCCCATCCTGCACATCCGCACCGCCGTCATCAGCGACCTGTCCGGTCGTAGCCGCGAAGCTTATTGGATGTGAGGAACACGTGAAAAAATCAGTTGTCTGAGCACCCGAAGGGTGCGAGTCCTGATTTTTTCACGTGTTCCTCACAGTAGCGACCGGCCCCCAACAAATTTGCTTGGAGGCGGGTATCCAGCGCGTTTATTACGCACTTATTGCAGGCTTGGACCCTTGATTATTATTCGGGGGCCGGTCGCACTTTAGAGGCGCCGGGGGGTCCGTAAATCCGTCGCTCAAATAAGTGCGCTTATTTGAGCGACACCGACAAGGCAACCCGCCTTGTGGCGGGTGCCCAAACGGGCCAAAGCCTTGACCCGTTTGCCGGGGGTATCGAAACCGCTTTGCGGTTTCGTATCCAGGGGGTACGGGTACCCCCTGGAAGCTACGCTTTACCCCCCGGCGGTTTTTGCCTCCTTTTGCCCGCCGCAAAAGGAGGCGGTTTTGGTGCTTTTGACGCCCAAAAGCACGACCTTCATCCCGCGGCCCGCGGCCGCGACCTTTAATGGGATAGCGGGCAAAGGTAATGCCCCATCAGGAAAGGCCGAACGCCCTCAAGGGGCTGCCGGGCAGGGCCCCTGCCCGAGAGGGCTTGGCCCATCCCCAAGAGGCCGCCGATCACGCCGAGCACCTGCCCGGGTCGCCCATCCGACCTCCAAGAGGCCCATATGGCCCGCCCCGGGCGGCCCGGCCCACCCCCGCCCCCGGCGGCGCCCTAGATCACGCGCTGCACCCGTCTGCCGCGCTCGAGCTGCGCGTCGTCGAGCAGGCTCATGGCGTCGATCATGCGGGCGCGGAAGCTGCCGGTGCCCTCCCCCTCGCGCAGCGCGGCCTCGGCGATTTCGCCGCAGAGGCCCATGGCCGCGTAGGCCGTGACGGTGGCCTCGAGCACCTGCTCGGGGTGGGCGGCGATCAGCGCGGCCACCACGCCCGACAGCATGCAGCCCGAGCCGGTGATGCGCGGCATCCGCGCCACCCCGTTGCGCACGGCATAGGCGGCGCCCCGGTCCGCAATGATGTCGATGGGCCCCGAAAAGGAGACCACGGTGCCCAGCCGGGCGCTGAGCGCGCAGGCGAAGGCGGCCGCCCGCCCGACCGTCTCGTCGGTCACGGCGTCGGCGGCCGAGGCGTCCACGCCGCCCACCTGGCCGCCCATGTCGGCCAGCGCGCGGATCTCGGAGGCGTTGCCCCGCACCGCCGCAATGGGCAAGTCGCGCAGCAGGGCCCGCGCCGTCTGCATGCGAAAGTCGGTGGCGCCGACGCCGACCGGGTCCAGCAGAATCGGCCGGCCGCGCTCGGCATTTGCCCGGCCGGCCAGGTACATGGCGTCGACGGTGCGCCGGTTCAGCGTGCCGAGGTTGAGGTAGAGGCAGCCGCTCCCCGAAAAGGTGCCGGCCTCCTCGGGCGCGTCGGCCATGACCGGCGAGGCCCCGCAGGCCAGCAGCATGTTGGCCACGTCGTTGACCGTGACATAGTTAGTGATGCAGTGGACCAGCGGCGCCTGCCTGCGCAGGCGCTCCATCGGATGTTGCAGCACAAAAAATCCTCCCTTGAAGTGAGCTGGCCGCCCGCGGTGCAGGCGGCCGTCCGGTTAAAAAATCCGTCCGCAAAGATCGGGCCTTAAAAGGTCCCGAGTTCGAGCGTCTCGGCCGTGTAGACCAGCTCGTCGCCCTGGAAGGTCTGCACGCGCAGCGGCAGGCCGTACTCGAGGCTGACCCAGTAGCACTCGCTGAGGCCGGGCAGGTCGGGGTAGTTGAACTCGACATAGACCACCTGATAGCGCTGGTCCAGCAGGTCGAAGCGCGTGTGGATGCCGGCGTACAGGATCTGCTCCGCCGACAGGCGGGTGAGCACCGAGAGGTCGGCCATGCCCAGCACCGGCAGCGGGGCGTAGACGGCGTAGGCCGTCGATTCGGCGCTGCCGTCGGGCGTCGTGACCGTGAGCACCCCCTGCTCGAGCGCCACCTCGCGCACCAGCCCGTCGGTCAGCCCGTCCACCACGCGCAAGTGGTAGTCCTGCCCGCGCTTTTCATAGCGGCCGATCTGGGTGCGCAGGTCGTCCAGGCTCGCGTAGACCGTGGTCTCCACCTGCCAGCTCAGGTTTTCGGGGGTCTGGTACTGCTTTAACAGCTCCAGGAAGAGCTCGGGCGTCAGCCGGTAGTCGACCGGCGTCGACGTCCGCGGCGCCGTGAGGGCGGGGTTTTCGGCAAACTCGGCCTCCGGCATGTCGGCCAGGTGGATGTCGGTGGGCCTGTCCATGATCGCCCGCATGGCCAGGTAGCCCGACAGGATGAGCGCCGTGGCCAGCAGCAGGAAGAGGCTGCTGCGCCTGCGCCCGCGCATCAGTCGCCGCCCCCCTCGGCGCAGCCGAGAAAGGGCGGGGGCGGGAGTTCGCGCAGGCCGAAAAAGTGCTCGATGGCGTCGGCGATGCGCGGCGAGGCCCGGCCGTCGCCATAGGGGTTGATGGCCTGCGCCATGGCCTGGTAGGCCGCCTCGTCCTCGAGCAGCCGCACGGCGGCCGCGACGACGGCCTCCTGCCGGGTGCCGCAGAGCAGCGCGGTGCCGGCCTCGATGGCCTCGGGGCGCTCGGTCTCGCGCCGCAGCACCAGCACCGGCTTGCCGAGTGCCGGCGCCTCCTCCTGCAGCCCGCCCGAGTCGGTCATCACAAAGCGGCAGCGCGCCATCAGGTTGTGCATGTCGGCCGTGTCGAGCGGCGGCAGCAGCAGCAGGTTGGGCAGCCCCGATAGCAGGCGCTCGGCGGTCTGCCGCACGGCCGGGTTGGGGTGCACCGGATAGACAAAGCAGGTGTCAGGGTAGCGCCCCGCCAGCGTGCGCAGCGCGCCGCAGATCTGCTCCAGCGGCGCCCCGTGGTTCTCGCGCCGGTGGGCCGTGACCACCACGGTGTGGGCAAAGCGGGTCGCCAGGTCCTGCAGCGCCGGCTGCGCAAAGGCGTAGTCGGGCCGCACGGTGTAGGCCAGCGCGTCGATGACGGTGTTGCCGGTGATGTAGACGTTTTTTTTGATGTTCTCCTGCTTTAGGTACTGGGCGTTGCGCGCGGTGGGGGCAAAGTGGATGTCGGCCAGATGGCCGGCCACCAGCCGGTTGCCCTCTTCGGGGAAGGGGGAGCGGCGGTCAAAGGTGCGCAGCCCCGCCTCGACATGCCCCACCGGGATGCCCGCGTAAAAGGCGGCCAGCGCACAGACGGCGGTGGTGGCGGTGTCGCCGTGCACCAGCACCAGCGCGGGCGCGGCCTGCGCAAAGACCTGCTCCATGCCCGCCAGCACGCGGGAGGCCAGGCCGCAGAGGGTCTGGCCGGCGCGCATGACATCGAGGTCGAAGTCGGGCGAAATGGCAAAGTGGCGGTTGACCATGTCCAGCAGCTCGCGGTGCTGCGCCGTGACGCAGACCCGGCTGCGAAAGAGGGGGCGCCGCTGCAGCTCGGCCACGAGCGGCGCCATCTTGATGGCCTCCGGCCGGGTGCCGAAGACCGAGAGCACCTCAACGGTTCTGCTCATCGCCGTCCTCCCGTTCATGGCCGCGCAGCAGCGCGGCGCGGCGGTCGTCCACCATGCGGGCGGCCACCATGGCCCCCGCCATCGCACAGAGGATCAGCAAAATGGCCTTGACGGCGCTCGAGGTGGCCAGCAGCACCGCCGCCAGCCCCAGAATGGCCGACACCACGTACATGATGGCCACCGTCTGCTTTTGGGTAAAGCCCATGTCGATCAGCCGGTGGTGCAGGTGGCCGCGGTCGGCCGCCATCGGCGAGCGCCCCTCGGCCACCCGGCGCAGCATGGCGAACGCCGTGTCGAAGATGGGCAGGCCAAAGATCAAAAAGGGCACCACAAAGCTGATGACCGCGTACATTTTAAACAGCCCCTGCACCGACAGCGTGGCCAGCAGGTAGCCGAGGAAGGTGGCGCCGGTGTCCCCCATGAAAATTTTGGCCGGGTTGAGGTTGAAGGGGAAGAAGCCGAAGCAGGCGCCGCACAGCGCGGCCGCCACGACCGCCTCGGGCCCGTTGGAGACCAGCACCGCGATGGCCAGGATCGAGAGCGTGGCGATTGAGGAGACGCCGATGGCCAGACCGTCCAGCCCGTCGATGAAGTTGACGGCGTTGGTCATGCCCACGATCCAGATCAGCGTCAGCGGGATGCTCAGCGCGCCGAGGTTGATGTAGAGGCGGTCGGAGAACAGGTTGAAGTTGGTCAGCACCTCCACGCGCACGCCCGACAGCACCGGGATCAGCGCGGCGATGGTCTGGACCAGGAATTTGGGCTTGGCAGGCAGCGCCAGCACGTCGTCCAGCACGCCCAGCACCACGATGAGGATGGCCCCCATCAGGATGCCGCGCAGCTGGCGCGTACTGTCGCAAAACAGCAGCGCCGAAATGAGAAAGCCCAGGAAGATGGCCAGCCCGCCCAGCCGCGGCGTGGGCGACGTGTGCATGCGCCGGTCGTCCCGCGGCACGTCGACGGCGCCGATATAGCCCGCCAGCACCTTGACCGGCGGCGTGAGCAAAAAGGCCAGCGCAAAGGCGGTGCAAAAGGCCTTTAAAATGGTGTAGTAGGTGGTCAGGTCCATGGCGGATTTGGCTCCTTTGCTCGTTGGTGGCCCAAAGGCGGGGCCGGCGTGAGATTGTCCTACCCCACATCTTACAACAAAAATCCCCATTTGAAAAGGGCAATGCACAGCCTGTTTAGATCGGGACAAAAGGACCTCTCAAAAGTATGCCCCAAATTGCAGGACAATGCCGCCGGCTTGACGGCGGGGCGCCGGTCTGCTACACTCTATTTGTTGCATGCGCAACAAATAGAGAACTTGCCAACGATATCAAAAATAAAAACAGCAAAAGGGGAGAGGGCATGACGGCGTCCCTGATGAAAGACATCGGCACGATTGCGCGCTGTGCGGCGCTCTACCGCGACGGGCGGCTCGAGGGCACGGGGCTGGGCGGCTACCAGGCCCCCTATGTCCTGGCCGTCTGCCGCGCGCCCGGCCTGACGCAGGACCAGATCGCGCAGCAGCTGCACGTCAACCGCAGCTCGGTGACTCGGCAGCTGGCGCTGCTGGAGGAGGCCGGCTTTATCGAGCGCCGGCGCAGCGGCGCCGACCGCCGCGCCATGGAGGTCTGTCCCACCGGGCGGATGCAGCAGGTGCTGCCGGTGGTGCAGGGCGTGCTGGCCGACTGGCAGGCCGCGCTGACGGAGGCCCTCACGCAGGAGGAGCTGCAGGCGCTCGAGGGCCTGCTCGGCCGGCTGGCCGCCCGCGCGGAGGCGATGGTGGAATGAAGACGCTCTTTCGCTATGTCGGCCGCAAGGGCGGCGTGATCGGCTTTTGTCTGCTGGTCAAGTTCAGCGGCACCGTGCTGGAGCTGCTGCTGCCCTGGATGCTCTCGGTCATTTTAGACGACTATGTGCCGCTGCGCGACCTGCCCGGCATCCTGCGCTGGGGCGGGCTGATGGTGCTCGCGGCCGAGGCCGCGCTGCTCTGCAACGCCATGGCCAACCGGCTGTCGACGCGCATCTCGCGCGACATCACGCGCAGGCTGCGGTACGACTTGTTCGAGCGGGTCATGGGGCTGTCCAGCGCGCAGGAGGACGCCTTTACGACCTCCTCGCTGATCGCCCGCCTCTCGAGCGACACCTACAACGTCCACCAGATGGTCGACCGCATGCAGCGCCTCGGCGTGCGGGCTCCGATCCTGCTGCTGGGCGGCATGGCGGTCACCTTCCTGCTGGAGCCGGTGCTCACGCTGGTGCTGGTGGCGGTGCTGCCGCTGCTGGCGCTGATCGTCTTTTCGGTCTCGCGCAGGGGGGTCGCGCGCTACACCGAGACCCAGGGCGCGCTCGACGTGCTGGTGCGCCGCGCGCAGGAGAGCATGGCCGGCGTGCGGGTGATTCAGGCCCTCTCCAAGACCGGGTACGAGGTCGCGCGGTTTGACGAGGCCAACGCCGCGGTCATGCGGCGGGACCGCAGGGCCGGCCTGCTCATGAACGTCACCAACCCCGCGATGAACCTGTTTTTGAACGTCGGGCTGACCGCCGTGATCGTGGTGGGGGCCTACCGCGTCAACGCCGGCGTCACGCAGCCGGGCGTCATCATCGCCTTTTTGAGCTACTTCACGATCATCCTTTCGGCGCTGATGATGGTGTCCCGCCTGTTCGTGCTCTACTCGAAGGGGGCGGCCAGCGCCAAGCGCATCGAGGAGGTGCTGCAGGCGCCGCAGGACATGGCGGTGCGCTGCCTGCCCGCCCGCGCCGACGAGGCCCACATCCGCTTTGACGGCGTGCACTTCTCCTACGGCAAAAAGCGCGACAACCTGTATGGGATCAGCTTTTCGCTGCGCCGCGGCGAGACGCTGGGCATCATCGGCCCCACCGGCAGCGGCAAGAGCACCCTGCTCCAGCTGCTGCTGCGCTTTTACGACGTCGACCAGGGGCATATTACCATCGACGGGCAGGACCTGCGTTCGGTTCCAAAAGAGCGGCTGTACAGTCTGTTCGGCGTCGTGTTTCAAAACGACTTTCTGTTTGCCGGCGAGATCGGCGAGAACATCGACTTTGGCCGGGGGCTCTCGCCCGAACAGCTCGAGCGGGCCATCGAGACGGCGCAGGCCGGCTTTGTGTACGGGCGGGCGGGCGGCCTGGCGGCCGAGCTGACGCCAAAGGGCGGCAACCTCAGCGGCGGGCAGCGGCAGCGCGTGCTGCTGGCCCGGGCGCTGGCCGCCGACCCCGACATTTTGATCCTGGACGACAGCTCCAGCGCGCTGGACTACAAGACCGACGCGCAGTTCCGCCACGCGCTGGCCAAAAACTTCAGGCGGGCCACCAAGCTCATCGTGGCCCAGCGGGTCAGCGCCATCCGGCACGCCGACCAGATCCTCGTGCTGGATCAGGGCCGCGCCATCGGCCTCGGCACGCACGAGGAGCTGCTGCGCAGCTGCGAGAGCTACCGCGAAATTGCGCAGCTGCAGATGGGGGAGGTGGGGTAGATGACCGGTTCCCCCCAGGGCGGCCGCGCCGGCGGCGAACAGACCGGAAGCCGGCGGACCGGCGGCGAGCAGGCCGGCGGACGGCGGGCCGGCACCGCCTACGAGCGCCCCTCGGTCAAGGGCGCGGTCATCCTGCGCCGGCTCGGGGCGTATCTGGCCCCCTACCGGTGGCTGCTTGCGCTGGCCGTGGCGCTCAGCCTGGGCGGCAACCTGCTGGCGCTGCTGGGGCCCAAGCTCTCGGGCCTCGCCGTGGACGCCATCGGCACCGTCCCGGGCCAAGTGGACTTTGAGGCCGTCTACGGCTACGCCGGGCTGATGATCCTGTTCTTTGTCGCCTCCTCGCTGCTGAGCTACCTGCTGGCGGCGCTGCTGGTGCACCTGGGCAGCCGCGTGGTCTACGAGCTGCGCCGCGACGTCTACGGGCACCTGATGCGCCTGCCCGTGCGCTTTTTTGACCGCCACACGGCCGGCGACATCCTCAGCGTGCTCTCCTACGACATCGACACGATCCAGGCCTCCCTCTCGAACGACCTCGTGCAGATGCTGGCCAGCGTCATCACGGTGCTGGGCTCGCTGTGGATCATGATCACGATCTCGCCGGCGCTGGTGCTGGTCTTTGCGGTCACGATCCCCTGTGCCATCCTGTTTACGCGCTACCGCTCGGCGCGGGTGCGCCCGCTCTACCGCGCGCGCTCGGTCGCGCTCGGGGAGCTCAGTGGCTACACCGAGGAGATGACCGGCGGCCTGCGCAGCATCACGGCCTACGACCGCCGGCAGTTCTTCATCGACGGCTTTGAGCAGAAGAACGCCGAGGCCTGCGAGGCCAACTACCGGGCCGACTGCTTTGCCAGCACCACCGGGCCCTCGGTCAGCTTCATCAACAACCTCTCGCTGGCGCTGGTCAGCATCTTCGGGGCCCTGCTCTACATGGCCGGCAGCATCTCGCTGGGCAGCGTCTCCTCGTTTGTGCTCTACTCGAGGAAGTTCTCGGGGCCCATCAACGAGTTCTCCAACATCCTCAGCGAGCTGCAGTCGGCCCTCGCGGCGGCCGAGCGGGTGTTCCGCCTGCTGGACGAGGCCGAGGAGGCCCCCGACCCGCCCGAGGCGCTGCCGCTGGAGACCGTCCGCGGCGAGGTCGAGCTGCGCGAGGTCGGCTTTGGCTACCTGCCCGGCGTGCCGGTGCTGAAGGGCTACAGCCTGGCCGCAAAGCCGGGGCAGGTGGTGGCCATCGTCGGGCCGACCGGCGCCGGCAAGACCACCATCATCAACCTGCTCATGCGCTTTTACGACGTGGACGAGGGCGCTATCTGCGTGGACGGCCGGGACATCCGCACGCTGCGCCGCGCCGACCTGCGGCGGGCCTTTTCGATGGTGCTGCAGGACACCTGGCTCTTCACCGGCAGCATTTACGAAAACCTGGCCTACGGCCGGGAGGGCATCACGGCCGAGCAGGTGGCGCAGGCGGCCGGGGCCGCCAAGATCCACGACTTCATCCTCTCGCTGCCCGAGGGCTACGACACGGTGCTGCGCGAGGGGGGCGGGGCCATCTCCAAGGGCCAAAAGCAGCTGCTGACCATCGCGCGGGCCATGCTGCTCGACGCGCCCATGCTGATCCTCGACGAGGCCACCTCCAACGTCGACACGCAGACCGAGCGCGCGATCCAGGCCGCCATGCTCGATCTGATGCAGGGGCGGACCAGCTTTGTCATCGCCCACCGGCTGTCCACCATCCGGCACGCCGACCTCATCGCGGTGCTGCGGGACGGCGCCGTGGCCGAGTGCGGCACCCACGAGCAGCTGATGCAGGCGGGCGGCTACTACGCCGAGCTCTACCGGGCCCAGTTTGAGCGCGCCGAGGCCGGCCGGGCGGAAGGGGCTGCACCGGCAGAAGAGGCCGGAGGGTCGGGGGAGGCCGAACCGGCAGGGGAGGGCGAACCGCCAAAGGCGGGCGCGCGCGCCGCGACCAGCTCGTGCGAATGACCATGAAGACGGCCCCCCTGCACAGGCAGGGGGGCCGTTTGGGGGTGCGCGTGTGCGGCTTCCGCGGGCAGGGGGGCGGCACGGGTTTACGTGGGATAAAAAAGAGGGGTGCCGCATCCGCGGCACCCCTTTTTATGAAAAGGATGGTCTTTCGCGGGCGGGGAGGGCAGGCGGCACAGATCAGGCCCGCCGGGCAAAACACGGTCCGCTTTTTCCATAAACGGGCGAGGGAGGGCAAGGTGTCCGGCCGGTAGAAGGCAGCGGCCCAGGTGAGCGGCCCAGGTGAGCGGCCCAGGTGAGCGGCCCAGGTGAGCGGCCCAGGTGAGCGGCCCAGG
>JAAYBB010000092.1 GCA_012719075.1 Clostridiales bacterium | reverse complement strand
GGGCGGCCAGCACGTCAACAAGACCGAGTCGGCCATCCGCATCACCCACCTGCCCACCGGCATCGTCGTGGCCTGCCAGAACGAGCGCAGCCAGCACCAAAACCGCGAGGTGGCCATGACCATGCTCAAGTCCAAACTGCTGGAGATCAAGGAGCGGGAGCGCGTGGAGCGCATTGAGGACATCAAGGGGGACCAGAAGGACATCGCCTGGGGCAGCCAGATCCGCTCCTACGTCTTCATGCCCTACACGATGGCCAAGGACCACCGCACCGACCACGAGGAGGGCAACATCAACGCCGTGATGGACGGCGACATCGACGGGTTCATCAACGCCTATCTCAAGCAAAAGAGCAGCGGCCAGGCCTAGCGCGCCGCTGTGTAGACCTGCATAAATTGCCGTTTTTGACCCTTAGGAAAAATCTAGCGGCTTCTTCCATGGCCTGTCAAACTGTTGGTCAGATGCATGAAAAGTGAGTTTATTTTTATACAAATCGACGAAAAAAACTCTGGAAGATTGGCTGCCCAAGCCGTGAAAAGCCGTTTACTCTCTTTCATTCTTGTGCTATAATGGAAATACGTGTAATACACTTTTTCGGCCAATTAAAATTAAAGGAGTGTGCAGGCAGTATGGAGTACAGATTCTCTAAAAAAGCGCTGAGCGCGAAACCCTCCCCCATCCGTGCAATCTCCGCGCGCGGCGCCGTGGACCCCGAGTTCATCTCTTTTGCGATTGGCAATCCTGCTTACGAGACCTTCCCGGTCGACGATATCCGCAGGATGAACGACCTGGTTTATGAGAGAGTTCCGAAGTACGCGCTGCAGTATGGCCCCACGCAGGGCGATCCGGGCTTCATCGATCTGATGAAGAAGCGCCTCGAGAAGGTCAAGGGCATCAATCCCGAGGGCAACGACATTCTGGTCACCACCGGCTCCCAGAACATCCTGACCCTGACCCCCATGACCCTCTGCGACGACGGCGACATCGTGCTGTGTGAAGAGTTCACTTACATGGGCGCCCTCTCCTGCATGCGCGGCATGCTGGCCGAGCCCTATGGCGTGAAGGTTGACGAAGACGGCATCAACCTCGACGCGCTCGAAGAGGCCTGCAAGAAGCTGGGCAGCAAGGTCAAGTACCTCTACCTGATCCCCAACTTCCAGAATCCCATGGGCGTCACCATTCCGGTCGAAAAGCGCAAGGCCATCTACGATCTGGCCTGCAAGTATGACTTCATGATTCTCGAAGACGATCCCTATGGCGAGCTGCGCTACAAGGGCGAGCCCGTTCCGGCCATCAAGAGCTTCGACAAAGAGGGCCGCGTGCTGTATGCCTGCTCCTTCTCCAAGATCCTGGCCTCCGGCATCCGCCTTGGCTACGTCTGCGCCCCCAAGGAGGTCATCGGTAAGATGACCGCGCTGAAGGGCAACCTCGACTCCGGCTCCCCCGTCTCCTCCGCGCTGATCGCCCGCTACTTCATAGAAGAGTGCGACCTCGATGCGCACATCGAGAAGACCGCCGCCCTGTACGGCAAGAAGTGTGCCAAGATGTGCGAGTGCCTCGACAAGTACATGAGCTCCAAGTGCAAGCGGACCGACCCCGATGGCGGCATGTTCCTGTGGGTCACCATCCCCGAGGAGTTCGATCCCATGGCGATCCTGGACAATTTCCTGGAGAACCACATCGGCGTCATCCCCTCGCTGGTCTTTGCACCCGATCAGAGCAAGCCCGGCCACTCCTATCGCGTCTGCTTTGCGACCCCCACGCTCGAGGAGATCGAGATCGGTGCCAAGCGCTTTGGCGACGTGACCAAGAAGCTGTTTGGTGAATAATCAACCGGCCTTTGCCAAAACCCCCGACTGACCGCATGAACAGGCCCGGATTCCGACTGGAATCCGGGCCTGTATTTTAAACTGCTGACGATCTGGGCCATCTGGGGGCCCTGCCGCCACAAGGGAGACGGGCGGCCCTGAGGATCGTCTCCACAATTGGCCTCCGAGTCTGCGTGTTGTCGAAATTAAATTCCGTAGATGCTTATTTTGCAAAGCTACGTTATTTATCGGAGAATTCCAATGTGACAACCTGCACCAGATCCATCCCTTCAAACACTGACGGCGCAAAGTAGTCCTGTAGCGTGTAAATTTTCATACTCGTGCCGCTGTCGTACACCATGAGCGCAACCGGTATCTCGGTATTGATTGTAATGTCTTGAAATTCCTGCAAAAATCCTTTCACCGATGCCACGGCTTCACGATCCAGTAAAATTTCATCCGTTTTATAAGAAGCCCTTCCACCGGCATTAATGACAAAATCAATGGTATAATTCTCTTTGAGCTGCATTGTAAATGTTCCAATCAATTGGTCCATTGGCTTTCTGTCTGTGCCGATCGAAATGCCGCCGCCACCAATACGACCCCAGGTCCCGCTGTCTTCAAGACGATAGACCGTTACATTCAACGCAATGGCCTCTTTCGGCGCATGAAAAGAAATGATTTGTGAAGTGCCGTCCATATTGAATGACTGCAAGATATAGCGCTCGCCTTCCGACAATTCATAGGGGGCGATGCCCTCTTTGTCTAAAGCTTTAGGTAAATCAGCCTTGCCGGAACATGCAGGCAACGTCGCCATCAAAATAAACAGCAACCCTGCCGAAATCAGTCTTTTCATTGCATATACCCCTTCCTGACAAAGATAACTTCGCTGCCGGTGCCTCTCACTTCTTAATTATCGTTTATCTTTCAGCTTCCTTTTGCAGGGATAGGCTGGACAAGCTGCGGGTTTTAAGTCCCTATTGGGCACAAGCAAACGGGCCTGTTTGTCAAAAAGCCCTGTTTTTGTCAAGTCCGATCCCCACCCGGAAGTCCCCTGCCCGCCCCCGGCGCCCCCGTCCCTTTTTCCAGACAGCGTAAAGGGGCGCCGCAAATCTTGGGCGCCCCTTCCCCTTGTCCGGTGTCCGTTTAGTCCAGCAGGAACCGCTTCAAGCCCTCCTTGTCGATCAGGCCGATGTTCTTGGAGACCGGCTCCCCGTTCTTGAACAGGATCATCGTGGGAATCGTGACGATGCTGTATGTTTGAGCCAGCTCCTGCTGCTCATCCACATTGACCTTGCCGACCACCACGCTGTCCTCGAGCTCGCCCGCGACCTCCTCGAGAATGGGCGCCAGCGCGCGGCAGGGACCGCACCAGGGGGCCCAGAAGTCGATCGCGACCGGCTTGTCGCTCTCCTTGATCACACTTGCAAAGTTGCTCTTTGTGAGTTCCAGCATGTTGTGTTTCTCCTTTTCAACGTTGTTTTCCATGATTTTACGTCCTTGTCAGACCACGTCGAAGCCGCAGCCCTCGATGGCCTCGCGGATCTGGCCCTTGAGGCCGGCCTCTCCGCTGTACTCGACCTCGGCACTACCGATCTGCACCTTGACGACCTCGACGCCCTCAAGCTCTGAAAGGGCGCTTGTAACCGCCTGCACACACCTGTCGCAGCCCATTCCCTCAATGTTAAAAACCTCGCGCAATGTCACGACCTCCTTTTATCATGGCCTTTTTATTGGACCTTTGCATTCCATTTTCAGGACAATTTAAACTACACCATTATTATACACGATTTTTTCTCTTCGTAAAAGCCATATTTACCCGATTAAAGGAGGAAATCTTCATGCGGCAGCTCTCGGCTGATGCGCTGTCCCGTGCAGGGCTGCCGGCCTGCGGCATCCTCTCCGCCCAGTCGGCCGCCCCCCACCTCAGAGGGGAGACCCCGCCCTTTGAAAGCGTCCTGGTCGCACTGTTTCCCTACTATGCCGGCCAGGCCCCCGGCAACCTCTCGCTCTATGCGCGCGGGGCGGACTACCACGGCGTTGTCCGCGCACTGCTGGAGCAGGCGGCCGAGCGGCTGGCGCTGCGGGGCAGGGCCTACACCGATGTCTCCCCCTTTCACGAGACTGCGCTGGCGCAGGCGGCCGGACTTGGGGGCATCGGCCAAAACGGCCTGCTGATCAGCCGCGCGTTCGGTAGCTATGCCTTTATCGGCGAGCTGGTAGTCGAGGAGCCTCTGCTGCCGCTGCAGGCCGGCCTGGCCCCCGGCTGCACCCAGTGCGGCGCCTGCCTGCGGGCCTGCCCGACCGGCGCACTCGGGGAGAGCGTTGACCCTGCACGCTGCCTGTCGGGATTGACCCAGCGCAGGCAGGTCGATGCGCAGCAGCTCGCGCTGATTGCGGCGGCGCCGCTGATCTGGGGCTGCGATGCCTGCCAGCTCTGCTGCCCCGCCAACCGGGCGCTGCCGCAGACGGCGCTGCCCCCCTTTGCGCAGGAGTTGATTTGCCGGCTGGACCGCAGCGACCTCGAGGGCCTTTCCGAGCGGGCCTTCCGGCGGCGCTATGCCGGTCGGGCCTTCAGCTGGCGGGGGGCTTGGCCGCTGCACCGCAACCTGGAGGCGCAGGCGGGTCGGCTGGACGCCGACCCGCCCCAAACGCGCTGAAGGCGTACTGCGTTGTTTTTAATCCGGAGACCTGCTTGTATGTAAGAAGCGCTTCGGTCTCCGCAAAACCCGACAGATACGGACCCAGCTGGGCAGGGGGCCATGCGAGCTGCCCTTGCGGCAAAGCTGATTCAGGCGCTCATTGTCCCCCCTGCAATGGGCCTGTTCAAGCGCTGCCCACCCCTGTGGGGGCCTGATGCCGGCGAGTCCGATCCAAAAACGGTTGCCCCCGTCTCTTTGGCCGGCCCCGCGGCTTCCCTTATCGGCTACTGCCCCACCCTTTCGGCGGCCGGATGCAAAGGTTGCTGTACTTGCCCCTGCGGGAGAGCCTGCAGACCCCATTCAAGTACGGACCTCGCCCTCCCAATGGGCTTGCGGAGTTCAGTCAGGGGCCGCCCCCAACCCTTCGGCGGGGTGATTGCCCTACATCCAGCGGCCCCCTTTTCGGGAGTCCCGGTTCGGCCTGGTTGCCCACCCGGAGCAAGGCCACCCCTGCCTGGAAGCCCCCAAGCCACCCCGCTCAAAAGCCAAAGGGCCGCCCTGCATGGCAGGGCGGCCCTTCTCTTTTGCCTGTGTGAAAACGGGCATTCACTCACTGAGCGGCTCGTTTTCGTCGACTTACTCGTTGACCTTGATGACGACGCCGGAGCCGACCGTCCTGCCGCCCTCGCGGATGGCGAAGCGCAGGCCCTCTTCGATGGCGATGGGGGTGATCAGCGTGATGTCCATCTCGATGTTGTCGCCGGGCATGCACATCTCAACATCGCCATCCAGCTTGACAATGCCGGTCACGTCGGTGGTTCTGAAATAGAACTGCGGGCGGTAGTTGTTGAAGAAGGGGGTGTGGCGTCCGCCCTCGTCCTTGGTCAGCACGTAGACCTGGCCGCGGAAGGCCTTGTGGGGCTTGATGGAGCCGGGCTTGGCCAG
>JAAYBB010000091.1 GCA_012719075.1 Clostridiales bacterium | reverse complement strand
TCGGCGACCGCATGGACCCGCAGCTGTCGGTCAAGCAGTGGCTCTTTCTGGCCGGGGTGCTGCGCTGCGCGGACGGGGCGCCCACGCTTTCCGAAGTCGCCGCGCAGATCGGGAGCTCGCGGCAGAATGTAAAAAAGACGGCCTTGATTCTCGAACGGCAGGGCTTTGTCTCGTTGGAAAGGGACGCCGCCGACGCCAGGCTGCTGCGCATCCGCCTGACCGGGGCATGCTTTGCACACTTGCGGCGGCGCGAGGCGATGGAGCGGCGCTTTATTGAGGAATTGTTCAGCGGGATTGGCGAGCGGGAGATTGCATCCCTGTGCAACACGCTGCGGCAGCTCGAGCGGAACATTGAAAGGATCGGGTGCGACAATGGTCGGGAGAGCTAAAAAAATGTGGATTGCACCGGCGGCACTGCTGTTGTTGGCGGCAGGGGGCGTGGTCGTTTTGCGCCTTCCGTTCTCGCCGACCAGGACGGCGTTTGAAAAGGTGGTGGAGGAGAAAATCGCGGCGACCGGGGAGATTGGGGAAGTCTTTACGGAGCAGGACATTGCAGGGCTGCCCCTGCCGGTACAAAACTATTTTCGCCATTGCGGATACCTTGGAACGCCCAAGATGGCCTATATGCGGGCCTCGCTGACCGACGTGGATTTTGTGATGTCGGCAAAGAAGACCCTCAAGATCGACTATTCGCAGTTCAATCTCGTCCAGCGGCCCGAGCGCTTCGCGCTGATCTCCTCCTCGCTGTACGGCATTCCGTTCGAGGGGCTTGACGCCTATGAAAACGGCCGGGGCAGCATGAAGGGCGTGCTGGCCAAATGGATCCCCCTGTTTGATCAGCGGGGTGAGGACATGGACCGCGCCTGTCTGGTCACCTGGCTGGCCGAGTGCCTGATGTTCCCGAACGCCGCGCTGCAGGAATTTGTGGCCTGGAAGCCGATCGACGACACGCATGCGCAGGCAACCATTACCTGGGAGGGCCTGTCCGCAAGCGGGGTGTTTACCTTTGCAGAAAGTGGGGAGCTGCAGGCTTTCCGCACCGGTGACCGGGTTGCCGTCGACATGCAGGGCAACCGGACGCTGGCCGACTGGTCGGCCTATCTCCGCGAATACCGCGAGGTTTCCGGCATCCTGCAGCCAACGGTCATCCAGTCGGTCTGGCATTACCCGGAGGGGGACTGCATCTACTTCAATGAGCAGGCATTGGCGGTCAGCATCCGCTATCAGTAAGCCGTTGTGGCCGGCGGCCGGCCGAAAGGGATCTCTGCGGCATGTGGCAGGGGCCCTGCGGATTGGCGTGGGGCCGGGAGGAACGCGAAACCAGAATTTAAAGGAGGAAATGATCATGAACAAACACGGCCTTTCGGCGTATTGGAACATGGGGACGGCCATCGGCCTGTGCGCCGCCGTCGGCATTGTGCTGGGCGCCCTGCTGCAAAATCTGACGCTGTGGCTCTGCGCAGGCGCCGGCGTGGGCGTGGTGCTCGGCGCGGTCTCCACGCTGTACAAACAGAAAAAACCGTGAGAAGTCCCGCACATGATGGAAAATTGCGGTTTTCCGACCCAAAAATCAAACGGGGTGGTGATCCGGTGAGTGCGCACAGGGATGCGGTCCCTCTTTGCGAGCAGGAGGAGCGGGCGCTGATCGGCGCCCTGCTGGCCCTGTTCGCCCAACGCAGGGCACTGCGCGGAACGGCGCTGCGCTGGGAGGCGCTGGCGGCCTTGCTGCCGGAAGCCGTGCGGCATCCGCCGGAGGTCCTGCGGGCCTACACCCGCCAGTGCAGCGAGTTTCAGCTGCTGCGGGGCTTCGCCGACCACGGGGAGGCGTTTACGCAAAACGGCCTCACCCGGCTGGGCAGGTTTTGGACCAAGGGGAAGTGGGCCGCGCTCTATGCGATTGCCTGGGACCCGCTCGTCAACCTTGCCTCGCTCGCCGTGGCGATGTTGCTGTACATGGGCTGGTCGTGGCTGCGCGGCCGATGAGCTTGCCGCCTGTCCGGCGTGAGGAGGGGGGAGCGTACATTGCCCGGCTGTGAAGACCAATTCCCGTTGACCGAGCCGCAGAGCCGGCAGTTGATTGGGGCCATCCTGGACGCGATCGAGACCCATGGGGAAGTCCATGGCAGGCCCATCCGATGGGCGGCGTTTCAAGACATGCTGCCGGAGGCGCTGCGATACCCGCCCGAGCTGCTCCGCGAGATGACCCGCCGCTGTGCGGTCTTTGGCCTGCTGCGCGGCTACAGCGACCACGGGGAGGCCTTTTCGACAGAGGGCCTGACCGCGCTGGGGCGGTTTGGCTGGAGCAGGCAGCAGGGAAAGTCCACCCGCCATCGGCTGGCGACCGGGCTGCTGTTCTTGGGCGAGCTGATTTTCTTATATCTGGCACTGACAAAAACTCGGTAGCACCGGGCGCTGATGCGGCGGCTGCGGACATGGGGACCCCGGGGTTGCAAAAGCCCCCGCACGGATGTGCGGGGGCTTTTTTGAATCCGGACGGGGCTTTGTGGTCCGATGGGCCGGCGGCGGGCCAGTCCCCCCAAAACAACTGCACCCGACTGGGAAAAAACGCTGTGTCTGCCGAATCTTTCATGCTATAATAAAAACAAGGCGGCGATCCTGTTTTGCCTCGGGTCGTTTTTCTCGCCCGCTGAAGTGGACAACCGAAAAACAGGCTACGAGAGACCCTTGCCTACGCAGGGGAACGTCCAGCAACAATCCCTTTTTGTCAAACCGGAGGATGCCCATTGAACAACATCTGTGCAAGGCTGCTTTTGCTGATCCTGTCGCTGTCGCTGCTGGCCGGGTGCGGCGACCAGACCGTACATACCCTTTCCGTCCAGGACCCCGAGGGGGCTGCGCTGGAGGGGGCCGACGCGGTGGCGGCCGCGCTGGTGGCCGACCTGGCCGGCGGGCGGCACCGGGCGCTGGTCAAGAGCGAGCACCTCGGCGAGGCGCTGCGGCAGGCGCTGTCGCCGTCTGTGCTGAGGCGCTCCATGGCGGAGCTCGAGGAGACCTACGGCCTCCCGCTGCGGATCCTGCGCCTCCACGAGGGGGCGTGGCCGGGCGGCACGCTTCGCCATGTCGTGGTGGAGTACGAGCAGGGCGAGCTGGTCTTCTCGGTCGGCTTTGACGCCGAGGGCAAGGTGCAGGCGCTTTCGCCCGAGCCCGCCCTTGACCCCGCCGCGCTGCTGGAGCCGCCCGAGGCCGCGCTGCCGCCCGAGGCCCAGCAGCTCGAGGTGGTGTTTGGCGACCCGCAGCGGTCGGGGGCGCTGGTGCAGCCAAAGGGGGAGGTCAGGCGGGTGGTCCTGCTGGCCGGCTACGACGACCGCGACCGCGACGGCACTTACGGCGGCGTAAGCCCTATGCGCGACCTGGCCTACGACCTGGCACAGCACCAGGTGGCCTCGCTGCGGGTGGACGGGCGGGGCTTCCAGACGGGCGAACCCTCCAGCCGCGAGGGCGAGATCGAGGCGCTGGCCGAGGCGCTGCGCTACCTGAAGGGGCACCGCGAGGAATTCCAGCACATTGCGCTGGTGGCCTTTGACCGCGAGATGGGGGAGGAGGCGCTGCTGCGTGCCGACCTGCGGGCCGAGGACTGCATTGAACTTGACCCCGCCCGCCTGCCCGCCGGCCGCGAGGTCGCGCGCGTCGATGCGGCCGTCGCCGCCGAGATTGCCGCCGGCCTGCTGGCGCTGGAGTCGGCCGGCTGAGCCGACTGACGAATATGACAAGCCCCCTTTTGGAACCTTTTGCCCGCCGCCGGCGTCGCAAGGGGCAAGGGGGTTTTCCCTTTTTAAAACCGGGTTTAGGACTTGATTCCAACAGACGGGAGGGTGTTTTTCCATGAAAAAAGTCTTTACCGCGCTGGCGGCGCTGATGCTGGCGGGGGCCTGCCTGCTCTCGGTGCCGGCGCTGCCGGCCAGCGGGGCCGCCGCGGAGCCAGCCGACATCTGCCTGCACATCGGCAGCCCGATTGCGCTGTCGAAGGGCGTGATTGTCTCGCTGGACAGCGAAAACCCAAGGCTGGCGCCCATCTTGCACAAGGACCGCACCATGGTGCCGCTGCGCGCGATTGCCGAGCACTTCGGCGCCAAGGTCCAGTACGACGCCGCGGACCGGAGCGCCGTGATCGAGGCGGGCGGCCGGCGGGCGGTCTTTCCGATCGGAGAGGCCTATTTTGCGCTGGACGGGAAGCGCCAGGCGCTGGATGTCGAGACGCTGCTGGACGACGGGCGCGTACTGGCGCCCATCCGGGCGGTCTGCGAGCAGCTGCTGGGCCTGGAGATCGCCTTTGAGAACGGCGTTGTGCAGATTGGGGAGGCCGTGAGCCTGACCGCCGAGCGGGCCGGCGAGGTCAAGCAAAAGATCGGCCGCTTTGTCCGCGCGCAGCGCCTCGAGGACCTGCTTGAGGCCTACAAGCCCGAGAACGCCTACCGGCTGCTTGAAGGCGGGATTGCGATCGACATGCCGGCCGCCATGCCGGAGGACGACTCGGGCATCCGCGGGGCCGATCTGGCGGCGGAAAACTCGGCCGAGGCGCCGGTGCCGGCGCCGACGGGCGAGGCCCAGTCGATCGGCAAGGGCGCCGACGACAGCGCCTCTGCCGACTACGCCACCACCAACATCCAGACCGCCGGCGTGGACGAGGGGGATATCATCAAGACCGACGGAAAGCGGATCTATCTCTGCTCCGGCCGCCAGCTCAAGGTGATTTCGGCCGAGGGCGGGCAGATGGCGGTGCTGGCCGAGCGCCACCTCGGCGACGACGCCTATGCCGAGGAGATGTATGTGGACGGCAACCTGATCGTGGTGACCGGCAGCCGGTCGCTGTCCAGCAGCAGCTGGGGCGGGCGCAGCCTCACCTTTGTGCGGGTGTACGAGCTGACTGAGGCCGGCCAGCTGGAACTCGGCCGCGTCTACGAGATCGAGGGCCGGGCCGTCACGACGCGCCGCATGGGGGACTATGTCTACCTGCTGACCTCCCACTACGGCTACGGCCGCACCGACCCAAGGCCCTACTACGGCGAGGGCGGCGGCATGCAGCCCATGCCGCTCGACTGCATCCTGCTCCCGACCCAGCCCCTCGCGCAGGGCATGAGCACGCTGAGCGCCATCAACATCCGTGACCGCAGCCAGCCGGTCTCGAGCGAGACCGTGGTGGGCGGTGGCCAGACCTACATGTCGACGAACGCCTTTTACCTGGCCAACACCACGTACGGCAGCAGCTACGAGACCAGCATCTCCCGCTTCTCGGTCAAGGACGGCCGGGTGGGCTACATCGGCTCGGGCAATGTCTACGGCAACATCAATGACCAGTTCTCGCTCGACGAGTACAAGGGCTACCTGCGCGTGGCCACCTCGGCCGGCTGGCCCAGCGTCAACCACCTGTTCGTGCTCGACGAGAACATGGAGGTCTGCGGCAAGGTGCTGGGCTATGCGCCCGACGAGCGCATTTACTCGGCCCGCTTCATGGGCGACCGCGGATACGTGGTGACCTTTAGGGAGACCGACCCGCTGTTTGTCTTCGACCTCTCGGACCCCAGGGACCCCAAGATCACCGGCGAGCTCAAGGTGCCCGGCTTTTCGAACTACCTGCACCCCGTCTCGGAGCATGTGCTGCTGGGCGTGGGCTATGACGTCGGCGACCTGATCTACCGCGCGCCCGACGGCAGCGAGACGGTGGTCGGCCAGCGCCAGGGCGGCATCAAGCTCTCGCTGTTCGACGTGTCCGACATGGGCAAGCCGCGGGAGATCAGCACGCTGGTGCTGGGCAGCGGCGGCCACAGCGAGCTGATGTACAACCACAAGGCGGCCATGTTCAAGGCCGACGAGGGCCTGCTGGCCTTCCCGACCTCCCTCTACGCAAACAGCGGGGGAGAGGGCGCCTTTGACGGCATTGCCCTGATCTCCTACGCCGGCGACAAGCTCAGCGAGCGCGGCCGGCTCGCCTATGTCAACCCCTACGACAGCTACAAGGGCAGCGGCAACTGCATGTACGTGGGCATGCGGGCGATCTACATCGGCGACACGCTCTACTTCCTGCAGGACGGCCTGCTGCGGGCCTTTGACCTCGGCACGCTCGCCGAGCGGGGCAGCCTCTCGCTGGTGGAGCTGAGCGCATAGGGTAGACAGACCTGCTAGGCGCGCACAAAATAAAAGGGACGCCAAAAGGGCGGGGGTTCGCGAACCCCCGCCCTTTTACGTCTGTCATCCCCCGGTTTCCGTGGCGAAAGCCGGGGGGTTTAGCGCGTTGAGGCGGCCTCGACCGGGGCGTCCGCCCTGCCGCATCGGGAATTGAGCGGTGTTGAACATATACTATGTTATTTAATAGTAACAAATTAATTTATTAATATATTCAATATTTTTAGTTGCTTTGCTATAATGAGTTTTGATCAACAGGCCCCGGCCCGGCCTGGCGCTCAGTGCACAAAAATGCCGCACCGGGCCGCGTCGAGGGGGTGCCTGACCCTCACATCGAGAACGGGGAGAGTGGTGCGTACAATGATTGAACTCCATATGATCCGGCTTGTCGTGATCTTTGCGGTGATTGTGCTGCTGCTGTGGATGAAGCGGCCGCTGTACCAGGCCATCCTGGCCAGCATTCTGACCACGGCGCTCTTTTACCGCATCGGGCCCCTCCAGTCGCTGAAGCTGCTGTGGCAGCTGTGCAGCAGCTGGCGCGCCATGTCCATCCTCGTCATCCTGTACCTCATCACCTACCTGCAGCGCATGCTCGAGCGGCGCAAGCAGATTCTGCTTGCCCAGCAGGATTTAAACGGGCTGTTCAACAACCGGCGCATCAACGCGACCATCGCGCCGCTGTTTATTGGGCTGCTTCCGTCGGCCGCCGCCATGATCTTGTGCGGGGACATTGTCAGGCAATCGACCGACGGGTATCTGGACAAGAGGGAACAGGCCTTTGTCGCGACCTGGTACCGGCACATCCCCGAGAGCACGCTGCCCACCTATGCCAGCGTGCTGCTGATGTCGACGCTCTCGGGGGTCCCGATGGCACCCTTCATGGCGGGCATGGTCGTCCCGGTCATCTGTCTGGCGGCGCTGGCCTATCCCTATATCCGCAAACTGCCCAAAGAGACCGGCACAGCCCCCAGCGAAAACAAGAGGAGGGACGCCTAAACCTGTTCCGGCACCTGTGGTC
Source organism: Clostridiales bacterium (assembly GCA_012719075.1). Classification (GTDB taxonomy): domain Bacteria; phylum Bacillota; class Clostridia; order Oscillospirales; family Feifaniaceae; genus JAAYBB01. Next base: position 18,853 of record JAAYBB010000091.1, on the reverse strand, counting down.
GCTGCTGGCGATCATTGTGCTGATCCTTGGGGCTGGCCTCTCGGTGGAGGTCAGCATCCTCGCGGTGATCCTGCTGTCGGTGGCGGTCTACCGGTTTACGTGGTCCGAGCTCAAGCCGATGTTCGTGCAGGCCTTTGAAAAGCGCATGCTCATCAACTCTTTCCTGGTTTTGCTGTTCAAGGAGTTCATCACCTACGCCGGCATTGTCCACGCGCTGCCCGAATACCTCTCCCGCCTGCCGATTCCCGCCTATCTGGTGTTTTCGCTGCTGTTCTTTTTCGGCTGCGTGCTCACCGGCTCCAGTGGCATCATCGCCCTGGCCACCGCGATGGCCTTTGCCGCCGTACCGGGTGCGGGCATGCCGCTCATGGTGCTGCTGATGTGCATGACCCATGCGGCCAGCCAGATCTCGCCCACCCATGTCTGCCTGGTCGTCGTCACCGAGTACTTTGGCATCACCATGGGCGACCTTGTGAAAAAGACGCTGCCGGTGATCACGGCCTTCTGCCTGCTGATGATCGGCTACTACCACCTGCTGTTGGCGCTGGTCTAGCGATCCAATCCCTGCGCGCCAGCATGCGCCTGACTGGAAGCGAAGCCCCATGGCCAAAATCGCCCGATGGAGGTGCGTTGCATGAAATATGAGCCGAAGCTGGAAAAAGAGCGCATGTGTCCGATCGAGTACGGGCTCGACATCTTCGGAGGCAAGTGGAAGTCGCGCATCCTCTGCGTGCTCTCCTCGAGGGCCTTCATGCGGTACAGCGACATCCGAAAGGAGCTTGGCAACATCACAGACGCCGTGCTCGCCGCCATGCTCAAGGAGATGATGGGGGACGATCTGATCACCCGCATACAGTACAACGAAATACCGCCGAGGGTCGAGTACGGCCTCACCGAGAAGGGCAAATCGGCACTGCCCATCCTGCAGAGCATCTGCCATTGGTCGAGGCAGCACACCCGGGACCAGATTGAGAAAAAGCTGGCCCCCTGCAGGACCTATGATCAACTTTACTGCGAGTGACACGGGGGCACCTTCTATGAAAGCGGAATTGTACAGGCGTAGCGACAACGGCAGGGAGCACAGCCCCAGCAGGCGTGACAAAATGGCGGTCACCGACTGGGCGTCCGCCCAAGCCCCTCTTTGCCCGGGAGGCAGGGCAGGCAATCCTTGCAGGAACTTCGGGGGAGCTGCGGACCTGTGCCGCTGTTGGGACTTGTGTATTTTAAGGCCAAGAGGGTGGGGAATATCCCCACCCTTTTGATGTTCATGGCTCAGGGTCCTGCCGATCGCCGTCATTTTCTTCGCCACGCGGGCGCTTATCCCAGGCCACGATGTCCATGGCCATGCCGCAGGCCAGCCCGGCCATGATGTAGAGGGGCAGCATGAATAGCTGCGCAATAAGTCCGTGGTAGATCCCGTCGCTCAACCGCTGCGCATCGTTCAGCAGCGTTGCCCAGTAGGCCAGAACGAAGTAGAGGTTCACGGCCGCGCAGGGGAGGATCAGCGTCCGCAGGAAGGTCGACCGCCGGATTCTGGCGACCATCCAGAACACGTAGGCAACCGAGGGCGGCAGCGCGGCCAGCACAAACGGCGCGATCGACCGCAGCGTATAGCCCGGCTTAAAGAACAACTCCTGCCGAGACGAATTGATCACGGGCAGTCCAACATAGTACAGGTACAGAAAAAACAGCACCGACACCAGCACCGTCCAAACGGAGTGCCAAAGCGTCCTCAAGGTCACGGGAGCGCCCGCCTTCACGGGCGGCGGCGCCTGCGGCGGCTCTCCGCCGCATGGGCCGCTCACAGCGTCAGATGCCCGTACTGCTCCTCGGCCAGCGCGAGCAGGCCCAGCGCCTCCAGACGGGCCTTCGGCACCAGGAAGGTGGCGGTCACCACGCCGGGCGCCCGGCCGACGTCGATGGAGCCGTTGATGGTGGCGCGGTTCTTGACCTCGGGCAGGCCCATGTCCAGCAGCGCGGCGGCCCGCTCCAGCGCGTTGTCGATCGCGGCGTTCAGGTTGGCGCCCGAGCCGATGAAGGAGAGCGGCAGCGCCTCCTCGACCTGCGCGACGCCCCACTGCGCGGCCTGGCGCTGTGCCACGGCGCGCTCGGCCGCCGAGAGCGGAACGGCGAGGCAGGGCAAATCCTCGGGCAGCGGCAGCAGGATGGGGCCCGCGTTGCCGAGGCCCTTGAGCACCGAGACCTGCAGCGTCACGGTGGCCGACACGTCGCAGGTGTGGCCGGCGATCTCGCCGTTGCCCTGCAGCGCGTGGGCGTCGCCCATGTACACGCCGCCGCCCGGCACCTTGACCGGGCAGATCAAAATGGCGCCGGGGCGCACGCGGTTGATGTCCATGTGGCCGTCGGTCCGGTGGGCGAGCTGTGCCTCGGTCAGCGCATAGGGGTGGGGCGCCCCCACCAGGAACATGCCGAAGTCGCCGGCGTTGTGGGAGTCAGGGAAGGTCACCGAGGGGGTGGTGCCCAGCTGCCCGAGGAAGGGGCGCATGCGGGCGGCCAGCCCCGGCAGGTGGGCCGGCGCCAGGGCTACCACGGGGTTTTGGATCGAGGCGTCGGGCACCGACATATAGTCCCTGGCGCGCGCGGCAACTCGGTCGGCGGCGGCCTGGTCCAGCGTGACGCCCAGCCGCCGGCCATCGTCAAAGGCGATGGTGTAGCCGCTTGCAAAGCCAAAGGCCGACACCGGCGCGCCGCAGACCTTGCAGCGGACGGCGTCGGGGCCGGTGCCCTCCAGCGCGCTCTCGGGCCACTCCGTGCCGCAGGCGGAACAGCGGCCCGCCACAAAGGGGTCACCGTTGTAGCGGTCGTCGTGGGTGAACTCCACGCCCGACGAGGTGACCTGCGAGGTCACCTCGACCGACTTGATGCGGATGGCGATGGCGTCCCCGACCTCGGCGCCCTCGACGTAGACCGGCGTGGTCACCTCGTGCCCGCCGCGCAGCGCCGGCGTGATCATGGGCCCCCAGCAGCCGGGCGCCGTGTTGGCCACGATGAAGCCGCCGTCCTTGACGGGGCCCAGCATGGGCCGGGACGGGTCCAGCAGGCCGTCGGTCAGGCTGTTGACAAAAACGGTGGTCTTGCAGGTCTGCTGATGCACGAAAAACCCTCCTTAATAAATTAATAGGTCGATCCAGTAAATTAATAGATCGATCCGGCTCAATATGGGGCCGGCTGTGCCACAGTGAGCCGGCCGGCTGGCGGCACAGGCGGGCACATGGGCCGCACTGCGCCCAAATAGGGCCAAAGGCGGCGACCCCGCGGTCACCGCCTCTGGTTTGAGTGCCTACTGGTCCGAGAACAGGACCCCCGCCTTGGCGTGGTTGGAACGCTTGGTGTCTTCAAACTGAATGGTCACGGCATCGGCCGGGCACTTGCAGACCTCGCAGATCACTTCAGTCAGTCTCTTGGCAAGCTCCCTCTTGTCCTCGGCACTGCGGCCCTCAAACATGGAGACGGTCAATCTTGGCATACCAACCCTCCTTTCCTATATTTGCCTCAAGTATAGCATAGACACCGGCCGCTGTCATCAGCAAAACAAAAAAATACAAAGCGCCGGGCGGGGCGGCCGCCGGCTGTTTTTTTTGTGTAATTTCACTAAAAATCACGGTCCGGGCGGCGGGAATGCCGGCAGCTCTCACACATCGATCCCCCGCTGTGCCAAAGCAAAGCCCACCTTAATATACTGGGCCATACGACTATGCAAGGAGGCGTACTATGGCCAGGCATGTCTTTTTCGGCGCCAACACGCCACGGGGATTTGTGCAGTGGTTTGACCAAATCCTCTTTCTGGATGAGGCGCAAAGGATGATCTTTATCAAGGGGTCCTCAGGATCGGGCAAGAGCACATTGATGCGCAGGGCGGGCGAGGCCTTCGAGGCGCAGGGACAGGACGTGGAATACATCCATTGCACCAACAACGTGGCCGACCTCGACGGCGTCTGTATCCGCGGGATGGGCATCGCCTTTCTGGATGCCACGCCGCCCCACGCCATCGACCCCATCCTGCCGGTGGCGGTGGGAGAGATCTTCAACACGGCCGATCGCATCGACCGGGAGGCGCTGCAGCTGCACACCGAAGAGCTGCGCCAGCTGCAGGTGCAAAAGCAGGGTTCTTTTGAAAAGGCCTACCGCTACTTCAACGCGGCCTGCGAGGTGTTTTCAAACAGCGCGCTGCTCTACCAGAGCCTGCTCAAGGAGGGCGAGCTCAACCGCGCCGTCGCGCGGGAACTGAAGCAGTTTGCGGGCATCGGCATTGCCGCGCAGCCCGGCCGCAACCGCCGGCTGTTTGCCACCGCCGTGACGCCGCAGGGCAAGATCAACTTCATCGACACGCTGACGGCGGGCTGTGAGGTCGTCGCGCTGCGGGCGGTGGAGGGCATGGGTGCCGACCGCTTTTTGGCGCGCATGCGCGAGGAGGCCAATGCGCGGGGGCTGGACACCGAGGGCTGCTACAGCCCGCTGGACACCGACCGGCTGGAGCACTTGCTGATTCCGGCGATCGGGCGCTGCTACACCACCGTCAACGAGCACCACACCACCAACGACCAGCCGGTGCTGGAGATCGACTTCATGGACTTCCTCGACCGCGGTCCGCTCAAGGCGCGCGCCGGCGAGCTGCTCTACAACGAGAAGATGTTCGACGAGCTGCTGCAGCGCGCGATGGACAGCATGGCCGAGCAGAAGGTGCTGCACGACCGCGCGGAGATCCTCTATGCCGGCTGTATGGACTTCGAGCGGCTGGGCCAGGACTTCGACGCACTGCTTGACCGGCTGCTGCCGGCCAGGCGCGAAAAGGGGGAGGAGCGGCCATGAATGTAGTCCTTTCGGCGACCCACTATGTCTATGTGGCGGCCATTGTCGCCATCATTTTGCTGATGGTGCGCAAAAAGGAGACGGCCGTGGCCTGTATGCTGGGCATCCTGGCCGTCGGGCTGACGGCCACGGCCTCCATTTCGCAGGCGCTGGGCGGCCTGTTCGGCAGCCTGATCTTTGCCGTCAACGAGCTTGCGGGCACCATTTTGATCATCTCGGTGGTCACGGCGCTGTGCCGGCTGCTCGAGGCCACCGGCATCAACGCGCGCATGATTTCGCCCTTCACCAAGTTCATCCGTACGCCGGCCTCGGCCTATTGGCTGATCGGCCTCGTGATGATGGTGGTCTCCTCCTTCTTCTGGCCCTCGCCGGCCGTGGCGCTGATTGGCGCCGTCTTCCTGCCGGTGGCGCTGCGGGTCAAGCTGCCGGCCATGGGGGTGGCGGTGGCCATGAACCTGTTCGGGCACGGCATCGCGCTGTCGGGCGACTTTGTCATCAAGGGGGCCCCCAAGCTGGCGGCCGACGGCGCCGGCCTGCCGCTGGCCGAGCAGGTGGCGGCCAGCATTCCGCTGGTCATCGTGATGGGGCTGGTCACGACGGTTCTGGCCTTTTACCAGCTCATGAAGGACATGAAGTCGGGGCGCATGGAGATCCCCGAGGGGCAGCCCGAGGCCGCACTTGAGCAGGCCGAGCTGCCGCTCTCGGATCGGGCGGTCGGCTTCTTTGCGCTGCTGGTGCCGGCGCTGCTGGCCCTCGACGTGGTCGTGATGCTGCTGGCCGACCTGCAGGGCGGCGATGCGACGGCGCTGGTCGGCGGCACCGTGGTCTTTCTGCTGATCCTGATCGCGGCGGCCGCCTTCAAGGGCCAGTCGCTTGAGCGCGTGACCGAGTACCTGGTCGAGGGCTTTGTCTTCGGCTTTCGGGTGTTTGGGCCGGTCATCCCGGTGGCCGCCTTCTTCTACCTCGGCGGCGACGCGCTGGGCGCCGTCTTCGGCGCGGCGGCCGTTCCGGCCGGCTCCGAAGGGCTGGTCAACGACCTCGGCCTGGCCCTCTCGGCCGCAGCGCCGGTCGGCAAGAGCGTATCGGCCTTCAGCTCTACGCTGATGGGCACCCTCACGGGGCTGGACGGCTCGGGCTTCTCGGGCATCAACCTCGCGGGGTCGGTGGCCCGCATCTTCGGGACGCTGCTGGGGCACGGCGTGGCCACGCTGTCGGCCCTGGGGCAGATTGCCGCCATCTGGGTGGGCGGCGGCACGGTCATCCCCTGGGCCGTCATCCCGGTGGCCGCCATCTGCGGCGTCGACCCGGTCGAGCTGGCCGGCCGCAACCTCAAGCCGGTGGCCATCGGACTGGTGGTCACGACGCTGGTCGGCATCTTCCTGCTGTGAGCCCGGGCGGTTGACGCAGGCAAAGGGCGCCCCCTCCGGGGCGCCCTTTGCAATGGTCAAAAGCCGGTCTTTGCTGAGAAGGCCTGTCCACCCCGCGCCTCTTTGGGGGCGCGAAAGGCGCAGGGCCGTCGCGCCTACAAAGCGGACGGAAGGGCGGCCGCTCCGCCTGAAGCGGGCAAACGGCCCTTTCGACAATATAAGAGACGCCCCTTTGGGGCGCCCCTTCTCTATGGCTGCAGCTGGCGACAATGGTTGAGTAGAAAGGGTGTCTTGCCTTACAGAAGCAGAAACAGGGCCAGCAGCAGACAGGGATTACAGCGCGAGCCGCCGCAGTTGCAGTTGCAGCGCTCCTCTTTGTTGACGACGGTGCAATCGCACTCAAGCTGGCAGCGTTGCGGCTGCCCGCAGCGGCAGCCCTTGCGGCATCGATTCGACATGGCTTTAACCTCCTTCGGTGTTTCCCCAGTATACGTTCGGCAATAGTAAAAGGTTCAACAACCCTGGGGAGTGTCTGTGCCGGGCCTTCCATCGGCGGGATTTTTCTGGTATACTGCCCTCAACAAACGAAGAGGGCGTGATGCAGATGGAGTACCCGACCGCGACCATCGAGATGGACAACGGCAGCAAGATTGTCATTTTGCTGCGCCCCGACCAGGCGCCCAACACGGTCGCCAGCTTTATCCACCTGGCCAGCCTCGGCTGCTTTGATGGGCATGCCATCCAGCGCATCGTGCCGGGCTACGTGGCCGACATGAGCTACTCGGCCTTTGGCAAGGAGCAGGCCAAGTACCTGATCGCCAACGAGTCGCGCAACCACGGCGTCGACAACACGCTGCCGGTGGAGCCGGGGAAGATCTGCATGGGCGGCTACAGCGCCGGCATCGCGGGGGGCGAGTTCTTCTTCCCCTATGCCTACCACGAGAAGCTGCAGGGCAACTACCCGGCCTTTGGCGAGGTGCTGGAGGGCTGGGAGGAGGTCGAGCGCTGGGCCACCGTGGCGCTTGTGCCGGTCCCGAGCGAGTATGTCGAGATCAACAGGCCCGAGGTGCCCATCGTGATCCGCCGCGTGACGGTGGACTGCAAGGGCCAGGAATTCCCGCCGCCCGTCAAGCTGGAGGGGGCAAAGCTGCCCTCCACCTGGCGCTGAGCGGGCAAGAGCCCCCGACGGAAAGGAGAGGAACTCATGAGCGAGCAAAAGAAGGACAACGCCATCCAGCCCGGAGGCTGGCAGGACGCACTCCCGCGCCCCGAGTACAGGGCCTTTGAGCGCCTGCTGCCCGAGACCGAGTGGTACGAGGTCTACCGCATAAGGCCCGACACCTATGCCCTCTACGAGCCCGGACAATTTCAGGAGGTCATCTGTTTTTTGGCGGTGGGGGAGCAGCGAGCCCTGCTCTGGGACACCGGCATGGGCTTTGCCCCGGTCCGGCCGGTGGTGGAGCGCCTGACCGATCTGCCCATCACGGTGGTCAACAGCCACACCCACTTTGACCACGTGGGCGGGAACTGGGAGTTCCCGCAGGGCTTTGGCTGGTTTAGCGAAGAGGGGGTGCGGGCCATGGCCGGCGCCGACAATGCGCGCATGTCGCGGGCGCTGCAGGGGGATTCGCTGGCCGCGCCGCTGCCGGGCGGGCTCACGGCCGACCGGTATGTGATCCACCCGTTCCAGCTGGCGTTCCTGGACCGCACGGACCCCGACTCGGAGCAGGCGCGGGCGGCCGGTCTGGTCAGGAGCGCGCTTGCGGAGCAGCCCGGCTGGGAGGAGGCGCTGCGGCCGCTGTTCACGGGGCTGGCCTTTGACCTCGGGGGCCGCCGCATGGAGGTGCTGCGGGTACATGGCCACGGGCCGGACAGCATCATGCTGCTGGACCTCGACCGGCGCATGCTGTTCACCGGCGATTTGGTCTACCCCGCCGCGCTGTACGCCCACCAGGTGGTGGACGGGGAGCCGGTCTTTGAAGCCTACGCCGACACCATGGCGCGCCTGCGCCTGCTGCAGGGGCGGGTGGACGACTTGTGCTGCTCCCACAATATCCCGCTCTGTGACGCGGGGCTGCTGGGCCGCGTGGCCGACCTGTTTGACGACATCAAGGCCGGCAGGGCGGTTGGCCGGCACTACGAGGGCGGGCTGATCCGCTATCAGCAGCCGGACTTTGCCATCGTGACCCTGGGCCGCTAGGCTGGGGGACAAAATAGGGCAGGGGGCGCGGGGGATTTTCCCCGCGCCCCCTGCCTTCAGTCTTCGAAAAAGGTGGCCCCATCCGGGATGGGTGACAAAAGCGCCCCCAAAATCAAATCCGTAGGAACGGCGGACATGTGCCGACGTTCCTACTCCTAAAAGGGCCTGCGCGTTTCGAGCCCCGCAGGGGCGAGGAACGAAGGTGCGAGCGCACAGGCCCTCTTGTCAAAAAACCGAGCGGTTTTTTGACAGTCTCAGGGCAGGGGGCGCGGGGGATTTCCCCCGCGCCCCCTGCCCTGTTGGCAGTGTCGGCGCGCCGCGCGCGCCTGGGCGATCCGGATCATTTAGAACCTGGGCAGCACAGCGCCGCCGTAGGTCGTGAGGATGAAGTCGCGGACCTCCTCGGTCTGCAACGCCTCGATCAGGGCCAGGACGGCCTCGTTCTGTTCGTTGCCGGCCTTGACGCAGACCACGTTGCTGTAGGTCTCGGCCGCGACCGAGTCGGCGTCCTCGACCACCAGCGCGTCGGTCGAGGCCTTGAGGCCGGCCTGGTAGGCGAAGTTGAAGTTGATGACGCCGAAGTCCAGATCCTGCAGCGAGAGCGGAATCTGCGCCGCCTCCATCTCGCGGATGACCAGCCCATGGGGGTTCTCGTCGATGTCCAGCACGGTGGCCGACAGCGCGATGCCCTCGCGCAGCTTGATCAGGCCGCACTGCTCCATCAGCAGCAGGGCCCTGGCCTCGTTGGTGCCGTCGTTGGGGATGCCGAAGACGGCGCCCTGCGCGATCTGCTCCAGGTCGGAGGACTTGCCGGGGTAGATGCCGAAGGCCTCGTAGTGGACCTCGCCCACCGCGACGATGTCGGTGCCGTACTCCTCGTTGAACCAGTCGAGGTAGGGGTAGTGCTGGAAGTAGTTGGCGTCAATGTCGCCCGAGTCCAGCGTCAGGTTGGGCTGTACGTAGTCGGTGAACTCCCGGATCACGAGCGTATAGCCCTTGGCCTCAAAGGCGGGGCGGGCGGCCTCGAGCACCTCGGCGTGGGGGGTGATCGAGGCGCCGACGGTCAGCGTGATCGGCGTCTTCGGCGTCTCGTCCTCCCCCTCATTGCCGGGGGCTTCGGGGGTCTTGGGGCCGCAGCCGGCAAGCAGCAGCAGCGAGAGGGCGAGCAGCAGGGTCAGTAGCTTTTTCATGTTTTCTCTCCTTACATTATCCAAGTTATCAAATTTTGGTGGACAGAAGGGATTTGAAGGGGCTTCAGGTCAGGCGGCGGTCGGAGCGGCGGGCGATGCGTCCGCCGAACTCCTGCACCAGCTGCACCAGCAGGACCAGCAGCACGACCGCCACCATCATGATGTCGGTGGTGCGGCGGTAGTAGCCGTAGTTGATGGCGATGGCGCCGAGTCCGCCGCCCCCGACGATGCCCGAGAGGGCCGAGTAGCCCAGGATGGTGGTGGTGGCGACGGTGGCCCCGATCAGCAGCGAGGGGCCGGCCTCGGGCAGCATCACGCGCAGGACGATCTGCAGCGGGGAGGCCCCCATGGCCTGCGCCGCCTCGATGACGCCGGCGTCGATCTCTCGGATGGAGCCCTCCACCACCCGTGCGATATAGGGTGTGGCCGCGATGACCAGCGGCACCAGCATGGCCTTCGACCCCACCGTGGTGCCCGTGATGGCCCGGGTGACCGGCATGACCACCACCAGCAGGATGATGAAGGGCAGCGAGCGGATGCAGTTGATCACCATGCCGAGCGCACGGCTGAGGGAGGGCTTTGGCATGATGCCGTCCCGATCGGTCAGCACCAGCAGCAGGCCAAGCGGCAGACCCAGCAGGTAGGAGATGCCGGTTGAGGCCAGCGTCATGGCGGCGGTCTCGCCAAGACCGATCAAAAAGAGCTGCAGCAGTTTTGGATCAAACAGAGCGGCCAATGGCGGCACCCTCCTCTTCAAACAGGACCCCCTCCGACAGCAGGTAGCAGCGCACGCGCAGCGCCGTCTCCTCGTCCTGGGGCAGCCCGATGGTCAGACGTTCGACGGTCTGGTGCGACGGATCGCCCAGCACCTCCTCCACCGAGCCGACCCGCAGCAGCAGGCCGTCCTTGAGCTCGGCCACGCGGTGGCAGATCTCCTCCACCACCCGCATCTCGTGGGTGATGACCACAATCGTGATGCCGTGGCGGCGGTTGATCTCCCGCAGCAGGTCGAGAATCGACTGGGTGGTCTCGGGGTCGAGCGCGCTGGTGGCCTCGTCGCAGAGCAGCACCTTGGGGTTGGTGGCCAGCGCGCGGGCGATGGCCACGCGCTGCATCTGGCCGCCCGAGAGCTGCGCCGGATAGGCGTTCTTCTTGTCCGAGAGGCCCACCTCGTCCAGCAGCGCCGAGGCGCGCTTTTCGGCCTCCCCGCGGGGGACGCCGGTGATCAGCAGCGGGAAGCAGACGTTCTGCAGCGCCGTCTTCTGCATCAGCAGGTGAAAGCCCTGAAAGATCATGCCGATGCCGTGGCGCTGCTTGCGCAGCTGCGCCGGGCTCAGCGCCGTCAGCTCCTGGCCGTCCACGATCACGCGGCCCTCGCTGGGCCGCTCCAGCAGGTTGATGCAGCGCACCAGCGTGCTCTTGCCGGCGCCCGACCGGCCGATGATGCCGAAAATCTCCCCCTTGCGGATCGAGAGGTTGATGGCCTGCAGCGCCTGCACCTGCCCCTGCTCCGAGACAAAGCACTTGGACAGCTGCTGAAGGACAATGATGTCTTCGCTCATGATGACCCCTTTACGCAGCGGCCGCATTGTGGCGGCCACCGGACAAAATAAAAACCCCCGTCCCCATGGTTGACACACTGCCAACCAAAGGACGAGAGCATAAAAGCACCCGTGTTACCACCTTTGTTTGCCGTTGCCTCGCGGCAACGGCCTCGACAGGTACGGAGACCAGCCGCCGGCCGGTTCGATACCCTGACGCGATAACGGGCGCACCCGTCGCCACCTGTGCGCATTGCGCAGTCGGCGCGCAGCTCCGAGACCATGTTCACCCCTGTCTCCCGCACCCCTTCCCACCATGCCGGGGCTCTCTGTGCCGGTCCTCAGGGCCTACTCTTCTCTTCATTGCCTGTGTTGCTCTATTGAGGTTATTGACAAGATTGTAGCCGAGTTTGGCGCCGCTGTCAACTGTCAATTTACCTTTTCGCTGTTTTTGACCAGTGGACAGGCCGCAACAACTGGGTTCTTTGGTCAAAATCGCCGAACATCTTATCGCAAAAGCCCAAAAAAGGATTCAAAATGAAGAGGGCAGGGGAGCGAACCCCGTCCATTCCTCAAAAGGGAAATGTGAAGAAAAATCGATCAAAAAGCACATGGCTTCCGGGCAGCGGTGTCCGCCGCGGAGGGAGGCCCGCGGTTGAGCGGCACTGAAAAACAGGAGCATTTACAAATGGGTTGCCGCATAGTATAATATTACAGTTCGTAAAATGGGGTCGAAAAACGGCGATGACAGGTGGCCCGCCCTGCTTGGAGGTGCAAAGCAAGTGAACACCGATTTCCCGCGGATCATGGCGCTGCTGAGGAAGGAGCGGGGGCTCAGCCAGAAGTCGGCCGCGGCCGAGCTCGGCATCTCGCAGGCCCTGCTCTCCCACTATGAAAAGGGGGTCAGGGAGTGCGGCCTGGACTTTCTGATCCGCGCCGCCGCCTTTTACGCCGTCTCCACCGACTACCTGCTCGGCATCTCGAGCGAGCGCCGGCCGGGGGAGCGCCAGTCCGGCGACGAGTCCGGCCAGCCCGACAACCAGCTGCGCGGGCGGCACGTGGCCTCCACGCTGGGCAGAAATCTGACGGTCAGCTCCATCAACGTGCTGTTCGGCCTGATGGAGGGGGAGTACTACCGCGACTTTGCCACCGGCGTGCAGCAGTACATCGGCATTGCACTCTACAAGGCCTTTCGCCACCTGTACCGCTGCAACCCAAACAACCTGCAGAGCCTGTTTTCGCTGCCCGAGCTGGTCTTTCTGGAGGCCGGCAACGCCGCGCAGCAGATGTCGGAGCTGCGGCTCAAGATGCTCTCCTACAAGATGGCTGAGGGCAAGCAGCGGGTTGCGCCGCTCAGCTACGAGGAGATTCGCGCCCGCTACACAAGAGACGCGCCGGCCTTTTTCTCGGTCATGAAGCGGGCCGAGGAGGAGATTCGCCAGGTCAAGTGACGGGTGGTTCAACTCCGGAATTTTTTTGAAGGTTTCCGGGCATAAAGACAAGGGATTCATCAAAAAACAGGACGTCATCAACAAAGAGAGGACTGAGACCATGCGCTTTCTCATCGCGCCCGAAGTGTTTGAGAGACTGCCCGAGCTGTACATCGGCGCCGTCGTCGTCAAAGGGGTGGACAACACCCGGGAAAACCCTGAAATTGAAGCCTTTTTGGAGGAGAACGTCGCGGCGCTGCACGCTGCGCTCGCGGGCATGAAGGTCAAGGAGCACCCGATGATTCTGCCCTTCCGCGCCGCCTTCAACCAGCTTGGGGTCAACCCCAACAAGTTCATGCCCTCGATCGAGGCGCTGGCCGCCCGCATTGAAAAGGGCAAGGGGATGCCCCACATCAACCCGGCCGTGGACCTGGGCAACGCCATCTCGCTGAAGTACCTGCTGCCGATGGGCGCCCACCCGCTCTCGGCGCTGGACGAGGAGGTGCGCTTTGCCAGGGAGGGCGACGTCTTCCGCGCCATCGGCGCCACCGAGGAGGAGCCGCCCGACGCCGGAGAGCTGATCTACGCCAACGGCAACATTGTCGGCACGCGGCGCTGGATCTGGCGGCAGAGCGAGCAGAGCAAGGTGGACCCCGACACGCGGGACATCTTCTTTCCGATCGACGGTTTTACCTTCCTGCGGGACAAGGTCGACACCGCCGTGGCCGAGCTGGCCGAGCGCTGCGTGGAGTTCTTCGGCGTGGCGCCGGTCGCGACCGGCGTGGTCCACAAAGAGCATCCGACCCTGACCTATTAGACCGATTGGCATGGGGATCGGTATCCCCCATTGGAGAGGCAAAGATGGACCCCGGGTGCCCTTTGGACACCCGGGGTCCATCTTGACAGCACTGGCGGCAGGCCGGGCGCAGGTCGGGCAGTCCTCCGCCCGAACACAGAAAAAAGCAGCGCCCCCCAGGGCGCCGCCGCAGCCTGCTAAAGAGGGGGGCCTGCCTCAAGAATGGGCAGGGAAGGCAGCCCCTGTGTCCATTGCGGGCGTGACGGACCTGTGCCGGCGTCTCTTGCCCGCGCGGGCCTGCGCGTTTGAAGCTCCGCAGGGGCGGGGAACGAAATTGCGGGCGAACGGGTCCTTTTGCCAAAAAACCGACGGGTTTTTGCCCCGCTCAAAGCGGCGCCCCCTGGGAGGCGCCGCTTTTTATAAGTCCCTATGTGGCGGAAAAGACGGGGTCGCTATGCCTCGGGCAACAGGCGCTTGCCCGGCAGCTTGGGCACGCCGTAGCGGAAGGTCAGCATCTTGTTGGGGCGGGCGCTCTGGTTGATCTCGGCGCCCCCCTGCAGCGAAAAATAGATCAGGATGTCGGTCGCGTCCCAGCCGTAGGCCGGCTCCATCAGCCGTGCCAGTTCGCGGCAGGCGGCAAAGATGGCGCCGTCGTAGTCCGGGGCCACCGTGTTGACATACCAGCGGTCGGCGGTCTCGAGCACCGGCCAGTGGATGGGGCAGTCTTTGATCAGTTGGACCCTGGCCAGCACCTCGCCGGCGATCTCGATGCCGGTGCCCGAAACCTCGCCGTCCCCCATCGAGGCGTGCAGGTCCCCGAGCTGGAGCAGCGCGCCCTCGACCCGCACCGGCAGGTAGACGCGCACGCCCTTTTGAATCAGCCGGTTGTCCATGTTGCCGCCGTGGTCGCCGCAGAAGCCGCAGGCGATGCTGCCCTCGGCGGGCGCCGTGCCGATCACGCCGACCATCGGCCTGATCGGCCAGCAGAGGTCGTTGAAGCGGGCATAGCCGTCCTCGATCGGAATGATCTTGGTGCGGGCCTCGGTCAGATCGGCAATCGGACCCTTGTTGGTGATGGCGCAGGCAAAGCCGCGGTCGGCCACCGCGATGTCGAGGATGTCCACCGCCAGCAGATCCCCGGGAAGGGCGCCCTCGATGTAGACGGGCCCGGCCGCCGGATTGGCGGTGGAGAGGTCGAGGTGGTGGACCAGCTGGTCGGCCGAGGTCAGCTGACCGGAAAAGCAGTCCATGGTGACGAACTTCAAGACCTCGCCCGAGGCAGCCTTTGCAAAGGGCGGGTTGTCTGCGCTGAAGGTCAGGACCGATTGGTTGACAATCTGCATGGGTACACTTCCTTTCGAAAAGGGGGTTCGGCAGGGAGGTGCCGCCGTGGACACCATTGTACCACTTTTGGAAGAAAGATGCAAACGTTGCGGTGGCGCTTTGACCTGTGGTATACTACCGGATGCAAGCGTCGTTTGAAACGAAAAAAGCAAGGGGAATGGTCAAATTGAGACGCCGGATTTTTGTTGTTCCGCTGGTGCTGCTGTTGGCGGCGCTGCTGTTGACGACGGGCTGCGGCGGCGGCCGCGAGGACGAGGAGCTGGTCTGCAAGGACTATGCCGAATGGACCGACGCGCTTGGGTACACGCCCAACACGCCGGCCTATATCCCGATGGCCGAGCACAGCGAGGTCTATGTGGTCGAGCCGGGCAAGGTGGCCAAGGTGATCTACGAGGGCGAGGGCCAGCGCATCGTCTACCGCATGGTGCAAGAGGCCGACCGCGAGCTGATCCGCCTTGACGACTACGAGGTGGTGGGGGAGAGCACCTGCAAGGGCTTTTCGGTCCCGCTCTACGGCGATGCCGAGGGCGTGCACATGGCGCAGTGGAGTGAGGACGGCAAGACCTTTGCCCTCTACTTCGAGCAGGCCGTGACGGTTGAGCAGGGCGATCAGCAGATCATGTATTCGTAAGAAGGGCCCCATTGGGCAACAGGGCGATACAGGCGATACAGGAAAAGGGGCTCCCCGCGGGGAGCCCCTTTTATGCACAGAAGTGGCGGTGGGCGGGTTGCGCCCCGGGGGTCCGGCCGCCCACATGCGCAGGCATATGTCGCCGGCAGCGGACGGCGCCAAGGGCGCCCCATCGGGATAAGCCACGTTATCTTCTATGCTGAATAAGGCCGCCTGCGCCTAAAGGTGCCTTATCGCTGCATGAGGATATTGACCGGCAATCATTTCCGCAAGAACGCGCCTGTGGCAAATTTCCGGCGTGTCCTCGCTGCACAGCAAGCAAACGCTGTCACACGTTGCGTACTGGGTTTCAAAATAACTCAAGGTGTTTCTCTCTTCCATGAGCCGCAAGTAAGCCGCTTCAAACTGCCGTAGTGTCATTGTCTTTGATTTGGCACTGTCCATAAGCGCTTTTGTCGGGGCAAAAATCGGCTCGTAACGATAACTGCAGTTGCAGAGTTCTCTTAGGAAATAGTTCAAATCACAACCTTTGCTAAAACCGGCAAGCTGTGAACTGTTATTCAATCTAATATCAAGTAAGGCAGTAATGTTATTGGCTTTGATCAGCTCAAAAAATGTCTGTGCGCTTTTCTTTGTAAATCCCATGGTAAAAATCGTCATTGCACCGCTCCTTTTTGGTGGCGGTTGACCTCTTTGAAATGTTCAAAGAGGTCAACCGCGCATCACACGACGGAACAGGACAGGTGTTAAATCTGCTTGCCGTTGTCCGGGCCGGGGCTTAAAACATAGACCTCCTGCGGCTGCACGATCACAGCGCCCTTTGTTGTCAAATTGAAATTGCCTGTAACCGCGTTTCCCGCTTCAATGAGGGAGGCGTCCGAAGAATACTGCGCAATCCCCTTGACCTGGTATCCCTGCATGGTGCTGTCGTTGAAAACGGTGATGGCAACCTGGCTGTTTTTCTTGATGTTGTCCAGTGTTTTAGCCATAAACACATCAAAAATGACAAGCTCGTCGTCCTTGGCCGAGGTGAAGAAAACGGGCACGGCATTGGGCTTGTCGTCACAGGTCGACAACACCCACGTCTTTGCTTCTTCCAACAACTTTTTCACGTCACTGTGTAGTTTTCCCATTGGTAAACCTCCTTTGGTGTGCTGTTTTACTTGAAGGATTGTGCATTGCGGCCGCTGGTGTTATACTATCTACATTGTGGGATAAATGCAAGTAGGCACTTTGTTGTAACATTACTTACCTAAAAGAAAGCAAAGGACAGTAGGAGGGTTTCCATGAACAAAAAATGTCCGATAGAATTTACCCTTTCCCTGATCAACGGGAAGTGGAAAATTCTAATTCTGAAAGAGCTGTCCCAAGAGCCGCTGCGATATGGCACAATCGGAAAGCGCATACCCGAAATAAGCTCAAAAGTTCTCATCGCGCAGCTGCGGGAAATGGAGAAGGACGGCCTTATTGTCAGGGAAGTCTTCCCCGAAGTCCCTCCACGGGTTGAATATTCTCTGAGTGAAAAAGGAGCAAGTATTTTTACAATTTTCCTTGAATTGCGCCGCTGGGGTTTAGCGCTAAACGACGACGAAAAAGTAGAATGTGCCATGTGCAAAAAATGCATTCCTTACATCGCCCCTAATATGCTTAAAGAATAGGGATACTTTGACATTGCCGTGAAATGATCTTTGTTCTCTGCTGTGAAATGATGTGGGTGATGACTGCCCGTAATTACCACGCCGGCAAAGCAAAATGCTGACGATCAGCACCATGCCAGCGAAGCCGGTTTTGCCGTAGAGTGGTGAGAACGACAACGGGGAACCGGATGAACGCCTGTTCCCCGTTGTCGGCGGCGCAATGGCACGGCAAAAATCCAGCCAGCCAAGGGTTTACGGGTGGAGATTTTTCTGTGCTGCGCCCGCGGCAAAAAAATACGACCCGCCCCCTGACTGGCTGGATCGGCGTAACGGCAATAAAAAAGCAGGAGGTACTTGGATTTTCGTCCAGTGCCTCCTGTCATTGTTGGCAGCCCCGTTTGGGTCTACATTTGTGCCCTTGTCTATGATCGTTCGACGTTTACACCGGCGTCGATTGACGCCTCTGAAAGTGCGCCGAAAAGGTCGTAGTCGTCGCTGGATTGGATGTCGACCGGCACAAAGGCGCCGACCTCCAGCTCGATCGGCGAGGTGAAGTAGACCCGGCCGTCGATCTCGGGCGCGTCGCGGTAGCTGCGCCCGGCATAGCCGCCATAGTCGGCGTCGAATTCCTCCACCAGCACGCACAGCTGCCGGCCGACCAGGGCCGCACCCCGCTCGGCCGAAATCAGGCTCTGCTGCAGCATCAGGCTGTCGGCGCGGCGCTGCTTGATGTCTTCGGGCACCTGCCGGTCAAACGAGGCGGCCGGCGTGCCCTCCTCGGCCGAGTAGGCAAAGCAGCCCATGCGGTCAAAGCGGTGGCGCCGCACAAAGCGGCAGAGGGCCTCGAAGTGCGCTTCGGTCTCGCCCGGAAAGCCGCAGATGAAGGTGGTGCGCAGGCAGACGTCGGGCAGCGCCCGCCGGATGCGCAGCAGCGTGTCCTCAATCTGGGCGCGGTCGCCCTTTCGGTTCATGGCGCGCAGGATGTCGTCCTCGGCGTGCTGCAGCGGCAGGTCGATGTAGTGCAGGACCTTGTCGCTGCCCGCCATGTGCTGCAACAGCTCGTCGCTGATGCGGTCGGGGTAGGCGTAGAGCAGTCGGATCCAGCGCAGGCCGGGGATGTCCTCGAGCGCGCGCAGCAGGTCGACCAGGCGGCTCTCGCCGTAGAGGTCCTCGCCATAGCGGGTGGTGTCCTGCGCCACCAGGATCAGCTCCCGCACGCCCCCCTCGGCCAGCGCGCTTGCCTCCCCGACCAGCTCTTCGATGGGGCGGCTGCGCAGCCGGCCGCGGATGAGCGGAATGGCGCAGTAGGTGCAGTGGTTGTCGCAACCGTCCCCCAGCTTGAGGTAGGCGGTGTAAAAGGGGGTCGAGAGGATGCGCCCGCCCCCCATGTCGGCCTGCTCGATGTCGTCATAGCGTTCGTAGGGACAGCCGGAGAGCGCGGCTTCGACGGCCTCGCAGACCGCCTCGCAGCTGCCGCCGCCCAGCACGGCGTCCACCTCGGGCAGCAGCTGGCGCACCTCCTCGCGGTAGCGCTCGGAGAGGCAGCCGGCCACCACGATGCCCCGGATGGCCCCCTGCGCCTTGAGGCGGGCGGCCGTGAGGATGTGGGAGATGGCCTCCTCCTTGGCCGAGGTGATGAAGCCACAGGTGTTGATGACCACCACCTCGGCCTGCTCGAGCTTTGGGACGATCTCGTGGCCGGCGACGTCCAGCCGCTCGAGCATGCGCTCGGCCTCCACTTGATTTTTGGGACAGCCCAGCGAGATCATGGCCACCCGGATCGCCCTCATGGCGCAGCACTCCTTTTTGCCGGGCGCTTGCCGCCCGCACGTCTTTTTTAATAGAAGCGAAAGCTTCCCGCCGGTGGGCGGGTCTCAGTCCTCGCGC
>JAAYBB010000090.1 GCA_012719075.1 Clostridiales bacterium | reverse complement strand
CGTTTGGGCACCCGCCACAAGGCGGGATGCCCTGTCGGTGTCGCTCAAATAAGCACGCTTATTTGAGCGACGGATTTACGGACCCCCCGGCGCCTCTAAAGTACGCCCGGCCCCCTACAAAATGATAGGGGCCAAGCAAAAAAGCCAAGTAAGCAGTAGGGGGTCATCCGCTCAAATGAAAGAGGTTGGGGGCCGGTCGCTGGTGTCAGAGGAACACTCGAAAAATCAGGACTCGCACCCTACGGGTGCTCAGACAACTGATTTTTCCACGCGTTCCTCCCATCCGACACGCTCCGCGACTGGGGGTGGGGCCTTGTGGATTGTTGGCCTCGCTGCGGATGTTAGAGAAAGACCGTTTCCACTTCCACGCGTTCCTCCCATTCGATACGCTTCGTGTCTGGGTATGGGGTTCTGTGCAGGGTCCCGCGGAATATCGTCAAAATAAGCACACTTATTTTGTTGGCAATTTGGCTATGTCGACGGCGGGTTGTCCTTAGTGCAGAGCAGGCTTTATTCTGAGGCCATGCCCCGGAACCGGATGGAAGGAGCATGCAGAAAAACCGGCTGTTTGAGCGTCCGCAGGACGCGAGTTCCGGTTTTTCAAGTGCTCCTCACATCAGCAACAGGGCCCAAGTCCCTTGGGACCTGTTGTACTTTAGAGGCGCCGGGGGTCCGGGGGCCTCGCAACGCCCCCGGCGGTTTTGGTACTTTTGACGCCCAAAAGTACGCTGCGGCCCGCAGGCCGCGAAACCATCCTGCCCTGCGGCCCGTGGCCGCGATCGTTAAGAAAATAACGAATTAAGATAGCGCCTGCCCAGGCAGCCCGACCCGCCCCCAAGGGACGCATTGCCGGCCTTCTCCGGCGACTTTGGAGCGCACCGACAGGGCATCCCGCCCTGTGGCGGGCGCCCAAACGGGCTAAGGCCTTGGCACGTTTGCCGACGTATCGTGACACAAGCTGTGTATTCAGGGGTGTACCCGCACCCCCTTTAAAATCCCTCAGTTTACGCGGCCCAGCACGCGCGCCTCGTCGTCGGGGGTCACGATCAGACGGATGTCGGCGCCAAGGTCGGTCAGCTTGTTGAGAATGTCCTCGTAGCCGCGCTCGATATAGCGGATCTCATTGATGGTGCTGAGGCCCTCGGCCGCCAGCGCGGCGATCACCAGCGCGGCGCCGGCCCGAAGGTCGGGGGCCTTGACCGGGGCGGCGATCAGCCGCTCCACGCCCTCAAACACGGCGATGCGGCCGTCGACCGTGGCGTTTGCGCCCATGCGCTTGAGCTCGTTGACATACTTGTAGCGGTTGTCGTAGACGCCCTCGGTCAAAATGCTGGTGCCGTCGGCCAGGGCGAGCAGCACGCCGAACTGGGGCTGCATATCGGTCGGAAAGCCCGGGTAGGGCTGTGTCTTCAAATTGATGCGGGACAGCCGCCGGCTGCGCGGGCGGACGACCGTGACGGCGTCGTCCTCCTCGCGGATGTCGGCCCCCATCTCGACCAGCTTGGCCGTGATGGACTCGAGGTGCTTGGGGATCACGCCGGTCACGGTGATTTCGCCGCCGGTGGCGGCGCCCAGCGCAAGGTAGGTGCCGGCCTCGATCTGGTCGGGGATGATGGAGTAGGTGCAGCCCGAGAGCCGCTCGACGCCGCGGACCTTGATGTTGTCGGTGCCGGCGCCCGAGATGTCGGCCCCCATGGTGTTGAGGAAGTTGGCGAGGTCGACGATGTGGGGCTCCCTGGCCGCGTTTTCGATGACGGTCAGCCCCTCGGCCCGGACGGCGGCCAGCAGGATGTTCATCGTGGCCCCCACCGACACCACGTCGAGGTAGATGTTGCTGCCGACCAGGCCGTGGGGGGCCTCGGCCTCGACAATGCCGCCCTCGGCGATCTGCACGGTGGCGCCCAGCGCCTCAAAGCCCTTGATGTGCTGGTCGATCGGGCGCAGGCCAAAGTCGCAGCCGCCCGGCAGCGCCACCTCGGAGCGGCCAAAGCGGCCCAGCATGGTGCCGATCAGGTAATAGGAGGCGCGCAGCTTGCTGACCATCTCGTAGGGGGCGGGCAGGTTGCGCACGTGGGCGGTGTCGAGCTCCACCGTGTTCTTTTTCAGGTAGCGGATTTTGGCCCCCATCATGCCCAAAATTTCCAGCATGATGCGCACGTCGCTGATCTGGGGCAGGTTTTCAATGCGGCAGACCCCCTCGCAGAGCAGGGTGGCCGGCAAAATGGCCAGCGCCGCGTTTTTGGCGCCGCTGACCGGCACACGGCCGTGCAGCTCCCGGCCGCCGTTGATGCGATATTGTTCCATCTGGTTTCCTCCGCGTCTCTTCTCCGGTATTTTTGGGCAGGGCGGTGACCGCCGGCAGATGCCCATCAAAAGACGCCGCATGGTCCGGCTTTGTCCGCGAGATCAATGCAGCAAATTATCTCCATACACTGGTATATTCATAGCATGCCAAAAAGGCGCCTTTATTATAACATAGAAAAATCGCCAGGAGAAGGGGATTTTTGCTAAGGCCAAGAAAAGCGCAAAGGGGACGGAATTTGCCAATTTTTTAACCTGGCCTCCGCCCGGTCACAGCGTGATCCAGTAGCGCTGCAACAGGTTGCCGTCCGGTTCGGCAACCTCGTTTTCAAGCAGGCCGCCGTTTTTTTGAATGGTCCCGGCCGAGCCGAGGTTGTCCCGGTCGCAGGTCAGCAGCACGCGGTCGAGGCCCAGCGCCCGGCAGGCGTCAAGCGCCTGTGCCAGCATGGCCGTGGCGTGGCCCCTGCGGCGGGCCGTGGGGCACACGCTGTAGCCGATGTGCCCGCCGTACTGCAGCAGATACTCATTGAGGAAGTGCCGGATCTGGAGGATGCCGACAATGCGGCCCTCCGCGACGCCAAAGTAGACGGTTGCGGGCACAAAGGTGGGGAGTGGGTCGGTGCGGTCCCGCGTGACTTTTTCGACCCAGGCGGCGTAGTCGGCGGCGGCGTACAGCCCGCCGTCGCCGTGCAGCGTGGTCTCGCCGGCGTCGAAAAAGGCCTGCCGGAAGGCCAGCGCCTCCGCTTGATGCGAGAGGGAGGGAAGGACCAGTTGCATGGGGGATGCCTCCTTTAGGGGGTCAAATCGGGCGGCAGCTCCGCCGGGATGTCCGTCGAGGGGCTGACGGCGCCGCTGACGGCATCCACGAGGTAGGCGCCCCGCTCGGTCGTGATGCGGTAGGCCGGCGTGGCCGTCAGCGTGTTGAGGCCCTGTGCGCCGATGCGGTAGACCACCGAGACGCCCAGCACCGTCCGGCCGCCGGACGGGGCCGAAGCCCCCTGGGCGGCGGCAAAGAGCATCAGCGCGTTGGGCGGGTCGATCAGGTCGGTCTCGGGGTAGACGGCCTGGGGCGCGTCGAGCACCAGCAGCCGGCCGGTCAGGCGCCCCCCGAGGAGGGCGACGCCGCAGCCGTCGATCGGGGTGTCCTCGTACAGCTGCTGCAGCCGCTGTCCCTCGAGCTCGGCAAAATCGCCGCGGTGAAAGCCGCCCTGCCCCAGCAGCCGCAGCGCCTCGGGCAGGTCTAGCGCCGGCTCGGACGGCGTAAAGACCAGGTCGGTCTGGGTCAGCAGCACCACCTCGCCGGCCGGGCTGCTGTAGTGGGTGGCGTCGCCCTCGACCAGCGTCGCCGGCGCCTGCTGCTGCAGCAGCGCCTCGATCAGCGGCTGCAGCGCGCCGCCGGTGGAGATGGTCAGCCGCGGCAGGAAGATGCGGTCGCGCGGGATCAGCGCGCTGTCGATCTCAAGGCCACGCCGCTCGAGCGCCGCCGCCACGGTTTGGATGTAGTCCTCGGGCAGCCGCGTCTTCTGCCGCCGCACCGACTGCCCGCTGCCGAACAGAAAGAGGTTGACCAGCAGCAGCACCGCGATCAGGATGCCCCTTGCCCTATTCCACTCCAAGCGGCTCGCCTCCCTGCTCAAGTCGGTAGGTCGGGCAGAGGCCGGCCGACAGGGTCTCGCCCGGATAGATCAGCTCGCCGGCGACGGGGCGGCGGCCCTCCGAGAGCTCGGCCAGGCGCAGCAGCGCCCCGATGCCGGAGGGGTAGCAGAGCGTGCGGGAGAGGTCGATCTGGCGGCAGAGGACCGTGGCCCCGACAAAGGCCCCCATCTCGTACTGCAGCACCGCGGCAAAGCGGCCCTCCCCGAGCGCCAGCGGCAGGCCGCAGACGGCGTAGTCGTAGTAGAGCAGCAGGCGGTTTTCGCCGGCCAGAAACTCGGCCCCCATGTAGCGCAGGCCGATGCCGCTGCGCCCCTCGAGCACCGGGCGCAGGCAGCGCTCGAGCAGCTCGGCGCCGCCCGAGATGACCTGGGCCAGCGTGTAGGTCTCGAGCTCGGCCGACAGCAGGTCGGACAGCGGCAGCCCGTACCGCGGCTCCGAGGCGCGGTAAGTCAGCCGGCCGTCGGGCGAGAGCGAGAGGCTGCTGTTGTTTTGGATGAAGTGCTGGGTGCCGTCCTCCTGCCGGCCGCGGCGGAAGGTCTTGCTGTTGAAGGAGAAGACGGCCAGCGCGGCGTCGCGCAGCGGCTCGACCGGCTGGTCGAGCGAGAGCGAGAGCGGGTTGCTCAGCGCGGCCATCGGCAGCGCGGTGCGGCGCTCCAGCGCGTAGAGGCTGCCCTCGGGCAGGCCGGTGGCCCCGCCGTCGCGGCCGGCCACGGCCACCGGCACGGCCTGCGTGGCCTGTAAAAAGGTCTCGGCGCAGAGCGCAAAGGCGTCCAGCGCCGCGCGACTCTGGGTCTCGTAGAGCAGCCCCGAATCGGCGTCGAGGCAGAGCGAGAGCCGGTCCCCCTCCCGCACCAGCAGCAGGCGGCGCACCGGCCGTGCGTCCCCGCCCGCGCAGTTTTGCAGCGCGCAGAGCAGGCTGCCGGGCAGCGGCCGCCCGAGGTCGAGCAGCAGCCCCTCGGAGGAGAGCATGGCCGAAAAGGCGTCGGGATTTTCGGTCGGGCGCGTGGTGCCCATCACATGGGCGGCCAGCGCCAGCACCTCGCTCACGGTGTTGGCCTCAAATTCGCCGGCGTAGAACAGCGCGCGGTCGCCCTCGGGCGACAGCCAGGTGACCGAGGAGGGGCAGAGGGCGCGGCCGGAGGCCTCGGCCGTCTCGGCCAGCGCGGCCCGCCGGGTGGCGATCAGCTCGTCGGCCAGCAGGCGGTAGGCCGAGAGGGGGCCGGTGTTGTAGGGGTACAGGCGCTCCAAAATCAGCAGGTAGGCCGACTGAAGCAGCGTCAGCACCACCAGCAGCACCAGCAGGATATTCAAAAGCAGGTTGAGCGGTCGGCCTTTCAGTGTGGGGCACCTCCCGGGCGCAAGGGCAGTTCGTTCGAATGGGCGGAGCCGGGCCCGCCGACCGGGATCAGCAGGCGGACCATGGTCCCCTCGCCCAGCGTGCTCTCGATGTCGATGTCGCCGCCGTGGGCGCGGATGATCTCCTGCGCAATGGCCAGCCCAAGGCCGGTGCCGCCCATCTCGCGGCTGCGGGCCTTGTCCACGCGGTAAAAGCGCTCAAAGATGCGGCCGAGGTCCTCGGGCGGGATGCCGATGCCGTTGTCGCGCACCGAGACGCACACCTGCTCCCCCTCGCGGTGGGCCTCGATGTGGATCTTGCCGCCCTCGGGCGTGTACTTGACCGAGTTGGAGACCACGTTGATCAGCACCTGGGCCAGCCGCTCGTCGTCGCCAAAGACGGGGCCGGGGTCGTTGATCTCGAGCGTCAGCGCGTGCCGGCTGTTGTGGGCGTCGAGCTGCATGGCCTCGCAGACCCGCTGCACCAGCTCGCCGGCGTCAAAGCTGCGCGGGCGCAGGTCCAGCCGGTCGTCGTCGAGGCGGGAGAGGGTCAGCAGGTCCTTGACGATGCGGATCATGCGGTCGCTCTCGCCGAGCGCCACCTTGAGGAAGCCGGTGCGGTTGTCCTCGGGCAGGTCGGGGTTTTCGAGCACCGTCTCGGTGTAGCTCTTGATGTTGGTCAGCGGCGTGCGCAGCTCGTGCGAGACGTTGGCGATGAACTCGCGGCGCGAGAGCTCCAGCCGCTGCTGGTCGGTGATGTCGTGCAGCACGGCGATGGCCCCCTCGGAGGAGAGGGCCCCGCCCGGCTCCGAGAGCGAGAAGGCGGCAAAGGTCACCTGCAGCACCCGCCCGCGGGTCTCGAGCGTGCAGCTGTCGGTCTGCCCCGGGCCCAGGCGGCGCAGCCGCCCCAGGTCCACGCCCAGCCGCTCGCGGTCAAAGATGTCCTCAAAGCGGGTCTCCCCCGGGCGCAGGCCGGCGCCCAGCATGTCGCGCACGGTGCGGTTGACGTCCACCAGCAGGCCGCCGCCGTCAAAGACCAGCAGGCCGTCGGTCAGGTGCAAGAAGATGGTCTCGTACTTGTTGCGGTCGGCCTCGATGTCGGCCAGCGTCTGCTGCAGCGTCGTGGCCATCTCGTTGAAGGTGTTGGTCAGCGTGCCGATCTCGTCGTCGGAGGAGACCGCGATGGGCTCAAAGTCGCCGCCCGCCACCCGCACCGCGCCCTGGGTCAGCCGCTCGATGGGGTTGGTGATGGTGCGCGAGAGCAAAAAGGACAAGAAGATGGCGATGACCATCGTGAGGAACATGATCTCGACGATGATCATGACGATCTCCCAGGTCAGGTCGCGCACCTGGTTCTTGTCGTCCTTGATGTAGACCACGTAGTTGTCGAGCGGCTTGGCGTAGTCCATGTAGCGGTAGTGGATGTAGGCGCGGTCGCCGGTCTGGCCCGAGAGCGCCGCGCGCAGGTTGGGGCTGGGCAGGCCGGGGTTGTCGCCGCTGCCCAGCAGCGGGGCGGCCTCGGGCGCCTCGTCGTAGGCGTAGATGTACAGGTTGCGGTAGGTGTTGAAGCCGAGCTGCAGGATGTTGTCCTCGAGCAAAAAGCCGTACAGCTGATCGGCCCGGTCGAGGGCGTTGAGGCGCTCCTGCGTCTCGGCCGTGTCGAAGAAGAGCCGCATCTGCTGCAGAAAGTTGTCGTAGTAGAAGGAGGTGACGTTGCTGACCAGCATGACGCCCACCACCAGCATCAGCGAGATGGCCAGCAGCGTCATGATCAGCACCATTTGAACCTGCAGGGATCGTTTCATCGCACACCTTCCGATCGGAGAGACGTCGGGCGTTATGTACTTTGGGCGCCGCCGTCGATGAAGTAGCCGGCGCCGCGGCGGGTCAGCAGGATTTCGGGTGCGGAGGGGTCCCGCTCGATCTTTTCGCGCAGGCGCCGCACCATCACGTCGACCACCCGCAGGTCGCCGAGGAAGCCGTCGAACTCCCACACCTGGGACAGCAGCTCCTCGCGCGAGAACACGCGGCCGGGGTTTTCCATCAGCAGCGTCAGCAGCGCGTACTCCCTGGCCGAGAGGTCGACCACCTCGCCCTCCCGCTGCACCTGCATGAGGCCGGGGTTGACGGTCAGCCCCTTGACGGCGCTTCGCCGCGGGCGGTCCTGCACGGCGTAGCCGACCCGGCGCAGGTTGGCGCGGATGCGGGCCTTGAGCTCGTTCATGCTGAAGGGCTTTGTGATGTAGTCGTCGGCGCCCAGCTCAAGGCCGTGGATCTTGTCCAGCTCCTCCTCGCGGGCGGTCAGCATGATGACCGGCGTCGACCGGGTCTTGCGCAGCTCGCACAGCAGCGTCCAGCCGTCCATCAGCGGCAGCATGACGTCGAGCAGGATCAGGTCAATGCCGTCGCGCAATGAAAGCCGCAGCCCCTCCTCGCCGTCGGCCGCCACCGTGGTGGAAAAGCCCTCCTTCTCGAGGTTGAACACGATGATGTCGGCAATCGTGCGCTCGTCCTCAATGATTAAAATATGACTCAATGCCTACTTCCCTCCAGCCGGGTTGTTGATCGGGGTCCGCCGGGGCGGCGGACATACCCCCATTATACATGATGGGGCGGGGGAATCCAACAAAAACGCCGCCGTGCGTTTACAGAAAAGTCTGCCTTTGATAGAATAAAAAGCATGGGAAGAATAAGCCTACAGACCAGAGACAGCCGAATCAAAAAGGGGGGATCCCGTTGAAAATCCATGAGCACCAGGCCCTGGACCTGCTCGGGGCCTACGGCGTTCCAAATGCGGGCGGAGCGGTGGCCTTCACGGCCGGGGAGGCGGCGGCCGCCGCGCAGGGGCTGCCCCGGGGGCGCCTTGTGGTCAAGGCGCAGATCCACGCCGGCGGGCGGGGCAAGGCCGGCGGCGTGCGCCTGGCCGACAGCCCGGAGCAGGTGGGGGAGATTGCCGCGGCGCTGCTGGGCAGCACGCTGGTCACGCCCCAGACCGGGCCGGCCGGCAGGCGGGTCAACCGCCTGCTGGTGACGCCGGCCGTCGACATCGCCAGGGAGTTCTACCTCGGGCTGCTGCTGGACATGGACAGCGGCTGCACCGTGCTGATGGCCTCGGCCGAGGGGGGCACCGAGATCGAGGAGGTGGCCAAACATCGCCCCGAGCGCATCCTGCGCGCCCGCATCGACCCGCTGGTGGGGCTGCGGCGCTTTCAGCTGCGCAACCTCACGGCGGGACTGGGGCTCTCTGGCCAGGCCGCGCAAGACTTTGAGGACATTGCGCAGGCGCTCTACCGGCTGTTTGTCGAGCGGGACTGCTCGCTGGTCGAGCTCAACCCGCTGGTCGAGACCGCCGGGGGGCGGCTGCTGGCACTCGACGCCAAGCTGAGCTTCGACGACAGCGCGCTGTTCCGCCACCCCGACCTCGCGGCGCTGCGCGACCCGCTCGAGGAGGACCCGCGCGAGGTGGAGGCCTCGGCCCTGAAGCTCAGCTACATCCCGCTCGAGGGCAGCATCGGCTGCATGGTCAACGGCGCCGGGCTGGCCATGGCCACGATGGACCTCATCCAGGCGCAGGGCGCGCAGCCGGCCAACTTCCTCGACGTGGGGGGCGGCGCCGGCGCCGACAAGGTGGCCGGGGCCTTCCGCCTGCTGCTGGGGGACGGGAACGTCAGGGGCATCCTGGTCAACATCTTCGGCGGCATCATGCGCTGCGACCAGCTGGCCGAGGGCATTGTGGAGGCGGCCCGGCGGGTGGAGCTTGCGCTGCCGCTGGTGGTGCGCCTGCGCGGCACCAACGCCGAACAGGGCGCCCGCATCCTGGCCGACTCGGCCCTGGCCATCACGCCCGAAAACGACCTGAAAAGGGCCGTTGAAACCATTGTGAGACTGACGGGAGGTGCCGGCAGATGAGCATTTACTGTGACGGCGGGACCCGCGTGATCGTACAGGGCATCACCGGGAGCCAGGGCCTGTTCCACACCGAGCGCATGCTCGAGTACGGCACAGAGGTCGTCGGGGGCGTCACGCCCGGCAAGGGCGGGCAGCAGGTGCTGGGGCTGCCGGTCTTCGACACCGTGGAGCAGGCCGTGCGGGCGACCGGCGCCGACGCCAGCGTCATTTATGTGCCGCCCGCCCACGCCGCCGACTCGATCCTCGAGGCGGCCGACGCGGGGCTGCGCCTGTGCGTCTGCATCACCGAGGGCATCCCCGTGCGCGACATGGTGGCGGTCAAGCGCGTTCTGGCGCAGGGCCACACCAAGCTGATCGGCCCCAACTGCCCCGGGCTCATCACGCCGGGGGCCTGCAAGATCGGCATCCTGCCCGGCGACATCTGCAAGCCCGGCCACGTGGGCGTGGTGTCCCGCTCGGGCACGCTGACCTACGAGGCCGTGGACCAGCTGACGGCGCGCGGCATCGGCCAGTCGACGGCGGTCGGCATCGGCGGCGACCCCATCCGCGGCGAGGGCTTTATCGAGGTGCTGCAGGCCTTTGCCGAGGACGAGGACACGCTGGCCGTGGTCATGATCGGCGAGATCGGCGGCAGCGGCGAGGAGCGGGCGGCCGCGTGGATCAGGGACCGCCTGCGCAAGCCGGTCGTGGCCTTCATTGCGGGGCGCACGGCGCCCGAGGGGCGCCGCATGGGGCACGCCGGCGCCATCATCTCGGGCGGCCAGGGCGGCGCGGCCGAAAAGATCGAGGCCGTGCGGGCCTGCGGCATCCCGGTGGCCGACACGCTGGACCTGATCGGCGAGACGATGGAGAGGGCGCTGGAGCAGGCCGGCCTGCTTGAGCGCTGCCGCACGTGAGCGGCCCGCAGAATGGACTCCCCGCGCTGCCGCAGGGGGTGCTGGAGCTGATCGCCCGGCTGGAGCGGGCCGGCCATCCGGCCTACGCCGTGGGCGGCTGCGTGCGGGACGGCCTGCTGGGGCGGCCTGCGCGGGACTGGGACATCGGCACGGCGGCGACGCCGGCGCAGGTGAGCGATTTGTTTGACGGGGACCGGGTGCTGCCGACCGGCCTCCCCCACGGCACCGTGACGCTGCTGCTCGAGGGGGGGCCCTACGAGGTCACCACCTTTCGCATGGACGGCGGCTACTCCGACGGGCGCCACCCCGACCGCGTGACCTTTGTGCCCGAGCTCCTGCCCGACCTGGCCCGGCGCGACTTCACGGTCAACGCCATGGCCCTCCACCCCGAGCGGGGGCTGATCGACCCCTTCGGCGGCCGGGCCGACCTTGCGGCCGGGCTGATCCGCTGCGTCGGGGAGCCAAGGGACCGCTTTGCAGAGGACGCGCTGCGCATCCTGCGGGCGCTGCGCCTGGCCGCCGAGCTGGGCTTTGCGGTCGAGGACCACACGGCCAAGGCGGCGCTTGCGCAGGCTGAGAGCCTGTGCCGCGTCTCGCCCGAGCGGCTGCGCGAGGAGCTGACGCGGCTGCTGTGCGGCGACCACGCGGCGCCGGTGCTGGCCCGCTTTGCGCCCATCCTGTTCACGCTGATTCCGGAGCTGGCGCCGACGGTCATGCAGCGGCAAAACACGCCCCACCACCACCTCGACGTCTGGACCCACACGCTGGAGACGCTGCGCAACATCCCGGCCGAGCCGGCGCTGCGGCTGACCATGCTGCTGCACGACGTCGGCAAGCCGGCCTGCCGCTTTACCGACGCCGAGGGGCGGGACCACTTCCGCGGCCACGCCGAGGCCGGCCTGCGCATGGCCGACCGGGTGCTGCGCCGCCTGCGCTACGAAAACGACACGCGGGAGCAGGTGCTGCGGCTGATCCGGCACCACGACCTGCACACGCCGCCCGAGCTGCCGGCGGTGCGGCGCATGCTGAACCGCCTGGGCGAGCCGGCGCTGCGCCAGCTGCTGCTGGTGCAGCGGGCCGACATCATGGGCAAGAACCCGGTCGGGCTGGCCGACAAGCTGGCCCGCATCGACGGCGTGGAGGCCCGCCTCGAGCAAATTCTCGCGGAGCGGCTGTGCTGGCGGCGCGCCGACCTGGCCGTGGGCGGCCGGGAGCTGATCGCGGCCGGACACCGGCCGGGGCCGGCGCTGGGCGCGCTGCTCGACGCGATGCTGCACGAGGTCATGGCCGGCCGCCTGCCCAACGAGCCGCAGGCCCTGCTGGCCTGGGCCGGCCGGCCGGGCGGCCCCTTGGAGCGGCCGGGGCCGTAGGGCGGAATGTCTGAGGGTGACCCCCGTGAAGGCCCATCGCCTGAAGCTCCCCTTGCCCGGCGGTCCCCCGGGGCGGGTGGGCCACCTAAGGGCATATCCGGCTGCCCAGGATCCCTCCCGTAGCGCAGGTCTTGTCTCCGCATGTAAGGATATGACCTTACGCCCTACGCCATAAAAGGCCGCGGCCTGCGGGCCGCAGGGAAAGGTCGTGCTTTTGAGTGGCAAAAGCACCAAAACCACCTCCTTTTGCGGCGGGCAAAAGGAGGCAAAAGCCGCCGGGGGCGTTGCGAGGCCCCCGGACCCCCCGGCGCCTCTAAAGTGCGCCCGGCCCCCTAATAATAATGAAGGGCCCAAGCCTGCAATGAGCGGGCAACAAACGTGCAAGTACCACGTCCCCAAGTAAATTTGTTGGGGGCCGGGCGCTACTGTGAGGAGCACTTGAAAAACCGGAACTCGCGTCCTGCGGACGCTCAAACAGCCGGTTTTTCTGCATGCTCCTTCCATATCGGTTCCGAGGTGCAAAACAGGTTCTTGGGTCCATGGAGCTTTTCATAGCGCTGCTTACCCAATAAAGCACCAAGCTGTCCAATAGGCCGTCCCCTTTGGTGCGGACCAAGAAGTCCGGATCAGCCGTTTGCTTTACTCCACAATCCCAATAAAAATCGCGGTCTTGGACCGCGATTTTTATTGGGGAGGCAATTACAATCATATCTGACTTGGGCGGGAGAAAACCGGTCCAAGATATTCACCCCGGGCGGTAAGCCTCCACTTCCAGGCGCGAAGCGTATCGGATGGGAGGAACGCGTGGAAAAATCAGTTGTCTGAGCACCCGCAGGGTGCGAGTCCTGATTTTTCAAGTGTTCCTCTGCCCTCAGCGCACGGCCCCCAACTGCTTTCATTTGAGCGCACAGGTCTACTTGAATGAATGGCACTCCACACCTTTGCTTGGCTCCTATCATTTTATAGGGGGCCGGGCGTACTTTAGAGGCGCCGGGGGGTCCGGATCATTCATCGGCAAAATATGCGCACTTATTTTGCCGATCCCTACAGGCATCCCGCCTTGTGGCGGGTGCCCAAACGGGCCAAAGCCTTGGCCCGTTTGCCGGGGGTATCGAAACCGCTTTGCGGTTTCGTATCCAGGGGGTACGGGTACCCCCTGGAAGCTACGCTTTGCCCCCCGGCGGTTTTGGTACTTTTGACGCCCAAAAGTGCGATGCGGCCCGCAGGCCGCGAAATCCTCCTGCCCCCGCGGCCCGCGACCGCGACCTTAAACAAAGGGGCCCCCTAAACAAAGGAAATCCTTAAAACAAGGGGCGCCGCCCTCGCACGGGCAGCGCCCTTTCCCAAGGGCCTTCCCCGCCCCTCACAGCGGGTTTTTCTTAATTTGGCTCTGCCGCCGGGGGTACTTGGCGTCGGTGCCGCGCACCTTGCGGATAACCGGCAGCAGCCGCTCGGCCGGCTCGCCCGGCACGCGGTAGACCAGCACCCGCTCCAGCTTTCCGCCCAGTGTGCCGATGGCGTTCCTGGCCTCCTCGAGCTCCTGCTCGACGCCGGCCGACTTAAAGGGCAAAAACAGGCCGCCCACGCGCAGGGCCGGCAGGCAGTACTCGGCCAGCCGGCGCAGCTCGGCCACGGCGCGGGCCGTGACAACGTCAAAGCCCTCGCGCAGCGCCGGCGCGTGAAAGAGCTCCTCGGCCCGGCCGAGGCAGGCGGCGGCGTTTGGCGCCGGCAGGGCCTGCAGCACCTCTTCCAGAAAGGCGATGCGCTTTTGCAGGCTGTCGATCAGCAGCACGCTGTCCTGCGGCCGGGCCAGCGCCAGCGGCAGGCCGGGCAGGCCGGCCCCGGTGCCGATGTCGGCCAGTGCGCAGGGCCCCTCCAGCAGGCCCAGCTTGATGGGCGCCAGGCTGTCCAGCAGGTGGCGACGCACCATCTCGCCCGGCTCGGTCACGGCGGTCAGGTTCATGACCTTGTTTTTCTCAAACAGCAGCGCAAGGTAGCGGCAGAGCCGCTGCTGCACCGGCTCGGGCAGCTCCAGCGCCCACTCGTCCAGCCCGCGGGCCAGCGCCTCGCGGTAAATCGGCTCATGCATGGCCGTCCCTCCTCCACTGCTCGAGCGCCACCAGCAGCACCGAGATGTCGGCCGGGCTGACGCCCGGAATGCGGCCGGCCTGGCCCACCGTCAGCGGCCGGATGGCCTGCAGCTTCTGCTGCGCCTCGATGCGCAGCCCGCGGATGGTCCGGTAGTCGAGGTCCTCGGGCAGGCGGCGGTGCTCCAGCCTCGCCGCGGCCTCGAGCTGGCGCTGCTGGCGGGCGATGTAGCCCTCGTACTTGATTTTGATCTCAACCTCCTCGCGCACCTCGCGCGGCAGGGACGGCCGCCCGGGGTCGTGGGGGGCCAGCAGGTCGTAGGTCAGGTGGGGCCGCTTGAGCAGCTCGGTCATGGGCACCCCCTGCTGCAGCGGCGAGGAGCCGATCTGCTCGAGCAGCCGGTCGAGCGCCCCGCCCGGCGAGGCGGTGGTCCTGCGCAGGCGGCGCAGCTCGGCCTCGATGAGGGCCTGCTTTTCGAGGTAGGCCCCGTAGCGGGCCGGCGAAATCAGCCCGATGTCGTGGCCGATGGGCGTCAGCCGCTCGTCGGCGTTGTCCTGCCGCAGCAGCAGGCGGTACTCGCTGCGCGAGGTCATCATGCGGTAGGGCTCATCGGTCCCCTTGGTCACGAGGTCGTCGATCAGCGTGCCGAGGTAGCTGCTGCTGCGCGGCAGCACCACCGGTGCCTTGCCCTGCAGCGCGCGGGCGGCGTTGATGCCGGCCATCAGGCCCTGGGCCGCCGCCTCCTCGTAGCCCGAGGTGCCGTTGAACTGCCCGGCGCCATAGAGGCCGCGCAGGTGCTTGAACTCGAGCGAGGGCAGCAGCTGGCGCGGGTCGCAGCAGTCGTACTCGATGGCGTAGGCCACCCGCATGACCTGCACCCGCTCAAAGCCGGGCAGCGTGCGGATGACCTCGAGCTGCACCTCCTCGGGCAGCGAGGAGGACATGCCCTGCACGTACAGCTCCTCGCTGTGCTCGCCGGTCGGCTCCACAAAGACCTGGTGGGCCTCCTTGTCGGCGAACTTGACCACCTTGTCCTCGATGCTCGGACAGTAGCGCGCCCCCACGCCCGTGATGGCCCCGCCGAACAGCGGGGAGCGGTGCAGGTTGCGCCGGATGATCTCGTGGGTGCGCTCGCCCGTGTAGATCAGGTGGCAGAGCGTCTTGTTCGGGGGCAGCGCCCTTGTCTCGAACGAGAGCGGGATGGGGTCGCTGTCGCCGGGCTGCGGCGTCATCTGCGAGAGGTCCAGCGAGCTGCGCAGCACCCGCGGCGGCGTGCCGGTCTTAAAGCGCCGCAGCGGGATGCCCAGCCCCTCCAGGCAGGCCGAGAGCGCCACCGAGGGGAACAGCCCGTCCGGCCCGCTGTCGCGGTAGACCTCGCCGATGAAGATGCGCCCCTTGAGGTAGGTGCCGGTGGCCAGGACGACGGCGCGGCAGGAGAAGACCGCGCCGGTCTGCAGCGCCACGCCGGTCACGGCGCCCTCCTCGGTCAAAATCTCCACCACCTCGCCCTGGCGCAGGTGCAGGCGCTCGGTGCGCTCGAGGCAGTGCTTCATGTAGGCCTGGTAGGCCCTGCGGTCGGACTGCACGCGCGGCGAGTGCAGCGCCGGGCCCTTGCCGCGGCCCAGCATGCGGCTCTGCAGAAAGGTGGCGTCGGCCGCTTTGGCCATCTCGCCGCCCAGCGCGTCGATCTCGCGCACCAGCTGCCCCTTGGCGGTGCCGCCGATACAGGGGTTGCAGGGCATGTTGCCCACGCTGTCGAGGTTGAGGGTCACCACCACCACGCGGCAGCCCAGGCGCGCCGCGGCCAGCCCGGCCTCAATGCCGGCGTGTCCCGCGCCCACCACCACCACGTCGGCCTCCCCCGCCAGAAATCGCATGCAGGTCCTCCTTTGTAAAAATGACAATCCGTATATTTTGAGACAAAATAATCCTACAACGATAATGGCCCTGCCGCCCCGGCGCTAGAGCAGCTTCTCGCAGCCACCTGCGCAGGCTGGAGGCCCCGTCGCCCCGCGTCAGGCGGAGCATGTCGGGTCCAATCCTGAGGCCTCCCGAGGTTACAGGATCTTCTCGTAACACCTGCGCAGGCCGGCGGCCCCGCCGCCGTGCATCAGACAGATCATGCCAGGCCCAATCCTGAGGCCTCCCGAGGTTACAGGATCTTCTCGTAGCACATGCGCAGGCCGGCGGCCTCGTCGCCCCGCGTCAGGCGAATCATGCCGCAGCGCCGGTAGCCCAGGCCCTCCATCAGCCGCTGCATGACCCGGTTGTCGGGGTGGGTGTCGGCCCGCACCGAGGGGCAGCCCACCTGCCTGGCCAGCCGATCGGCCTCCTGCATCAGCAGCTTGGAGAGGCCGGCCCCCTTGCGCGCCCCGGCGATGGCGATGCGGTGGACCGTGACATACCGCTCCCCCTCGGTCAGCCAGGCCCCGTCGTAAATGCCGCGGTAGCTCTCCTCGGGCAGCTGCGTGATGGCCACCGCGCCGATCACGCGGCCCCCGTCCTCGAGCACGTAGCCGACGCCCTGGGCGACGTCCTCGGCGATGACCTCGGCGTCGGGGTACTTGCCCTGCCACTGGTCGATGCCCTGCGCCTTGAAGTTGGCCTTGGCGTACCGGTAAATGTCGTTGACGGCCTCGATGTCGATGCTGGTGGTCTGGCGGATGTGCATGCCGATTCCTCCCCGGTTCCCTCGCCCCGCAGGGCTTTTTTGATTGGTTTTGGGCATCTGTTTTGCCGATTTTCACGCGTCCGCGGCGCGGACCGCCGGTCCGCAGCCCCCTAAAACGGCTGTACAAGCGCGCGGAGATCTGCTATAATAGCTGTACTTTTCCGACAAAATTGACAGGCGGAAGGGGTGTTTGCCCTGCTTCGAACCCTCTTTTTTCTGCTGGGCGTGGTGCTCTACCTGGTGGCCGCCTGGCCGCTCCACCTGTACTTTCTGTTCTCGCGCAACGAGGCGCGCAGGCAGCGGCTGCTGTTTGGGGTGGTCTCGGCCTGGGCGCGCTGTTGCCTTTGGCTGGCCGGCGCCCGGGTCCGGGTCGAGGGGCTCGAGCACATGCCGCCGGGCGGCGTGATGCTGATGAGCAACCACCAGGGCAACTTCGACATCATGGTGCTGCTGGGCCACTGCGGGCGCGTCTTCGGCTTTGTGGCCAAGGCCTCGGTGCAGTACATTCCGCTGCTGGGCGGGTGGATGCGGCGAATCCGCTGCGTCAACATCCAGCGCAAGGAGCGCGGGCAGGCCCTGCGGCAGCTGATGGCGGCCTCGGCGGGGACGCTGCAGGCGGGGCACGCGCTGTGCATCTTCCCCGAGGGCACCCGCAGCCGCGGCGGTCCGGTCGCCGACTTCAAGCGGGGCGGCTTCCGCGCGGCCGTGGCGGCCGGCGTACCCATTCTGCCGATTGCGCTCGAGGGCTCTTACAACCTCTATGAGGCCCACCGCCCCTGGGTCCGGCCGGCCGAGGTGCGCATGCGCATCCTGCCGCCGGTCTCCACCGAGGGCTGCGACGAGAAGGACCTGCCCGAGCTGATGGAGCGGGTGCGCTCGGCCATTGTCGCCGCGCAGGCCGAGCTTCGGCGCGACGCGGCGTCGGGCGGGCGCTGAGCCGGCGCCGCACGGGGCAGAGGGCGGCCCTAGAGCGACACCACCAGGACGGGGTTTCCCCGCCGCTCGATCAGGCCGACGAGGTCGCGGTAGGCGATCCACAGCGTCGCGGTGTTCTCGTTGGGGTGTACGCCCAGCCGTGGGTGGCCGACCAGGTCGCGGTCCACCACCAGCGCCACGGCGGCGGCGCCATCGTTCAGCAGGCCGAGCGGCGTCACGGCGCCGCGGGTCAGCCCGAGGTGCTGCATCAGCCGCTCCTCCGAGGCAAAGCCCAGCTGGGAGACCCCCAGCTGGCCCCGCAGCGCCTTGAGGTCCACCTGCTTGTCCTTGTGCACCATCACAAGAAAGTGCCGGCGGCCCTTGCCGTCCCGCAGGAAGAGGTTTTTGGCCACCTCGCCGTCCCCCGACAGCCCAAGGCGCTCCATCTCCTCGATCGTGAAGACGGCGGGGTGCTCGGCCAGCTCGTAGGGGATGCCCTGCTCGTCCAGCAGGCGGCAGAGTTCGGATCGGTCCATGGGCACAGCCCCCTTCCGCTGTTTAAAAGATACCCCTAGAGTATAGCATACCCGGGGCGCGGCGGAAAAGGGGGCGGGGGCCCCTTTTTGTTCCTCCGGGGCCCGGGCAGGGCGCCGGGGAAGGGTCCCCTCGCCCAAGGCAGGCAACACCTTGCGCCATGGCCCCTTGCGGATGTGGCCGCCAAGATCAGGGGTTGCCTTGCCAGAGCTGCCTCTTGGGGGATGGGCCGTGCCCTCCGGAAAGGGCGCTGCCTTACTTGCCATCCTTCTAAAGATCGCGGCCGCGGGCCGCGGGGCGGGATGGTTTCGCGGCCTGCGGGCCGCAGCGTACTTTTGGGCGTCAAAAGTACCAAAACCGCCGGGGGCAAAGCGAAGGCTTCCAGGGGGACGCTGTCCCCCTAGATACGCGGCCTTACGGCCGCGATACCCCCTGCACCTGCGCCAAAGCCTTGGCGCAGGTGGGCGGTCGTCACAAGGCGACACACCTGAAGGGATCAGCAAAATAAGTGCGCTTATTTTGCTGATGAATGACCCGGGCCCCCCGGCGCCGCTAAAGTGCGCCCGGCCCCCTATAAATGATAAGGGACCAGGTTAAAGATAAAGGACCAAACAAATACGTCGGGTGCCGATCGCTCAAGTAAATATGTTGGGGGCCGTGCGCCAGTGTCAGAGGAACACTCGAAAAATCAGGACTCGCACCCTGCGGGTGCTCAGACAACTGATTTTTCCACGCGTTCCTCCCATCCGATCCGCTTCGCGTCTGGGGGGCGGATTGTTTATCACTTAAAATGGAAACTTTGCCCGGAAAGACTTGATTTGCGGTCTGCCACCGGGCTTAAGGGGCCAAAAAAACAATTAAGGAGTACCTCGACAAGCCTAATGGCTTCAAGAAATTGTTTGCGCCTCGGAACCAAATGGAAGGAGTGCGCAGAAAAACCGGCTGTTTGAGCGTCCGCAGGACGCGAGTTCCGGTTTTTCAAGTGCTCCTCACAGTAGCG